>JBGAGP010000022.1:0-41653 GCA_044226685.1 Dongiaceae bacterium
AGCGGTTCCGGGCCCCCCTGCCTCTTGTCGCCGACCGGCGAAACTGATCGATGCCCGCATCATGAGATAATGACGTTCGACGAGCTGGGGCTTAACCCCGAAATCCTCAAGGCGATTGCCGAAGTCGGCTATCAGCAGCCCACCCCCATTCAAGCGCAGGCAATTCCAGTGGTCTTGATGGGCCGCGACGTGCTGGGCTGCGCCCAGACCGGGACCGGCAAAACGGCGGGTTTCACCCTGCCGATGATCGAGATCCTGAGCAGCGGCCGCGCCAAGGCGCGCATGCCGCGCTCGCTGATCATCGAGCCGACTCGGGAGCTGGCCGCCCAGGTGGCCGACAATTTCGAGAAATACGGCAAATACTGCAGCTTGAACTATGCGCTGCTGATCGGCGGCGAGAGCTTCGTCGACCAGGAAAAGAAGCTGGATCGCGGCGTCGACGTGCTGATCGCCACGCCGGGCCGCCTGATCGACCTGTTCGAGCGCGGCAAGATCCTGATGAACGACGTGAAGATCCTGGTCATCGACGAAGCCGACCGGATGCTCGACATGGGCTTCATCCCGGATGTCGAGCGCATCGTCAGCCTGCTGCCGAAATTGCGTCAAACTCTGCTGTTCTCCGCCACCATGGCGCCGGAGATCCGCAAGCTGGCCGATGCCTTCCTGATGAACCCGAAGGAAATCAGCGTCGCCCCGCCGGCGACCGCCGCCGCGACCGTGGTGCAGGCGCTGGCCGTGGTGCAGACCGAGCAGAAGCGCGAGGCCTTGCGCCGGCTGATCCGCAGCGAGAACGTCACCAACGCGCTGATCTTCTGCAACCGCAAGCGCGACGTGGAAATCCTCTACAAGTCGCTGACCAAGCACGGCTTCGATGCGGTGCGCCTGCATGGCGACATGTCCCAGCCGGCGCGCACCGAGACGCTCGACAAGTTCAAGAAGGGCGAAGTCCGCCTGATGGTGTGCAGCGACGTCGCCGCGCGCGGCCTCGACATCAAGGGCCTCAGCCACGTCTTCAATTTCGATGTGCCGATGCATTCCGAGGACTACGTGCATCGCATCGGCCGCACCGGCCGCGCGGGCCGCGAAGGCCACGCCTACACCCTGGCGGCGCCGGCCGACGGCAAGTATCTGGCGTCAATCGAGAAGCTGCTGGGCACCACCATCCCCCGCATCGAGATCGAGGGCCTGGATACCGCGGCGCTGAGCGAAGGCAAGGAGCGCGGCGGCCGGGAACGTGGCGGCAGGGAACGTGGGGGCCGGCCGAGCCGGCATGACCGCGGCCGCCAGCAGAGCGACAAGCGCGAGCGCAAGGTGGCGGAAGTGATCGACGAGGTCATTCCGCATCCGGAACAGGAAGTCACCCGCCACGCGGTGCTGGAAGCCAGCGTCGCCCTGCCGCAGCCGGAAGTGGCGCCGCACCCGAACCGGCACCAGCGACGCGCGGCCGGTCGCGATCACGGGCGCGATCAGGGGCGCGATCAGGGCGAGCGCAACCAGCATGCCGCCGAGGCGCCGGCGCCGCGTCCGCCGAAGCATGGCGGCGGCCATGTGCACCACGAGCACGACAACGCCATTCCGGGTGTCGCCTTCGGCGACCATACGCCGGCCTTCCTGCTGCGCCGCGGGCGGACTGGCGAAGCGCGCTAGCTGGCTGATCCTGAAAGTTCGGGGCGCGGGAGTCTCCTCCCGCGCCCCGGTTTCATTTCGACGGATGCCGCAATCTAGTTGACGACGTCGTCGGCCTCTCCGGCTCCGCCATCGTCGCTGGCCGCGGTGTCATAGCCTTTGACCTTGTTGGCTTCGTCGGCGATTTCCTGCGCCAGCCCAGGGTCCAGATCTTGCAGGGCGGGATTTTCCGGATCGTCCTCGGCCAGGCGATCGACCACGGCCTCGACCTGTGCCGCGGTAACCGGCTTGTTGGTCATTCCGGCCATG
Organism: Dongiaceae bacterium; assembly: GCA_044226685.1. Lineage (GTDB taxonomy): Bacteria > Pseudomonadota > Alphaproteobacteria > Dongiales > Dongiaceae > Dongia_A. The sequence continues at coordinate 1,936 of JBGAGP010000022.1, forward strand.
AGGGCGCCGAGATCCGCGACGGTGATCGGTTCAGCTTCAGGGTCTTCACCCGGCGCGGCTTCGGGGTCGAGGAAGCCACCCAAGGCTTCGGCGAGTTCCCGGGCCATCCCGAGCGGCGAGTTGGGGCTGGCATTGGCGATCGCCTGGGGCGACGCATGCAGCACGCCATTCAGCTTGCCCAGGGCATCGGGCGACAGGGACGGGTCATCGGCCAACTCCGTCTTGGTCGGCTTGTGGGCCTTCACGTCCGTGGTGCCGGTCGTCGCATCGGCATTGCTGGCCTGGGCGCCGTTCCCGCCGCCGGAATTGCCGTTGCCGTGGCTGCCCCCATTGCCGTGCCCACCGCCATTGCCGCCGCCATGAGCACCTCCGTTGCCGCCGCCATTGCCGCCACCGTTGTTTTTGGCGTGGGCCGCCTGCTCGAGGTCGAGCATGGCCAGCGGGAGCGGTGCAAGCGACCCGATCAGTGTCGCCAGGATGAAGGGGCGCAGGGAAAAGCGGGACATGGCGGGGGTCCTTTCTGCAGAACTGCTGATGATGAGTCAGTGGACCATACGGAAGCTGAATGCAAGCTGAACGACTTCCCACTTTCCATTTGATTTAAAACGCTTTTTATAGAATTCGCGAGAAGGAAATCGATCCCGTTGACAGAGCCCGGCAAACGGAACAAAAAGAGAACAATCGTTTCCCGATGTGCCCTGATGACCCCGCGACTTGATCTTGCCCAGTTGAAACGGCGTATCGCGGCCATTTCGGCCGCGCGTCCGGAAGCACAGGACACCGGAGCCCTGCTGTCCCTCGGCGCGCCGGCCATCGATGCCGTGCTGCGCAAGGCGGAGGTTCCAGCCGGCGCCGTGCATGAAGTGTCGGGCCAGGGCGGCGACGAGGAACAAGGCGCCGCCGGGGCCGCCTTTCTCGCCCTGGGCCTGAAGGCCAATCCGCGATTGGGCTGGGTTCTCTGGATAACCCAGGACGAAGACCTCTATGCGCCCGGGCTGGCCGCATTGGGCCTGGATCTGCGGCGGCTGATCCTGGTCTCCGCCCGGCGCGACGCGGAGGTCTGCTGGGCGCTGGAGGAGGCTTTGCGCAGCAAGGCGCTGGGCGCCGTCCTCGGCGAGATCGGCGCGGTTTCGCTGACGGCGACGCGGCGCCTGCAGCTGGCGGCGGAGCAGGCCGGCATCCCCTGCTTCCTGCTGCGGCGCTGGCGCACCGGGGAGCTGGCCGCGCGGCACCGGGCGCAGCCGATCGCGGCGGCGACGCGCTGGCGCGTGTCCAATGTGGCGCACGAAACGCGCGCCATCCTGCCGGAACTGGGGCCGCTGTTACGGCGCGTGGATCTGTGGCGATGCCGCAACGGGCAGCCGGCATCCTGGGTGATGGAGATGGGCCATGATGACCAACAGCGGATCGCGGCGTTTCCTGTCGCTGTGGCTGACGCATTGGCCGACCGACCAATACCGCCGGCGCCTGCGGCGGCGTCCGACGCCGCGCTCATCCCCCTCGCCCGGCGCGACGCCGCCGGCGCAGCCCTTGGTCTTGGCGGCGCAGACCGGCAAACGGCAGGAGATCCAGGCCGTCGATCCGCAGGCCACTAGGCTCGGCGTGAAGCCGGGCATGGCGGTGGCCGATGCGCGCGCCTGGTTGCCGCAGCTTGCCGTCGAGGCGCACGACCCGGCGGCCGATGCAGTGGATCTGCGCCGGCTGGCCGATTGGGCGACGCGCTTCTCCCCGCTGGTGGCGCCGGACGGAGTGGACGGCCTGCTGCTCGACATCGCCGGCTGCGCGCATCTGTGGGGCAGCGAGGCGAAGATGCTGGCCGATCTCGACCGCCATCTGCGCGCCTTCGGCATCCATCACCGCGCCGCCATCGCCGACACGATCGGCGCCGCCTGGGCCTTGGCGCATTACGGCGCCAGTGATTGCAGGGGAGATCACCTGATCGCGCCGCAGGGCAACCTGCGCCCCGCGATCGAGCAATTGCCGCCGGCCGCCTTGCGCTTGCCGGAGGATCTGTGCGCGCAGCTGAGGCGGCTCGGCCTTCAGCGCATCGCCGATCTCTGCGCCCTGCCGCGCGCCGCCCTGGCGCGGCGTTTCGGCGCGGCGTTGATCGACCGGCTGGACCAAGCGCTGGGCCGGCGCGACGAGGCGCTCTCCCCGCTCCTGCCGCCGCCGCAATGCTATGTTCGCCTGGATCTGGCCGAGCCGGTCTCGCAACGCGCCGGCATCGACCGCGCGCTCCTCCTGCTGCTGCAGCGCCTGACCGATGCCCTGCGCCCGCATGAAAGCGGCCCGCGCAAGCTGGAGCTGGCCTGTTACCGCGTCGATGGCGAGACGCAGCGCCTGTTCGTCGGCACCGCGCGGGCGAGCCTCGACCCCGCCCATCTGTTCCGGTTGTTCGAGGACAAGCTGGATGCGCTCGCCCCCGAGGAAGGCTTCGAGGCGATGCGGCTTGCCGCCGGCGAGGTCGAGCGGCTGCGCCCACAGCAGGGCGATCTCGATGCGGCGGAAGCCGCGTCGCAGGATCTGGCGCCGCTGATCGACCGGCTCAGCAACCGGCTGGGCGAAGCGGCGGTGCATCGGGTCGAGACCCGCGAAAGCCATATCCCGGAACGCGCCGTGCGGCGCCTGCCGGCACTGGCGGAAAGCCCGCGCCTGCATTGGCCGAAGGCCGCGCAGCGCCCAATCCGCCTGCTGCCGCATCCCGAGCCGATCGAGGCGGTGGCGCCGGTGCCGGACGATCCGCCGGTGCAGTTCCGCTGGCGCCATGTCCTGCATCGCGTGCGCGCGGCCGAGGGGCCGGAGCGCATCGCGCCCGAATGGTGGCTGCCCGGCGCGGAGGATGCGGAGATCCGCGACTATTACCGCGTCGAGGATGCCGAGGGCCGCCGCTACTGGCTGTACCGCGCCGGCCTTTACCAGGCCGACCCGGCGCCGCGCTGGTACCTGCATGGGATGTTCGGGTGACTGACAGAATGATTCTTCCTTTCTCTCGTCATCCCAAGGCTTGGCCTTGGGATCCACGCATTTGCCTGCAGCCACGCGATCTCGCTTGCCGAAACTCGTGGATGGCAAGGCCGAGCCTTGCCATGAAGAAGTGAGTCGTTTGCGCAATGACTTTCAGCCCCGTCGAATTGCAGACCGCCACCAACTTCTCCTTCCTGCAGGGCGCCTCGCATGCGGAGGAACTGGCGTTGCGCGCAGCCGCGCTGGGCTATGAGGCGATCGGCATCGCGGATCGCAACACGCTGGCCGGGATCGTGCGCGCCTATGACGGCTGCAACAAGGGCGGCATCCGCCTCGTCGTCGGCTGCCGGCTTGACCTGCGGGACGCGCCCAGCCTGCTCTGCTATCCGCAGGACCGCGCCGCCTATGGCCGGCTCTGCACCCTGCTCACGCTCGGCAAGCGGCGCGCGGAGAAAGGCCAATGCCTGATCTCCTACCAGGACGTGCTGGATCATCGCCTGGGCCAGCATCTGGTGGCCGTGGCGCCGGAGCAGCCGGATGAAGACTTTGCCGCCTTCCTGTGCCGGTTTCGCGGCGACGTCGGCCGGCACGCGCATCTGGCCGCCAGCCATCTCTATCGCGGTGACGACGTGAAACGGATCCGCCTGCTGGCCGAACTTGCGGCGCAGCATCGCCTGCCGCTGATCGCCACCAACGACGTGCTCTATCATGTCCCGGAGCGGCGGCCGCTGCAGGACGTGATGACCTGCATCCGCGCGCATGTCACCATCGAGGAGGTCGGCTTCCGCCTGCTCGCCAATGCCGAGCGGCACCTGAAGTCGCCGGACGAAATGCGCCGGCTGTTCAAGCGCTGGCCGGAGGCGCTGGAGAATGCATCGCGCCTGGCTGATGAATGCCGCTTCTCGCTCGCCGAGCTGCGTTACGACTATCCCAGCGAGCCGGTGCCGGAAGGCTCGACCCCGCAGCAGGAGCTGGAGCGCCTGACCTGGCTCGGCGCCGCGCGGCGCTATCCAGACGGCGTGCCGGCCAAGGTGCGCGACACGCTGCAGCAGGAACTGAATCTGATCGCCAGCCTCAACTACGCGCCCTATTTCCTGACCGTGCAGGACATCGTGCGCTATGCCGAGAGCCAGAACATCCTGTGCCAGGGGCGCGGCTCGGCGGCGAATTCTGTGGTCTGCTATTGCCTCGGCATCACCGCCGTCGATCCCACCAAGGTCGATCTGCTGTTCGAACGCTTCGTTTCCGCCGAGCGCAACGAGCCGCCGGACATCGACGTCGATTTCGAGCATGAGCGGCGCGAGGAGGTGATCCAGTACATCTACGGGAAATACGGCCGCGACCGCGCCGGGCTGGCGGCGACGGTGATCTGCTATCGCCCGAAGAGCGCATTGCGCGAGGTCGGCAAGGTCTTCGGCCTCAGCGAGGACGTGCTGAACCGCCTGTCCAAGGCGATCTGGGGCTGGGGCGAGGACGACATCGTCCAGGAGCATATCCGCGAGGCGGGCCTCGATCCGCGCGACCACCGGCTGGGCAACACCCTTGCGCTGGCGCGCGAACTGATCGGCTTTCCGCGCCACCTGTCGCAGCATGTCGGCGGCTTCGTCATCACCCGCGGCAAGCTCAGCGAATCCGTGCCGATCGAGAACGCGGCGATGGAGGACCGCACGGTCATCGAATGGGACAAGGACGATCTCGATACCCTGCGCATGCTGAAGATCGACGTGCTGGCGCTGGGCATGCTGACCTGCATCCGCAAGGGGTTCGAGCTGTTGGAGAAGCACAAGGGCGAGACCTGGTCGCTGGCGACCGTGCCGCCGGAGCAACCCGACGTCTACGACATGCTGTGCAAGGCGGATTCCGTCGGCGTGTTCCAGGTCGAAAGCCGCGCCCAGATGACCATGCTGCCGCGGCTGCAACCGCGAAAGTTCTACGACCTGGTGGTCGAGGTGGCGATCGTGCGCCCCGGCCCGATCCAGGGCGACATGGTGCATCCCTACTTGCGCCGCCGCCTGGGCCAGGAGCCGGAAACCTATCCGAAGGAGGAGCTGCGCGAGGTCCTGCACAAGACCTATGGCGTGCCCTTGTTCCAGGAACAGGCGATGCGCATCGCCATCGTCGCCGCCGGTTTCACGCCTTCGGAATCCGACCAGCTGCGCCGCGCCATGGCCACCTTCCGCAAGGTCGGCACCATCCACACCCTGCGCGCCAAGTTCATCGACGGCATGACCGGCCGCGGCTACGACAAGGATTTCGCCGAGCGCTGCTTCAGCCAGATCGAGGGCTTCGGCGAATACGGCTTCCCGGAAAGCCACGCCGCCAGCTTCGCGCTCCTCGTCTATGTCTCCGCCTGGATGAAGTGCCGCTATCCGGCGGTCTTCGCCTGCGCGATCCTCAATGCGCAGCCGATGGGGTTCTATGCGCCCGCGCAACTGGTGCGCGATGCGCGCGATCACGGCGTCGAGGTGCGGCCGGTCGACGTCAATGCCAGCGACTGGGACCACACCTTGGAGCCGGGCGAGCCGGCGGCGAACGGCGCGCTCGCCTTGCGCCTCGGCTTCCGTGGCATCGCGGGATGCCGCGCCAAGGACATCGAACAGCTCCTGAAGGCGCGCGGCACCGGCTATCGCTCGCTGCATGAGCTGTGGCGGCGGAGCGGCCTCGGCCCGGCGGCCCTCGAGACCCTGGCCAAGGCCGATGCCTTCGGCTCGCTCGGCCTCGATCGCCGGCGGGCGCTGTGGCAGATCCACGCGCTGGGCGAAGGACAGCTGCCGCTCTTCGATCTCGACCTTGCCGCGGCACCCGATGCCGGCTGGCCCTCGCATATCCCGGTAGAAGATCTGAGCGCTCCCCTGCCCGACATGAGCCTGGGCGAGCATGTGGTGGAGGACTACACCGCCCTCGGCCTGTCGCTGCGCGCCCATCCGCTGAAGCTGCTGCGCCACCGCCTGCAGCCGCTCAAGGTCGTGCCGAGCCGCGACCTCGCCAATGCGCCCAACAACGGCCGCCTCCGGGTCGCCGGACTGGTCCTGGTGCGCCAGCGCCCCGGCACCGCCAGCGGCGTGATCTTCATGACCCTGGAGGACGAGACCGGCGTTGCCAACATCGTGGTCTGGCCCAAGGTGTTCGAGGAGTTCCGCCGCGTGGTGCTGACCAGCCGGCTGATCGGCATCGAGGGCAAGCTGCAGCGCGAGGGCCTGGTGATCCACGTGATCGCGGAGAAGGCCGTCGACCTCTCGCATCTGCTGAACGATCTAGGCCAGGAGGATGGGAACTGGGACCGTGCCATCGCCAATGCCGACGAGGTCAAGCGCGCCGTCACCGGCGACCAGCGTCTGATGCGCCTGCGCAGCCGCGATTTCCACTAGCGACATCATGCGCGGCAATGCCCGGCCCCGGGAACCGCGGACGGTGACAGCCCCGCCGCGCTTTGCTAAGCCTGGGCGCGACATCACGTCTCCGGGCCGACAGCATGAACAGCCAAGCCATCCGCGACGCCGCCGAACTGCTCTGGATCACGCGCCTGCGCCAGGAACGGATCGACGCCCTGCCGCCCGATCTGCGCCCTGCCACGCTGGCCGAAGGCTACGCGATCCAGGATGCCATGGTCGCCTGCGCCAGGCAGCCGGTGGCGGGCTGGAAGATCGCCGCCACCAGCAAGGCGGGCCAGGCGCATATCGGCGTGACCGAGCCGCTGGCCGGCCGGTTGTTCGCGGATTTCGTGTTGAAGACCGGCGCTTCGTTGCCGGCAAAGCCGCTGCACATGAAGGTGGTCGAGGCCGAGTTCGCCTTTCGCATGGGTCGCGACCTGCCGCCGCGACCGGAGCCATATGGCATGGCGGAGGCCTGCCTGGCTGTAGAGGCGCTGCATCTCGCCATCGAGGTGCCGGATGCGCGCTATGAGGATTTCGCCCATGTCGGCGCGCCGCAGATCGTGGCCGACGATGCCTTCGCCTCCTGGTTCCTGCTCGGCCCACGGCTGTCGCACTGGTCCGACCTCGACCTGCCGAAGCAGCCGGTCCGCGTCCTGCGCAACGGCGTCGTTGTCGAACAAGGCAGCGGCGCCAACGCGCTCGGCGATCCGCGCCTGGCCCTGGGCTGGCTCGCCGAGCATCTGTCGAAGCGCGGCATCGGGCTCAAGGCCGGGGACCTCGTCACCACCGGCACCTGCATCACGCCGGCGACGATCGGCCCGGGCGACCAGGTCGTCGCGGAGTTCTCCGGCCTCGGCCAGGTGACGGTCGAGTTCAGCTGACGCGCGGGATTTCAGCTGGCGCTCTGGGATTCAGCTGGCGCGGGGCGCGACCGCGATGCCAAGGCGCTTGAGCTCCGCCCGCAACCAAGCCTGTCCCTGCCGCACCGCCTGTTCCTCCAGCGCGCACAAGCGCCGCGGGTCCGAAGCCGCCAGCGCCGCGGCATCCCATGGCCGCTGCAACGGATCGTAGGGGCCCGGCTCCGGCCGGAACACGCCCTTGCCCCATTGGCCGTCGGCGCGCCAGTCGCGCACCGGCGCCTGGTACGCCCACACGCTCGACATCAGGATGCGGTCCAAACCGGCATCGACCAGCCGCCGCGTGGCCTCGCCGATCGGCAGCACGCCGGCGCCGATCGGCACGCCAAGAATCAATTTTTCGCCCGCCGGCGTCTCGCGGCAGGCATGATCCTTGAGATGCACCGAGCGGACATAGGGCAGCATGGCGGCAAGCGCGGTCAGCGGTTCCTCGCCCACCATCATCGAGTTGCCGTAGTCGTAGAGCCCGCCGACAGCCGGATGCTCCACGGCGGAAAGGATCCGCACCATCTCCGCGCCGGTGAAGTCCTCGTGGTTCTCCAGCAACAGCTTGAGTCCGGCGCGCTCGAAATGCGGTGCGGCGACGCACAGATCGGCGGTGGTGCGCGCGACCGTCTCCGCCACCGTCCCGCCGTGGCGCATATAGGTGCGCAACTGCTCGACTCCCAGCCGCTTGCACAACTCGATCATCGTTTGCAGATGCGGCAGGTCCGTGCCGCTGGTCTCGATGTCGCAGCGCAGGGACAACTCCCGCAGCTTGTTCGCCACCGCGTTCTGATGCGCGATGGAAGTGCCAGAGAGCTGGCGATAGTTCGGGCCGTTCAGGTTGATGCTGACGCCGGTGAAGCCGTCCGCAGCCGTCCGCTCCAGGAACGCGAAGACGTCATAGCCCGGCGCGTGCAGATAGTGATGCTTGTAGCAATAGCTCTGCAGGAAGAGGTCGACCTGTTTCATTCCTTGGTCTCCAGGCGGGCGAACAGCGCGGCCGCCGCCACGCGATAGCGCGCCGCCGCCTCTGGCCGCGTCGCCGCATATTGCTCCGAGCGCATGGCGCAATAGGCGGCCATGCGCCAATCGTAGAATCGCCGCAGGATGGCGAGCCGTGCGACGGACGCATCGTCGCCATACTCTGCCAGCAGGATTTGCTCCTCGGCGACGCTGAGTGGCGTCTTCCCGTACAGAATCTGGAACGCGGGCGACAGGAAGGCCGCCAGGTCCTCGACCGGATCGCCCGCCGCCGGGCATTGCCAATCGATGGCAATCAACCCGTCCGCGCCGGCAATCAGGTTGCCGGGACCGAGATCGGTATGGATGACGCTGCGTGCAACCTCCGCCACCGCGACCGGCTCCGGGCGGGCCGCCCGCAACCGGTGCTGCAGGTCTGCGCCGCAATGGGCGACGAAGATTTCGGCCTGGTCCAGGATCTCGCGCGGCTGCATCGGCACATTGCGGAAGCCGGAAGTGTCGGCACGGCGGATGCGGCGCAGCAGCGCGGCGACCGCCGCCAAATCGCCGTTCCATTCCTCGCCGGCAAAGAACTCGTAGACCAGCACGGGCGCGTCACCGGGGAAGAACGCGACCGGGCGCGGCGCCGCCCGAAGCGGCGACAACCGCTGCAAGGCGAGGTGCTCCGCGTCGGGCAGGTTCGGATAAAGGCTCGGCGGCTGGTCGACGGCGAAACGCTTCACCACCCAGTCGAGGCCCTCGCCGCGCAGGCGAAACACCGCGTTGAGATAGCCGCCCGCGAGCGGCTTGGCGCGCAAGTCACCGCCTGGATGCAATCCGGCGGCGCGCAGGAAGGCGATGGGCTCGAACGCCTCGGATGCCATCGCCGCAACTGCCCTTCCCGCCCATCGCACGCTGGGCGCAACCACTTGAAATCAAGGAGGATTTGCCCCTGGACAACGATCGCGCCTCGGGTAGTGTAGCCGTCGTTGCCGCACGGCCGCAAGGCGCGCCGGCCCGTCCAGCCATGATCGCCAACCGATGCGCCGCCTTCTCGCTTTCCTGCTCTTCGCCGTCTCCTGCCTGAGCGCCACGCTGCCGGGGCTGGCGCAGGATTCGCCCGCTGAACAGCTGCAAGGCTGGGAAGCCAATCTCACCGTCATCGAGAAGGAACTCGCTGACAATCCGGACCTGGCGCAGGAGCGCTACGACCAGATCCTGCGTTCGGTCGGCAAGCTGATCGCCGACGCGCGCGCCCTGAGCAGTGCGCAACAAGACCAGTCGCAACCGGTCCGCGGCCAGCTTGCCAGCCTCGGCGCGCCCCCGGCCGAGGGCCAGCCGCCGGAAGATCCCGAGATTGCCGCGACCCGCACCAGGCTGTCGGAGGAACTCACCAAGTTCCAGGGTCGGATCACCCGCGCCGACCTGGCGATCACCCGGGCCCAGGCGGTGCAAGCCGAGATCGGCCAACGCGAGCAGCAGCTGACCCAGCGCCGGCTGGCAGTGCGCGGCCCCTCGCCGCTCCTGCCCGCGACCTGGCAGGATGCCCTTACCGACCCGAACGTGACCTACCGGTCGCTGCACGAGTCCGTGATGCAGTGGTGGCGCAACCTGCAGATCGCGCAAATGGATACGCTGACCATCATCAGCGCCATCGGCATTCTGGCCATCGCCGCCGTGCTGGCCTTTCCACTGCGGCGCTGGGTGCTGTCGCGCTGGGGCCCGCGCGCCGAGATCGCCGAGCCGAGCTATACAAGGCGCATCGTCGCCGCCATCGCCGGCACCGTCGCGCGGGTCCTGCTGCCGGCGCTGGCGGTCATCGCGCTGGACGGCCTTTTCGTCATCACCCGGCCGGCGGAGATCAAGAACGCCGCCTTCCCGATCTTCGTGCTGGCCAGCAGCGGCTACCTGGTCCTGTTCTTCATCGTCTCCGGGCTGACCGTGGCCTGCCTGTCGCCCGACTATCCGGCCTGGCGCCTGGTTCCGGTTCCGGCCAAGGCGGCGATCAAGCTCGGCCGTCGCGTGCTGACCGGAGCGCTCTGTTTCCTGATCCTCTCGGTCGTCATCAACGGCGTCTCCGACCCGCGCAGCATGGCGCCGTCGCCGAGCTTCACCTCGATCCTGGCGCTGGCGGCCAGCCTCATCGCCGTGATCGTGTTCCTGCCCGGATTGCGGGCGAAATACTGGGTCAGCGACGCCCATTTCAAATCGCGCCTGTCCTGGGTGCTGCGCGGGCTCGCGGCCCTCGCCATCCTGGCGTCCCTGGTGGCAGCGCTGCTTGGCTATGCCTCGTTGGCGAAGGACCTGCTGATCTCGCTGTCGGTGACGGCGACGCTGATCGGCGCGGCCCTGCTGCTGCGCGAGATCATCGGCGAAAGTGTCCGCGCCTTCATGACTCCCGGCAGCAGGCTCTACGATGCGGTATCGCGCACGACCGGCCTGTCGCCGGAGACCGGCCGGCGCCTCGCCTTCTGGCTGCGCCTGATGGCTGACGTGGTGCTCTGGCCGCCTGTCATCTATGTCGTGCTGATCGCCTGTGGCCTGTCTCCGACGCTGCTGAACGCCTGGACGGTCAAGTTCTTCACCCAGATCCGCCTCGGCGATCTCAACCTGTCCCTGGTCGACATCGCCACGGCGATCGTCACGGTCGTCGTCGGTTTCCTGCTGGTCGGCGCTGTGAAGCGCTGGGTGCGCGAGCGGGTGATGCCGAACACCCAGCTCGACCTCGGCATGCAGAACTCGATCGCCACCGGCGTCGGCTACGTGAGCGGCCTGGTCGTGCTGATGATCGCGATCATGGTGCTGGGGATCGATTTCTCCTCCATTGCCCTGGTTGCCGGCGCCCTCTCTGTCGGCATCGGTTTCGGCCTGCGCACGGTGGTGGAGAACTTCGTCGCCGGCCTGCTGCTGCTGATCGAACGCCCCATCAAGACCGGGGACTGGATCGTCGTCGGTACCACCGAGGGCATCGTGAAAAGCATCTCGGTCCGCTCGACCGAGATCGAGACCTTCGACCGCGCCTCGGTCATTGTGCCGAACTCGGCCCTGATCGCCAGCCCGGTGGTCAACTGGACCCACAAGAACCGCATCGCCAGGGTGATCGTGAAGCTGAGCGTGGCGCCCGGCGCCGATGCCCAGGCCGTACGGCGCATCCTGCTGCAATGCGCCGGGGAAGCCGTGCACGTGATGAAGCATCCGGCGCCCAGTGTCATCTTCCGCGCCATCGGCGAGGAGAAGCTGGATTTCGAGCTGCGCTGCTTCGTATCCGATACGGACTACTACCTGCCGACCCTGAGCGACATCAATTTCGCCGTCGACGCGGCACTGCGGCAGCGGCAGATCACCCCGCTGGGCACGGCCGCCTCGGGAACCGCCCCGGCCGCCCCCGCCGACGCCCACGAAGGTCATTCCTCCGCCGATCCGCTGTAAAGACCGCTCCGGCCCCGGTCGGTAAATCTATTGTTAAGAGTCTTTGCCCTGGGATAGCGGCGGGACGGACTGGCCGGGACGGAGCCAAGGGTCATGACAGGCAAGATCAAGCGTATCCTCATCGTCGATGACGAGCCGGAAGCGGTGGCGGCCATCGAGCGCGCGGGCATCGACCTGCTCTGCGAGGTGACGACGCTGGAGCAGACCAAACCCTTCGAGCACGTGGTTTCGGAATGGCGCCCCGACATCGTGGTGCTGGATGTCGGCATTCCCGACCGCGACGGCTACAAGCTGCAAAGCGTGCTGGCAGATCTCAAATACCCCGGCGCGGTCGTCATGATCAGCGGCATGCCCCAGCAGGACCTCGAGGCCGCCGCGCGCATCGGCAGGATGCGCGGCGTGAACATCATCGGCACGGTCCGCAAGCCGATCGCGCATGACGACATTCACGCCATGCTGATCAAGGCGAAACATTGAGCCCGCGGATCGCAAGCTGGGCGAACTGTGATCTTTTGCGAGATTGTTCCGGTTCAGATTGCACCGCGGCCAACGACGCAAACCTCCACGCGTTGATCGCCGCTCAATAGTCCCTTCGCCCAGGAATCTTGAACGAGGCCCTCGGCCCAAGCCGGGGGTTTGCCGTGGCTCCACGCTGGGCGACACCGCGTCACAAACAGGGCTTGAGCACGACCGCCGATTCTGCTTCCCCCTGCGGCTCAGGGACATCCTGGCAAGTGCCGGCGAAGCAGATGCTCCATCGCCCGCCGGTGGCGCCGGAGCGCGCGAGGGCCAGTTCCGGCAGGGTCGGTAGATGCGGATGATAGCGCCACATCGCCCCGTCCCTCACCGCGTCGGCGGGGGGCTCCATGCCGGCACCCGAACCTTCGATGCGCGCCTCAACGATCTGGAGTCCCTGCCCGGTGACCACCCAATCCTCTTCCCATCGCGTTTTCTCCACCGAGTGGGTCCAGGCGAGGGTGAAGGCCGCGGTCGCCAGGGTGATCTGCTTCGCACCTGCCAGGAGGCACAAATTCACTGTGCCACCGATGCGCGGCGCGCGCGCCAATAGTGCTGCGCGACAAAAAGGATCGACAGGGCAAATCCGATCTCATCGGTCACCGGCAGCGCGACGACAAGGCTGAAAGCGGCGGCGGTGGCCATCGCCCGCTCCCACAACGCCAGGCCGCGCCGCAGAAAACCGATCCCGGCGGCGCCCCAGAGCGCAATGGCGATGCAGGCCTTCAATACGATATAGGCGACAGCCAGCGGGAAGCCGATCTCCGTCGCCAGGGGGCCACCATCCTGCAGCATCAACGCCGGCGTGTAGACCGCCATGAACGGTATGACAAACCCGGCGAGCGCGATCTTGACTGCCTGGATGCCGATCCGCATGCCCGATGCCTTGGCGATCGGCGCGGCGGCAAAGGCGGCGAGCGCGACCGGTGGGGTCAGGTCGGCCAGAATCCCGAAATAGAAGACGAACATGTGGCTGACGATCAACGGCACGCCCAGATGCAGCAAGGCCGGCCCGGCGAGCGAGGATGTGATGATGTAGTTCGGGATCGTCGGGATGCCCATGCCGAGAATGAGGCAGGTGACCATGGTCAGGATCAGGGACAGGAACAGGCTCTTTTCGCCGATCGAGACAACGAAGTCTCCGAAGGTGGTCGCTGCCCCGGTCAGGGTCATGGCGCCGACGATGATGCCGACGATGGCGCAGGCGATGCCGACCGGCAGGGCCGTCTTGGCGCCTTCCGCGAGGCTGTCCCGGCAGATCGCCAGTGTCTCGCGCCCGCCCCGCACGAACACGTTCAGCAGCAGCAACACTGCGAGGACCGCCCCGATCACCCACAAACCGACCTTCAGGAACGACGCCGCGGCGATGCCGATGACCACCCAGAAGATCGCGCGCAGCGCGAAGGCCCGGAAATTCGCCGCAATGGTGCCGCCCAGAAGTAGCATCACCGTGAGCGCCAGGCCGATCGTGCCGGAGAACAACGGCGTGTATCCGTTGAACAGGAGGTAGACCAGCATGACCAGCGGCAGGATGAGGTGCCAACCCTTGCGCAAGGCGGCGGAAACCGAGGGACACTGGTCCTTGGGCAGCCCAAGCAGGCCGCGCTTGCCGGCCTCAAGGTGCACGATCCAGAAGGCCGATGCGAAGTACAGCAGCGCCGGCAGCGCCGCCGCCTGCACGATCGCCGCATAGGGCACGTCGATGGTCTCGGCCATGATGAAGGCGACGGCCCCCATCACCGGCGGCATGATCTGCCCGCCCATCGATGACGTCGCCTCGACGCCGCCGGCGAAATCGGCGCGATAACCGAAACGCTTCATCAAAGGAATGGTGAACTGGCCGGTGGTCACGACATTGGCGACGCCCGAGCCCGAGATTGTTCCCATCAGGCCCGAGGCGATCACCGCGACCTTGGCCGCGCCGCCACGGGCATGCCCCACCATGCCGAGCGATATGTCGGTGAACAGGCGAATGACGCCCGTCCGCTCGAGGAACGACCCGAACAGAATGAACAGAAATATATAGCTCGACGAAACGTAGGTCGGGATGCCGTAGATCCCTTCGGTGCCGAAAGCCATCTGGTCGACGACCTGGGAATAATCGTACGGACGGTGGTCGAACGGGGCCGGCAGATACTCGCCGAAGGTCGTATAGGCGAGGAAAATGCCGCTGATGATCGGCAACGCCGGACCCATCACCCTCCAGGCGGCGACAAAGAGAATGGCGACCGCCGTGCTGCCGACGACCAGGTCCAGCTGCGTGGGATCGCCGGCACGCAGCAGAAGGTCCTTGAAGAAGGCCCACTGATAGAGGCCGATGGCGAAAGCGAGAATTCCCAGGCCCCAGGCAACTGCCCGCATCGGCCGGGCTGCGCCCTGCGCTGCCGCCAGCAACGGCAGGGCCAGCAGGATCAGGAAGCCGACATGGATCGCGCGAACGATCTGGCTCGGCAGGTTGAGCACATGGGCGGCGGTCGCGATCTGGAAGATCGAGAACGCGACCGCGATCCAGAACAGCACTCGCCCTTCTGGATTGCGCCCGAAATCCGCGGCGAGGGCGTCGTGCGGGGTGGCGGAGTCGGACGCGGCCGGGGTCTGCCCGGCCGTGACCTCGTTCGCCGTCACATCACACCCTTTTCCTTGTAGTATTTCTCCGCGCCGGGATGCAGCGGAATGGGCATGCCCTTGGTGGCATTCTCCAGCGCGATATCGGCGGCGGCCTTGTGCGCCGCCGTCATGTCGGCCAGGTTCTCGAACAACAGCTTGGTCATCTGGTAGCCGAGATCCTCGGAAACGCCCTCGCGGGTGACCAGGAAGTTGATCACCGCCGCTGTCGTGACGTCCTCGGTCTGTCCGTCATAGGTGTTGGCGGGAATGACGCGCGAGACATAGGGCGCGCCGAGCTTTGCCGTGACGTCGGCCGGCACCGCCACCATCTGGATCGGCAGCGAGCTGGCCAGATCGCGGATCGAAGCCACGCCGAGCCCTGCAGATTGCAGCGTCGCATCCAACTGGCGGTTCTTGATCAGTTCGACGGATTCGCCGAACGGCAGGTATTCGACGCTGCCAAGATCGTCATAGCTGAGGCCGGCCGCCCCCAGGATCGCCCGCGCATTCAGCTCCGTGCCGGATTTCGGAGCGCCGACCGAGAGCCCCTTGCCCTTCAGATCGGCCAGGGTCTTGATGCCGGATTCCTTGGACGCCACGATCTGAATGAAGTTCGGATAAATGGCGGCGATGCCGCGCAGCTTGTCGAGCTTCTCCTTGAATCCGGCCTCCGCGTCGCCCTCCCAGGCAAGCTTGACCGAATCGCCCAGCGCGAAAGCGATCTCGCCTTTCTCCGCCTGCAGGAGATTCAGATTCTCGACCGAGGCCTTCGTGGCCTGCACCTGGGTGCGGACATCCGGGATCTTGTCGCCGTAGATTTTCGACAACGCGACGCCCAGCGGATAGTAGACACCGCTGGTCCCGCCGGTCAGGACGTTCACGAATTCCGCAGCCTGTGCCGGAAAAATGCGTCCGGCGGCGTAGAGGCCGACGGCGCCGGCGAGGACGTGGCGACGGTTCATCTTCATTTTCATTCCTCCCAGGTTGATTGAACGGGGGCGGCCTTTGATCAGGCCCTTCTACTCCGCAAACACGTCAACGTCCTTGCCGAGGGCGTTGAAATGTCGCGAAAGTCCTAAAACCATTGCTCAATTCGCCAAAGGCGACACCCCCGCATTTGGTCGGGGGCGGCCAATATCGCTTGCGAAGCATCGTGGCCGAATATCGAGGCATCGAGCCTAGCAACGCGAGCCGGCACCTTCAATCGGCGATGCCGTGGCGATGCGGTGCCGAATATCCTGTGAAACGAAATGGATTGAGAGAGGTGGTGCCCAGGGCCGGAATCGAACCAGCGACACCGTGATTTTCAGTCACGTGCTCTACCAACTGAGCTACCTGGGCGCCAGGTACGGCCGACGGACGCCGGCCGGAAAGGCAGGCGGTCTTTTAGCAGATTCCCGGCCCCTGTCCAGCCCGGAAATCGTCTTGGAAATCTCGCCTAATCCTCGGATTCGGATTGATTTTCGCCGTTCTCGCCGGGCTCGGCGGCGGGGATCCGATAGGCTTCGCTGAGCCAGCGGTTCAGGTCCACCTTGCGGCAGCGATCCGAACAGAACGGCCGATATGCGGCATCGACCGGCTTGCCGCAGACCGGACAGGCCGCCCGCCGCGCACCCGCCCGCTTGCCGTCGCCGGAGCCGCCCCCTGCCTCTGTCATGCCGTCCCGTCTTGCGCCGATGTCATGGGCTGCCACATCTCGGCCAAAGTGCGGCCACGGCGCCGGCGCAGGATCTCCACCAGACCGAGGCGCGACATGTTGCCGATCCATTCGATCGCCGGATCGATCGCCGCCGCTTCGCGCAGCCGCTGCAGAATCTGTTCGCGCTTGCCGCGGTTGTCGATATCGATGAAATCGACCACCACGATCCCACCCAGGTTGCGCAGGGCCAGCTGGCGCGGCACCTCGTCGGCCGCCTCCAGGTTGACCGTGAGCGCGGTCAGTTCCATACCCGCCCGGCGCGTGGCCGAGGCGGAATTGACGTCGATGGCGGTCAACGTCCGCACCGGCTCGATCAGCAGATTGCCGCCGCAAGGCAAGCCGACGGTCTCCTCCAGCGCGGCAGAAGCCTGCTCCAGCATCTCGGCCCGCTCCGGATCCCAGTCGCGCTGCGGCTGGTGCTGCACCCGTGGCGACAATTCCGGCGCGTGGATCGCGCACCAGGCCTGCACCGCGCCGACATCGACCCGGCGGTCGCAGATCACCGCCTCGATGCTCTCGGGGCTCAGCGATGCAAGGCAGGCCTGCCAGGCGCTCGGCGCCGGCACCAGGCAGGCTGGCGCCACCGCTTTCGCCAGCCGGTCGGCATAGGCGGTCTCGCTCTGGATCGAGCTCGACAATCGCACGCCCTTGCCGTCGCGTTCCTCGCGGCGAACTTGCACGACAATGCTCTCGCCTTCGGTCGGCTGCCTGCCCTGCTTTTTCAGCGGCAAAAGCCCAGGCCGGTCGAGGCCGAGTTCGACGAAGGCCGCCTGCAGGCTGGGCTCGATCTTGCCGACCTTGCCAAGATAGATCGCCCCGGCCAGCGGCCGCGTTTCCGGGGTTTCCCGGATGGCCTGGGCAAGGCGCCCGTCGGACCAGCGGAAAACCTCAAGCGTACCCTCGATCACGGCGATGAACATGCGATGCTGCATCTCAGCCCCGCCAACCGAGACCGGCCAGCATGCCGGCAACATCGCTGAGCGACAGCCCGACCACGTTGCTGTAGGCACCGTTGATCCAGGGGATGAAGGCCGCGGCGCGGCCCTGGATGGCGTAGCCGCCGGCCTTGCCGTGCCAGTCGCCGGAGGCGAGATAGCCGGCGATGTCCGCCTCGGTCAGCCGCTTCATGGCCACGCTGGTCACCGCCAATCGTTCCGCCACCCGGCCATCCGGCGCGGCCAGGGCAATGCCCCCCAGCACGCGGTGCCGCCGGCCGCCGAGCAGATTCAGGCAGCTGCGCGCCTCGGCTTCGGTCTCCGCCTTGGGCAGAATGCGCCGGCCGCAGGCGACCACCGTATCTGCCGCCAGCACCCAGGCGCCTGGATGGCGGGAGACGATCGCCGCCAGCTTCTCGCGAGCCATGCGCGCGGCATAGGCCTGCGGCGCCTCGGCCCGGCGCGGCGCTTCGTCGATGTGGGGTGGATCGATCAGATCGGGCTCGATGCCGATCTGGCGGAGCAGTTCCAGGCGTCGGGGCGATCCGGAGGCCAGCACCAGAGTCCGCGGACCCGTCTGGCCCTGTGGCATGAGGCGGCTGCGACGCTTATTTGAAACGGAACGTGATCCGCCCTTTGGTCAGGTCATAGGGCGTCATTTCAACGTTCACGCGGTCGCCGGCGAGGACTCGGATGCGGTTCTTGCGCATCTTGCCCGAGGTGTGGGCGAGGACTTCGTGGTCATTGTCCAGTTTGACGCGGAACATCGCGTTGGGGAGCAGCTCGGTGACTGTCCCCGAGAACTCAATCAGGTCTTCCTTGGCCATGTAGCTTCCTTGTTTGCCGAGCCCTTCCCGCGCCTGAGACGGCCTCGAATTGCGCGGGGGTATAAACCTTTTTGGCGGATTCCTCAATTGCCGCGGCGGAACGGCCGCCGAAGGCTCAAGGACCGCTTCGCACTGGGCAGTCGCAAGCGGTCGCGCCGGCGCAATTGCGGCCGCATGTCTTCAAATTCTTCAGGGCCGACAATACGGCCTTGCGGTCGGCCGGAAATCAGATCAAATTCCTACTGCAATTCTGACGAGTGAAGTTTTCGTTGCGATTCTAAGGTCATATAGCGGAGTGTAAGTGCAGCCGAAGCAGGGACCGGCGAAATCTCGGGGATTTCGGCCAAGTCCGGAAGCGGGCAAGGTTCGGGGGTCCGATTCAACCGCTCAATGTCATTGGCGGCCTCAAGACGACCATGTCGGATACACGGGGAAGTGTAGCCATTCTGCGTCGCGCGGCGGCACTGTTCGTGCCGTTTGCCGCTATCGCGCTCGGCGTCACCTATCTGCTGTACCAGAGCCAGGCTGCCGCGGTCAGGGCCAGCACCGACGGAGCGGTGCTTCGCGCGGTCGCCACGGTCCAGCAGAGTTTCACCCAGACCCTCACCGTCCTGGTCTCCGATCTCGTCTACATCGCGCACCAGGATATGTTGCAGACCTGGCTCGAACGGCGCGACGTGGAATCGCTGCGACACCTGCAGAACGAGCACCTGGTGTTCGCCCGCAGCCGGGCGGCCTATGACCAGATCCGGCTGATGGACGCGACGGGCCAGGAGATCCAGCGCGTCCAATGGCATGATGGCGCAGCCCGGACCGCACCAATTGCCGATCTGGAGAGTATGGTCGACGACCCGCTATTCGCGGCAGCAATCAAACTGGACCATGGCCAATTGCTGGTGAGCGAGTTTTCCGGCCTCGACCAGGCAGCCACCGGAAAGCCAATGTTGCCATCGCTCTGCGTCGCCGCGCCGATCTTTGACCAGACCGGGCACACGCGCGGCGTCGTGATCTTGAAATACCATGCGCAGCGGCTGATCGACCGGCTGAAGTCCCTGCCCACGGTTGAGTTGGACGGCATCTGGCTGGTCGATCATGCAGGAAACTGGCTGATCGGACCGGCCGCCGGTTCTGGGGCGGAAGGCGACGGAGACTCAGTCACTTCCTTTGCCGCGGCGTATCCGGAGGCTTGGCAGCAGATCGACGGCGGCGGCGCCTCGGCCGTGCTCGACACCCCTGCCGGCCGGTTCGCCTATGCGAAGATCGTCCCGGCGGACTATCGCCCCAGGGGGGCAATTCCCGGTGTCGCCGCGCTGAACGTGACCGGGCCGGCATGGATCGCAATCGCGCACACGCCGCGCGACATGCTATGGGGGCAGACCGCCGACCTGCGGCGTACCGCGGTGCTGGGCACTGCCGTCCTGCTCCTGCTGCTGGGTGGTGTCGCCTGGGGCCTCGCCCGCCAGCAGCTGCAGCGTCAGGATTCCGAGCAGCGCATCCGGCTCAGCGAGGCGCGCTTCCGTGACCTCGTGGAATCGGCGCCTGACGGCGTTATCGTCATCGACAAGGACGGCTGCATCGAGCTGGTCAATGCCCAGGCCGAGCGCCAGTTCGGCTACCCACGCCAGGAGCTGATCGGACAGGCGATCGAAATGCTTATCCCGGACCATGCCCGGAAGGGCCATCCCGATCGGCGCCAATCCTACATTGAAAAGGCGCGCACCCGGCAGATGGGTCAGGGCATGGACATTTGCGGCCGGCGCAAGGACGGCAGCGAGTTCCCCATCTCCGTCAGTCTCAGCCCGACCTGGAGCGGCGGCGGGCCGAGCGTCTTTTGCGACATCCGCGACATGACTGCCCAGCATGAAATCGACCGCAAGATCCAGGACCTGAACCGCCGGCTGCAGCAGGACAATGCCGAGCTCGAGGCGTTGAACCGGGAGCTCGAGACCTTCAGCTACTCGGTGTCGCACGATCTCCGCGCGCCGCTGCGCGCGATCGCCGGATTTGCCGAGGCGATCGGCGAGGAATCGGGCGACCGGCTCGCGGCGCGGAGCCGTTCCGATCTCGACCGCGTGCGACGGGCCGCCGAGCGCATGGAACTGCTGATCGACGACCTGCTGAAGCTCGCCACCGTATCGCGCACCGAGATCGCGAAGAGCACGGTCGATGTCAGCCACCTCGCGGGCGAAATCCTCGCCGACCTCGCGGCGGGAGAGCCGGAGCGCGCCGCGAAGGCCGACATCGCCCCAGGATTGCGGGCCCACGCCGATCCCCGGCTGTTGCGCATCGTGCTCGAGAACCTGCTGGGCAACGCCTGGAAATTCACCGCCGCTTCGTCCCCGGCGACGATCACGGTCGGGCAGGAAAGGACGCCCGCCGGACCGGCCTTCTATGTCCGCGACAACGGCATCGGGTTCGACATGTCGCGGGCCGGGGGATTGTTCCGCCCGTTCCAGCGCATGCATGAGGCGCGCCATTTCCCCGGCACCGGCATCGGCCTGGCGACCGCGCGCCGGGTGATCCGGCGCCACGGCGGCGAGATCTGGGCCAGCGCCGAGCCGGGCCAGGGAGCGGTCTTCTACTTCACTCTGCAGCAGGCGCCCGGATGAACCATCCCAAGCCGACTGGGCCGACCGGACCGACGACCAAAGGGCCGCAGCAATGACAGGCCAGCTGCGCGTGCTCGTCATCGACGATTCGACGGACGACACCGAGCTGCTGCTGCGGCAATTGCGGCGCGACGGATTCGACCTGGCTGCCGAACGCACCGAATCGGTCGAGGGCCTGCAGGCGGCCCTGGATGCCCAGGATTGGGACGTCGCCCTGTGCGACTACTACATGCCCGGCTTCTCCGGCATGGACGCGCTGGAGATCGTGCGCGAGCGGCGGCCGGACCTGCCCTTCATCTTCGTCTCCGGCGTCATGGGCGAGGACATCGCCGTGGCGGCGATGCGGGCCGGCGCCCAGGACTACATCACCAAGAACAGCCTGAAGCGCCTCGGCCCCGCCATCACGCGCGAGCTGCGCGAGGCCATCCTGCGGCGACAGCACGCCCGGGCGGAAGCGCGGCGGAGCGCCATGGAGGCGCGCTACCGCCAGATCCTCTCGCTGGCGCCGGACGCCATCGTCACACTCGACGAAGCCTTCCGCATCACCCTGTTCAATCTCGCCGCCGAGCGCCTGTTCGAGTGCTCTTCCGAGACCGTGATCGGCCAGAGCATCGACAATCTGGTGCCGCCAGAGATCGTGCCGATCGTGCGGCGTCAGCTCGTCGCCTTCTTCAGCTCGAGCGAGAGCGCAACGCAGATCTCGCTGCCCGGCCTGCTGCGGTTTCAGCGCTCCTCTTCGGCGGTGTTTCCAGCCGAGGCCTATGTCTCCCGGCTGATCGAGGAAGGCCGCACGATCTTCACCCTCATCATCCGCGACACCACCGACCGCGAGAACATGATCGCGACCCTGCAGCAGACCAACCAGGCTCTCGATGCCGTGGTGCAGTCGTCGCCGGTCGCGATCCTGAGCATCGATTCCTCGCGCCGGATCGTCGTCTGGAACAGGAACGCGGAGAAGATCTTCGGCAAGACGGCGGCAAGCATCGTCGGCCGACCCTACGCGACCCTGATGCGCGACGGTACCGAGCAATTGAGCGACATTTTCCAGAGGCTGCTGGCGGGCCAGGCCTTGCGCGACGTGGAAGCATCCTATCCCGCCATCGACGGGCCGCAGGACCTGCGCATCTCGGGCGCGCCGCTCCACGACGCCGAGGGCCGCGTGCGCGGCGCGGTCTGCATCGTCGAGGACACGACCGAGGGCAAGGTCATCCAGCGTCAGCTCGAGCATGCCCAGCGCATGGAGACGGTCGGGCAGCTGACCGGTGGGCTGGCGCACGACTTCAACAATCTGCTGGCGGTGGTCATCGGCAATCTCGACCTCCTGCAGACCCACATCCGCGGGCTGCCGGCGGCGCAGGAACCGCTTGACCTGGCGCTCAAGGCAAGTCTGGGCGGCGCCGCGCTGATCCGCCAGTTGCTGGCCTTCTCCCGCCGCCAGGCGTTGTCGCCGCGGCCGCTCGATCTGGGTGCCGTGGTGACGGCCACACGGGATCTGCTGAGCCGCACGATCGGCGAGCAGGTCGAGGTGCGCTGCGAGATTGCCGATGACCTGTGGCCCGCTTTGGCCGATCCGGCGCAGCTCGAATCGGCGATTGCCAACCTCGCGATCAATGCGCGCGATGCCATGCCCGACGGCGGCCGGCTGACGCTTGAAGTCGCCAACGTCCATCTCGACGACAGCTACGCCACGAGCAATGTCGACGTCATCCCGGGCGACTACATCATGGTCGCGGTGTCCGATACCGGCCTCGGCATACCGCCGGAGCTGTTGAGCCGCGTATTCGAGCCGTTCTTCTCCACCAAGGCACTCGGCAAAGGCAGCGGTCTCGGGTTGAGCATGGTCTATGGTTTCGCCAAGCAGTCTCGTGGCCACGTCAAGATCTACAGCGAGGCCGGCCACGGCACCACCGTACGGCTCTATCTGCCGCGCGCGCATGATGCGACGACGGCGGCCACACAGGCGGTCCAGGACGATTCGGCGACAATCGATCTCGATGCCACCGTCCTGGTGGTCGAGGACAACGCCGACGTCCGCAAAGTGGTGTGCCAGCTGCTGAGAGACCTCGGCTGCGAGGTCATCGAGGCCGCCAACGCTTCCGCGGCCCTGGCGATCCTGGAATCCGGGCGTCCGGTCGATCTGCTGTTCAGCGACATCGTCATGCCGGGCGGCATGGCGGGCACCGAGCTCGCTGAGGCGGCGCGGCGGCTGCGGCCCGGGCTGAAGACGCTGCTGACCTCTGGCTTCGCGGAGAGCTCGATCCGCGCTGCCACGCCGGCGGCGGAACCCGACGAGATCCTCAGCAAGCCCTACCGGCGCCAGGACCTGGTGCAGAAGATGACCGAGATCCTGGGTCGCCGCGAGCCGCTCAGATCTGCGGAGCGCCGCTAGGCGGGAAGCGCTCCCGGATGCGCTCCATCAGCCGGTCACGTACCTCGCGATAGGCTTCCAGCCGCTCCTCTCGGCTTCCCTCCACCACGCTTGGGTCCATGGTCGGCCAGAACTCGACATCGCAGGCCATGGTGCGCGTCATCTCGACCGCCTTGTGCTGCGCCTCGGGCGACAGCGAGACGATCAGATCGAACGAAGTATCCTCGAGATCGTCGAAAGTCTTCGCCCGGTGCTTCGACAGGTCAATGCCGATCTCGTCCATCACCGCGACCACGAAGCCGTCGATTTCCTGCGACCGCACGCCCACCGAATCGACGAAGATGCGCTTGCCATGCAGGTATTTCAGGATGCCTTCCGCCATCGGCGAGCGGATCGCGTTGAACGTGCAACAGAACAAGACGCTGCCGGGCGTTCCTGGCATGCGCGCCTCAGGTCTTCATGTGCAGCGCGCAGATCAGCGTGAACAGCCGGCGCGCGGTGCCGAAATCGACCGTCACCTTGCCGGCCAGGCGATCGCGCAGGATCTCGGAGCCCTCGTTGTGCAGGCCGCGCCGGCCCATGTCGATGGCCTCGATCTGCGACAGGCTCGAGTTCTTGATCGCCGCGTAGTAGCTCTCGCAGACGTCGAAATACTCCTTGATGATCCGGCGCAATGGCGAGAGCGAGAGGATGAATTTGTAGACCGGCGCATCGGCGGTGTCGCGGATATCGAAGACCAGGCGGCTCTCGGCGATCGCCAGGACCAGATGGTAGGGCCCTGGATGGTCGATCTCGGGGGCGAACTCGTTCTCTTCGATCAGGTCGAAGATGGCGACGGCGCGCTCCTGCTCCGCCTCGGCCGATTGCCGGAGGGATGCGGCGTCCTCCAGGTCGATGCGGACGACGCGACGGCTCTGCCCCTCCCCGGTCATGCGCGACGGCTCAGGCGGCGCCGGCCGCTTCGCGCAGCCCTTCGATCCAGCCGCCGATCTCTTCCGGATGCGTCTTCCACGCCGTGCGGTTGACCACAAGGCGCGAAGTCACGTCGGCGATGTGCTCGATCTCCACCAGATTGTTGGCCTTCAGCGTGGCCCCGGTAGAAACCAGGTCGACGATCCGCCGCGTCAGGCCGAGCGTCGGCGCCAGCTCCATCGCGCCGGACAGCTTGATGCACTCCGCTTGCACGCCGCGTGCAGCGAAGTGCGCCCGCGTGATGTTGGGATACTTGGTGGCGACCCGAATGTGCGACCAGCGATCGGGGTCGTCGCCGCCCACCATCTCGACCGGCTCCGCCACCGCCAGGCGGCACTTGCCGATGCCGAGATCGACCGGCGCGTAGATCTCCGGATAGTCGAATTCCAGCAAGACGTCGTTGCCGGCCACCCCCAGCTGCGCGGCGCCGAAGGCGACAAAGGTGGCGACATCGAAGCTGCGCACACGGATGATCTCCAGCCGCGGGTCGCTGGTCGCGAAGCGCAGCTTGCGCGAATCCTCGTTGTTGAAATCGGGTTCCGGCACGATGCCGGCGCGCTGCAGCAGCGGCGCCAACTCGCGCAGGATCCTGCCCTTGGGCAACGCCAGGACAAAGGCGGACTTCGTCTCGCTTCGGCTCATCCGCCTGCCGCCTCGTCTTCGGCGCGGGCGATGGCGTGCTCCGGCTGCCACTGCGTCGGCCAGGCCGTCCCCAGGTCGTGCAGGTAGAGCCGCAGCGCCTCGACGTCGAGCTGGATGACCCCGCCACCGGCGAAGACCAGGTTCAACTTGCCACCATCGAGATGCAGGGACAGCAGGGACAGGAACTCATCCGGATTGGACTGGCTGATGCCGCGGCTGCGCACCGCCAGCACCCGGTCGATGCAGATGCCGCAATTGATGCGCTGCAGGTTGCCGAAATCCTCGTCGCCGTCGAAGGTCGCATCGGCCAACGCGCCGGACTGCCCGCCGGCGGCGCGCTCCCACCGGAAGCGGTTCACCACCATGATAAAGCGGCGCTCCTGCGGCAGGTAGCGCGTCTCGGTCAGCGGCACCAGGGCATCCTGCAGGCAGGCCGAGACGACGACCAGATCCTCCGCATCGCGCGCAATGATCTTGAGCGCACCGGTCATTCCGCTGCACCGTCCGCCAGGCGCTCGATCTCGGCCCCGCAGGCCGCGAGTTTCTGCACCAGCCGCTCGTAGCCGCGATCCAGGTGATAGACACGGTTGAGGATGGTGTCGCCCTCCGCCACCAGCCCGGCCATCACCAGCGAGACGCTGGCACGCAGGTCGGTCGCCATCACCGGCGCACCGGTCAGCCGCTTCACCCCCCGCACCATGGCGGAGGCGCCGTGCACATTGATGCTGGCGCCCATGCGCAGCAGCTCCGGCACATGCATGAAGCGGTTCTCGAAGATCGTCTCGGTGATCATCGAGGCACCCTGCGCCGTGGTCATCAGCGCCATCATCTGCGCCTGCAGGTCGGTCGGGAAGCCGGGGAACGGCTCGGTCATCACGTCGACGCCGAGCAGCTCGCCGTTGGTGCGGCTGACCTTCAGGCCGCGCGACGTCTCGGCGAATTGCACGCCTGCCTGCTGCAGGGTCGCGCAGACCGCGGCGATCAGGTCGTGATGAACGCCGATGAGCTCCACGTCACCGTTGGTGATGGCGGCGGCCATGGCATAGGTGCCGGCCTCGATGCGGTCGGCGACGACCCTGTGCGTGGTGCCGTGCAGGCGCTCCACGCCCTGGATGCGCAGACGATCGGTTCCCAGCCCCTCGATCTTCGCGCCCATGCCGATCAGGCATTTGGCGAGATCGGTGATCTCCGGCTCGCGCGCGGCGTTGATCAGCTGCGTTTCGCCCTTGGCGAGCGTCGCTGCCATCAGCAGGTTTTCGGTGGCGCCGACCGAAACCTTGGGGAAGTTCACCTCGGCCCCAACCAGCCCGCCCTGCGGCGCGCGGGCGAACATGTAGCCCTCGCGCAGCTCGATCTCGGCACCCAGCTGCTGCAGGCCCTTGATGTGCAGATCCACGGGGCGCGTGCCGATGGCACAGCCGCCGGGCAGCGACACCTTGGCCTGGCCGTGGCGGGCGACGAGCGGCCCCAGCACCAGGACCGAGGCGCGCATCTTGCGCACCAAGTCATAGGGCGCGGTCGTGTCGGTGATGTTGGCGCCGGACATGATGACCGAGCGATCCTTGCCGGCGAGCTTGGTGGTCACCTCGACGCCGTGCTGGGCCAGCAGGTTGGTCATGGTGGTGATGTCGGCCAGGTCCGGAACGCTATCCAGGCGCACCTCGCCATCGGTCAGCAGCGACGTCGCCATCAGCGGCAGCGCGGCGTTCTTGGCGCCGCTGATGCGGATCTCGCCCTTCAGGGTCTTGCCGCCGCGAATGCGAATGCGATCCATGGATCAGGTATTCCTTCGGTGGACTCAAAGACGCGGCAGGGTGACGCCGGTCTGCTTCATGTATTTGCCGGCACGATCCCGGTACGAGGTCTCGCAATCCCCTTCGCCCTTCAGGAACAGGAACTGGCAGGCGCCCTCATTGGCGTAGATCTTGGCTGGCAGCGGCGTGGTGTTGGAGAATTCCAGCGTCACGTGCCCCTCCCATTCCGGCTCCAGCGGCGTCACGTTCACGATGATGCCGCAGCGCGCATAGGTCGACTTGCCGAGGCAGATCACCAGCACGTCGCGCGGCACGCGGAAGTATTCCACCGTGCGGGCGAGCGCGAAGGAATTGGGCGGGATGATGCAGACGTCGGTGTCGCGGTCGACGAAGCTGTCCTTGTCGAAGGATTTGGGGTCGACCACCGCGGAATTGACGTTGGTGAAGATCTTGAACTCACGCGAGACCCGGGCATCGTAGCCATAGGAGGAGACGCCATAGGAGATCACACCCTCGCGCTTCTGCGATTCGATGAATGGCTCGATCATGCCGCGCTTGAGCGACATCTCTCGGATCCAGGTGTCCGGCATGATGCCCATAAATTCAATCCTTTAGGGTGGACTCTTGAGACTGGTGACCGGCTTGGCGCAAGTTTCGCCCCGCCCCGTTAAATCTTTGTACTTGAAGGTTTTGTTGCGCTCAAGGCTGGTGTCGGAGGGAGCCCGGCGGCAGCTCTATTCCGCTTCGCCCCCACTGCCTTGCCCGCCATCCGGCTCCGGATTGCCGCTGCCCTGACGTGCCCGCTGCTGCGCCTTGCGCCGCTTGAGGTTGTCGCGCAAGGCGGAGGACAGCCTGTCTTCCCTCGCGTCCCTGTCCGCCGCGCCGGTTGGCGTCGTGGCGGCCGATCCTGTCGGCGATTTCGGCTGCGATGTAGTCATGCCCGGTGCCCTGCTTTGAACGCAGGGGCGTAATCAACTCCGCGTCGCCGGTCAATCCAGCGCTTCGCGGGCGGCCCAGATGCCCGTGCGCGATCCGGCGCGCATCTGGCCCGCCGTAGCGACGGTCAGGCCGCCCGGCGGGCGGCGCGGGCGTCCATCAGGCGGTTGAACGCCTGGATATCCTGGCGGTGGCGCCGCCGAATCTGGAACTGCCGCCACCAACCCTTCAAGTTCACCATCGTGGCACCCCTCTCAGAGGCCGAATCGGCTGGGATATCAACCGCTTCCGGCGGGAGCGTGGATACCGGCCCGGCGTGTTCGAACGATGGCAGAACGATGGAAATTCGATGAAACCGGCCTCCGGGGAGGCCTTTTCCGAGGCCCACCCCCAGGCCTTGCCATGCCGGGGCCCGCGTGGCATTGTCCCGCCGCTTTCGGGGGCGGGTTCTCCGCCCCACCGCGCGGTGCTGCCGTAGCTCAGTGGTAGAGCACGTCCTTGGTAAGGACGGGGTCGGAAGTTCAATCCTTCTCGGCAGCACCATTAACCCTCCCAGCCCGCCAGCAAGCCTCGGGGTCAGCGACCGGCCAGTCTGCCCGTCCAGATCAGATGTGATTCTGGTCCTTGCGGAGCAGCACGTCACCCAGGCGGCGCGACCAGCGCACCGCGAGCGCGTTCGCCGGCACCAAGGCCAGCGACGCCAGGATGGCTGCCGGCACGGTCAGGACGCTGGTGACCAACCGCGCAGCCACCTCGCCAACCCCGCCGTCCTGCAGTGCCACCAGCAGTGGCAGCGAGACGGCAAACATGACCGGTCCGTGGATCAGGTAGAGCGGAAAGGAAATCCAGCCAAGGAACCTGCCCAGGCGATTGCCGAGCCACGCCTGCGCGGATGGCCACATCCCAAGTGCGGCGAACAACAGAACCGGCGCCGCGAGCTGGGGGTATGGAATTTGCGGTGCGCGACTGCCCAGCGCGGAAAGCAGGAAGGCGAGGATCGAGAGGCCGAGCGCCAGCTGCCACGGCACACGCGGCGCTGGGCGCCGGTGAAGCTCCGCGGCGATGAGTCCGGCAACGAACAGGCAGTAGAAGCTCCGCGCGGCAAGAAGCACGACGAACAAGAGCGCGAAGACGATGACGCGGTGGCGAAACCTTCCCAGCACCGCCAGGAGGCCAAACACCAGGAAGGAACCAAAGAGCTCGACCTGCATGGTCCACAAGGGGCCGATGAAGGTCGTGGCAACCGAATAGTCGAAGAACACGCGCCAGAAGGCAAAGGCCACCAGATCGAGCGCCGATGGGTCGAATCTGAGCATTCCGTCGAACGGCGCCGGGCGTTCCTGCCAGGCCGCGATGAGTCCGGCCTTGAGCAAAACGAATACGACCGCGCAGGCCGCCGCGATCGGCACGACCAGGCGGACATAGCGCCCGATCGCCAGCCGGGCCAGCGCGACACGGTCGCGCGTCCGCACAAAGGCCACCGACAGGGCGTAGCCTGAAATCATGAAAAACAGGGTTACCGCCAGGGTCGCGTTGAAGGGCGGCAGCCGCCACAGATGCATCGCCGCCCAGGGGCCCGCGGGGAAGCCGTCAACGAAGCAGTGATAGAGCACCACAGCCAGAGCGCCCCAACCCCGCATTCCGTCGAGGAATTGCAGTCTGTCTGGCACGCGGAGGCCGCGTGGCTCGGCGGTGAAAGAGTGCAGCGGCGCCCCCATCGAATCCCGGCGCGACTCGTCCAAGCCAATTGCCGGCACGGCCTGGGTTATATCGCGCCTGCCAGGGAAATTCCTCAACTTCCCCCAAGTTCTCCGGCATGCAATCTCCGGCCCAAAAGCCTGGGTTTCACGCAGCTTCCCACGTAACGGGCGAGCAACTTTCCCCAAGTCCCTCGACCGGCGTCCCGGCATCGTCCGGCATCGACGAAGAAAGGCACGACCATGCTAAAACACGCCGCCAGCGACTACCTGGCATCGCCCAAGGCGATGCAGGACCTTCGCGCGATCAATGCACGCTTCATCGAGAATTTCGTACGCAACGATGTCGCCGGACATGACGCGATCCTGCACCGGGACTTCATCTACATCCGCGGCAATGGCGCGCGCATCGACCGTGCCACTTATCTCAAGGGATGGGCCACGGGCTTCGACCCAAAAGTCATCGTCTATTGGGACGTGCGCGACGAACTCATCACCCTGATCGGCAACGTCGCCCTGGTCCGGGCGACGAACAAGGAGGTCATCCGCCGCGACGGTCGCGACGCCGCCGGCATGAGCACCTACACCGATACCTATGTCTTCGAGGGCGGCCTCTGGAAATGCATCCAGGCCCAGATCACGCCGGTTGCCAAGGACCAAGAGCCTGGCGATCACACGATCATCTCCGTCTATATGAATGGCGTCAGGGTATAGCCGTGCAATTGACAGCCGCCCGCCGCGACCTCAGCGAAAACGAGCCGGCGAAAGATCGGCGGCGGTAACGCCCTCAGCAGCGATGTCGGGTGGCATCGCGCCACCCGCCACCAGGGCCGCCGCCACGCGCGACAAGGCCGGCGAGGTCTGGATGCCGTAGCCACCCTGCCCGGCCAGCCAGAAATATCCCGCCGCCTCGGGATCGAAGCCAACCACCGGCACCCCATCCCGGGCAAAGGTGCGCAGGCCGCCCCAGGTGCGTTCCAGGCGCTGCACGCTGATATCCAGCGTGGCCTCGAGCCGCTCGACCGCTTCGGCCAGGCGCAGGTCATCGGCCCAGGCGTCATGCGGTTCCATCGGATCCTCCTCTGCCGGGGACAGCATCAGCTTCCCGCCCATCGGCTTGCAGTAGAAGCTGACATCGGCGGGGAGGATTTCCGGCCAGTCCTGCACCGCCATGCCCGCGGGTCCAGCCAGGATCGCCGCGCTCCGCCGCTTCGGCTGCAGCCCGACCGGCTGCACGTCGCAGGATCGCGCGACCAGATCCGACCAGGCGCCCGCCGCGACGATGACAATCGGCGCCTCGCAGGCGCCGGCGCCAGTCTCAATCCGCCAGACACCGTTTGCGCGCCTTCCGCCCTGCACCGCGGCGTCGACCAGGACAGTCCCGCCGGCCCGGCGCAGCGCGCGCAGTCGCCCGGCGTGCAGGGCGTCGACATCGATATCCTGCGCCTCGCCGTCCCACAGCACCGCGATGGCGCCGTCGGTCTTCACGATGGGCAGCCTGGCCTGGGCGAAGGCGGGATCGACTTCCTCATAGCCGGCGTCCTTGGCGGCCACGATCAATTCCTCGTCGCCGGGGTAGCCGAGCATGATCACCCCGCGCGGCGACAGCAGCGGCGCCGCGGCGAAATCGGCCGGCGGATGGCGCAGGAACCCGCCGCTGGCACGGGTGAGCGCGCGGACCAGGGCGTTTCCATCAACCGGCTCATACATGGCGGCGGAGCGGCCGGTGGCGTGGTAGCCCGGCTGGCTTTCCATCTCCAGCAGCAGGACGGTTGCACCCGCGGCCGCGATCTCGGCCGCGGCCGAAGCGCCGGCGATGCCGCCGCCGATGACGATGATATCCGCTGTCCGGGTCATGCTGGTTCCGCTCGCCGATCAAGGTGCTCCTCTATACCCGGCCAGGGCGCACAACCTCAATCATTCTATGGGTTTACCTGCGGCTTTTGGCCCCTTGCACATGATCGGACAGCGGTTATCTCTGGAGGGGCGCAAACCTGTTCCAGGCTTATGATGACCGAGCCCTTGCAACCCGGCTATCCGACCGATTCCCAGATCGAGGATCTGGTCAGCACGTTCTATGCACGCATCCGCAAGGACCCGGAACTGGGCCCGATCTTCGAACGGGTGATCGGTGACGATTGGGGACCGCATCTGAAGACCATGTGCGATTTCTGGTCGTCGGTGATGAACACGACGGGGCGCTACAAGGGGCGGCCGATCCCGGCACATGTGAAGCTGACCGGAATCGAGCCGCGCCATTTCGCGCGCTGGCTGGCGCTGTTCGGCGAGACTGCCGATGAATTGTTCGCGCCGGCCTTGGCCCAGGCCTTCCTTGCCCGCGCCGAGAAGATCGCCGCGAGTCTGATGCTTGGCTTCGCCTTCCATGCCGAGAAGCCGGAAATCTGGGGCGGCCTGCCCCGTGCCGCCGCGCTCAGATAGCCAGACGCGCCGCCGGGCGTTCGGGAACCCGCGCCAGGAAGCTGCGCACAATCTCGTCTTTCGTCCCGCGCGCCGCACCGGCCTTGCCGCGGCACTCTGGATGGCGTTCGACGAAATGCCGCAACACCAGCTTCAACGCCAGCACATGGGCCAGATCACCGACGCTCGCCGAGTGGCGGATGTCATCGACAATGATCCGCTTCACGCGCAACGCGCCGTCCGGGCCCTGGATGATGTAGTTGCCAAGTTCCGCCGCCACGATCATCGGCAGGTGCTCGTGCTCGGCAATGGCCGCCACTTCCTCTTCGGTCAGCTCGCACAGACCGAGGCAATCGTCGAAGGTCAGCATCCTCTCCTCCACCGATGCGTCATTGTTAACCAATGACACTTTGTTGACAGTATAGCGGAGAAAGCTGCCTGCACGCTGATCCTGATGTCGCACCTCGGGATTCTGCGACGTGCTTGGCGGAGAGATTAATAGGTCAGCCGGGCTGCCTGTCCCAGGCAGGGCGGCCCCGCAGGAACGCGCCGGCGGTCGCCAGCATGGCGAGCAGCGACCCAAGGCCCGCGAGCACCATGTCCTTCTGCGCGTCCCAGACGTCGCCCTGGGTGCCAAGATAGGCGGTGCCGAGGTCGCCGCCCGCCAGTTCCGCCGCCCACCATTCGAAGATCTCGTACATCGCCGAGATCGCCAACGTGATGGCGACCGGGAAAGTGAAGGTCAGCCGGCCATGCAGCCAATGCCTGCGCACGTAGAATTCGCGCATCGGATAAGCGAGCAGCAGGCCGTAAAGGAAATGCACCAGCCGGTCGAAGTGATTGCGCTGCAGCCCGAGCCACTCGCTGATCGTGCCGCCGGTCAGCGCCCGGGCCCAGTCGTCGTACGGCACCTCGGAATAGGTGTAGTGCGCGCCGATCTCGTGGCAGCAGAGATAGACGAAAACCAGCGTGACCGAGAGCTTCGACAGGTGGATCGACTTGCGCCACCTGAGGAACGCGGCGGCGCCGATGGCCACCAGCAGGTTCTCCAGCATCCAGTCGTGGCGATAGAGCGGCGCGATTGCCAGCACGGCCCAGACCAGCGCGAACAGCGAAGCCGCCAGATCGCGATAGCGGTCGTCCGACAATCGGGTCATGCCTAGCTGAATTCGCGCTTGAAGGTCTCGCGCCAGTTGCGGCTGGCGACGCGCTGGCCGTTCTCATAGGCGTCGAGCCGGCCGGTCAGGATGAACTGGTCCCGGGTGCAGGTCATCACGGTGTCGGTCTCGACATGAATGTCCCACCCCGCCCGCTTCAGATCGTGCGTCTGCCGGTCACGAAAGCGCGCGCTGAGCGGGTCGTCGGGACGGATGTACAATTCCCGCCGGATGCCGTGATTGACCACGGTATCGATCTCGTCGAAGCGCGAGACGCCTTCGCCGAACACGCCACCCTCGACATCGGTGATGTAGGTGACGCCGCCCTCGATCAGGTCGTGGGTCACGGAACGCTGCAACTTGCCCTCCGCCACCTTGGTGGTCGGGGCCGGCGGCGCGGAGTCGGGCTTCGCGAACGGTTCGGCGCCATCTCCCGGTTGTGGCGTGCGGACCGGCAGGTGGATCTGCGTGCCGCCGACATGAACCGTCAAGGTGGTCTGTTCCGGGCTCGGCCAGATCAGCGGCCAATAGGCGGTGGAGATCGCGACCCGCAGCCTGTGCCCGGCCGGGAAACGATGGCCCAGCGCGTTGAGCTCGATGCGCGCCTTATAGCGCTTTCCCGGCACCAGCTTCTGCGGCTTGTCGTGGCCGGCAAGATGGTTGAGGTTGAATACGGCATAGCTGGTGCGTTGCGCCGCGCCGTCGGGCCACAAGTCGCTCAAGCGCACGGCCACCTGAGCCACCGGCTTGTCGACGGAGAATTCCAGGTCGAGCACCGGAGTGCCGAGCAGGTCGAGGTCGCGCGCCAGAAGCTCGGAATCGAATACCAGGGATCCGGCGTCGTCCATCCGCTGGTCGGCCGGGCCTTCGCCCGGGCAGCCCGCCCCCATCCATTCGCCGCACGCCGCGCCGATGGTCTGCGGCGAGCAGATCGGCAGATCGGCCGCCGTCTGTGCCGCCTTGCCGAGCACGCCCTTGCCCAGATGCCAGGTTTCGGCGGCGATGGCGCCCACATCTGGCCAGGATTTCGCACCGACCCAGCGCCCCTGGCGATAGGTCGACGTGGTGGCCGGCCGTTCGCTGTCCTCCAGCCAGGCCCACAGCATCGGACCGTCCATGATGTCGTTCTGCTGGCCCTTCAGCCAGCGATCCCACCACTTCACCGCTTCCTGCAGGAATCCGATCGCCGGACCGGGCACGCCGTCATGCGGATAGATGTGCGCCCACGGCCCGATCATCGCCTTGCGCGGCGCCTTGAGGTTGGCGAGCATGCGCGGGATCGCGTTCGTGTAGGCGTCGGCCCAGCCGCCGACCAGGTACACCGGGCACTGGATGGCGCCGTAGTCCTCGCAGATCGAGCCATGTTTCCAGTATTCGTCGCGCGTCGGATGGCGCATCCACAGCGCCGGCCAGAACGGCATCTCGGCGATGCGCTTCAGCCAGTTGTCCTTCCAGCCCGGACCGAACAGGGCCGGATCGGCGGGACGCGACTGGTAGGCGAGCATGATGTCGCCCCACCATTGATTGTCGTTCAGCAGGCAGCCGCCCATGTAGTGGATGTCGTCGCGGTAGCGGTCGTCCGTCGAGCATACCGAAAGCACGGCCTTCAATTGCTTCGGCCGCATGGCGGCGACCTGCAGGCAGTTGAAGCCGCCCCATGATTTGCCCATCATGCCGATATTGCCGTCGCACCATTTCTGGCGCGCGATCCAGTCGATCACCTCGACGCCGTCGTCGAGCTCGAGCTGCAGATACTCGTCCTGCAAGACATCATCGGATTCGCCCGAGCCGCGCAGGTCGACGCGGATCGCGGCATAGCCGTGGCCGGCGAAATAGGCGTGCATCGGCTCGTCACGCGCCCGGGTGCCGTCGCGCTTGCGATAGGGGATGTATTCGAGGATCGCCGGGACCGGCTTCTGCTCGGCATCCTCCGGCAGCCACAGGCGCGCGGCGAGCCTGCAGCCGTCCTTCAAGGTGATCCAGAAATGCTCGATTTTCTTGACTTGATGCGGCAAGCCCGCCGCATTGCGCAACACATTCATCGAATGACTTTCCGCCGCTTCCGGAGCACCTCGTCGAGCCAATCCGCCCGCATCTCCGGCACCGAGGAAAGCAGCAGCTCCGTATAGGGATGGTAGGGTGGGTTGAAGACCTGCTGGGTCGGCCCATAGGCGACCAGCTGGCCCTTGTACATCACCGCGACCTTGTTGGCGATGCGGCGCACCGTGCCCAGGTCGTGGGTGATGAACAGGTAGCCGACGCCGGTCTGGTCCTGGATGCGACGCAGCAGGCGCAGGATCTCGTCGGCCACCAGCGGGTCGAGCGCCGAGGTGACCTCGTCGCAGATGATGACATCTGGCTCGGCGGCCAAGGCGCGGGCGATACAGACGCGCTGCTTCTGCCCGCCGGAAAGCTCCCCCGGGCGCCGGGTGATGAATTCGGGCGGCAGGTCGATCTGCCGCATCAGTTCCTCGACCCGCTCCCGCACCGCACGGCGGCCCTTGCCGAAATAAAAGGCGACCGGACGACCGATGATCTCCAGCAGCGTCTGCCGCGGGTTCAGCGCCACATCCGGCATCTGGTAGATCATCTGGATGCGGCGATGCTGGTCCCGGTTGCGGCTTTCCAGTCGCGGCGGCAGGCTTTCGCCGGCGAACAGCACATCCCCCGCCTGCCGCGGCAGCAGGCCGACGATGACGCGCGCCAGGGTGCTCTTGCCGGACCCGGATTCGCCGACCACCGCCAGCGTGTCGCCGCGCATCAAGTCGATCGACACGCTGTCGATGACGCGCGGGCCGCTGCGATAGGAGGCGATCACGTCGCGGGTGGACAGGATCGGCTTGTCGACCTCGGCATGCGGCGTCACGAAGCTGCTCGCCTCAGCCGCCGCCCGCTCCGCCACCAGCATGCGGGTGTAGTCCATGCGCGGCTGCTGCAGGATCTGGGTCGACGGCCCCTCTTCCACCATCTTGCCGTGGCGGAGGACCATGATGCGGTCGGCGATCTGCGCCACCACGGCAAGGTCGTGGCTGATATAGAGCGCGGCCGTGCCGTGGTCGCGGATCAGCTTCTTGAAAGACGCCAAAACCTCCACCTGCGTGGTCACGTCGAGCGCCGTGGTCGGCTCGTCGAACACCAGCAGGTCGGGCTTGCCGATCATCGCCATCGCCGCCATGGCGCGCTGCAGCTGGCCGCCGGAAACCTGGTGCGGATAGCGGTTGCCGAAGGTCTCCGGATTGGGCAGATCCAGTTCCTTGAACAGGCGGACCGCGTCCATGCGGGCCTGGCTGGCGTTCATCACGCCATGCTGAAGAGCCACCTCGCAGACCTGGTCGTACAACGTGTGCGCTGGATTGAAGGCGGCGGCCGCGCTTTGCGCGATATAGGCGACCTTGGCGCCGCGCAACGACTGTCGCGCCTCGATGCCGAGCTCGCGCAGCTCGTGGCCGCGGAAGATGATCTGGCCGCCGGTGATCTGGCAACCGGTGCGGGCATAGATCAGGGCCGACAAGCCGATGGTCGACTTTCCGGCGCCGGATTCGCCGATCAGGCCCAGCACCTCGCCGCCATTGAGGCTGAAGCTGACATCGTCGACCAGGGTCAGGCGCTTGCCGGTTTCCGCCACGGCTTCGATGCGCAGGTTGCGCACGTCGAGCAGTTGAGGCTTGGCCGCTGTCTCGGTCATCGCTTCCCTCCCCTCACGCATTGTCGCCGTGAGGGCGCGAATGCAGCGACAGCAGCCAGTCGACCACCATGTTGACGCCGATGGTCAGCAGGGCGATCGCCGCCGCCGGATAAAGCGGCGCGGCGATGCCGGCCGGAATGGCGAGCGAGCTTTCCTTCACCATGCTGCCCCAGTCGGCATCCGGCGGCTGCACACCGAGGCCGAGGAAGCTGAGGGCGGCCACGAACAGGAAGGCGAAGCAGAAGCGCAAGCCGAACTCGGCTGCCAGCGGCGGCAAGGCGTTGGGCAGGATCTCGCGCCAGATCACCCACATCAGGCCCTCGCCGCGCAGCCGCGCCGCCTCCACGTATTCGAGCACGACGATGTTCATCGCCACCGAGCGGGCGACGCGAAAGACGAGCACCGAATAGAGCAGCCCGATGGTCATCACCAGCACGACGGCGCTGGTGCCGAGACCCGAGATGACGATGAGGGCGGACATCAGGATCGGAATCGACAGGATCACATCCGCGATGCGCGACAAGGTGACGTCGATCCACCGGCCGAAGATGGCGGCGGCGAAGCCGGCGACGATGCCGACAGCGAAGGCAAGGCACGTCGCCAGCAGTGCGAAGGTGATGGAGATCCGGCCGCCATAGAGCATGCGCGAGAACATGTCGCGGCCGATCTGGTCGAGGCCGAACCAGTGCTCGGCCGACGGCGCCTCCCAGCGCTGCCCCAGAGGCAGGTTCGGATCGTAGGGCGCGATCCACGGCGCCAGGATCGCGCTGCCTCCGCAGATCAAGATGATTGCGATGCCGATCAGGGCGGTGACGGTGACGCGGGTGCCGAACAGTCTCATGCCGGCCTCACCGCGGATGCCGCAGGCGCGGATTGCTGAGGATCGACAGCACGTCCGCGGTCAGGTTTAGGCCGATGAAGACGATCGCGAAGACCAGCCCGCAGGCTTGCACCACCGGGACATCGCGCTTGGCGACCGCGTCGACCATCAGGCGGCCGAGGCCGTTGAAGGTGAACACCGCCTCCACCACCACCACGCCGACGATCAGGTAGGCAAGGTTGATGGCAATGACGTTGATGATCGGCGCCAGGGCGTTGGGCAATGCGTGATGGACCACGATGCGCGATTTCGGCACGCCCTTCAGCACCGCCATCTCCACATAGGGGCTCGACATCACCGCGAGGACGGAGGTGCGCGTCATCCGCATCATGTGCGCGACCACCACCAGCACCAGGGTCAGCATCGGCAGGAAGGTAACGTAGAGATGCTGGAAGAAATTCTGCTCCGGCTTGATGGTGGCAATGGCCGGGAACCAGCGCAGCTGCACCGACATGAACAGGATGAGGAAATAGCCGATGAAGAATTCCGGCATCGAGATCGCCGCCAGCGATATGATGTTCACCAGCTTGTCAAAGACGCTGCCGCGATAGATCGCCGCCAGGATGCCGAGCAGCACCGAGAGCGGCACGGCGATGACCGCCGCGAAGATCGCCAGGAACAGGGTGTTGCCGAGGCGTGGGCCGATCACGTCGACGACCGGGCGCTTGTTGGCCAGCGACTTGCCGAGATCACCGTGCACGGCGTCGCGCAGCCATTCCACGTAGCGGTCGGTCGCCGGACGATCGAGCCCGAGCTCCGCGCGGATGGCGGCCACGTTCTCCGGCGTCGCCGACTGGCCCAGGATGTTGCTGGCCAGGTCGCCCGGCAGCGCCTCGGTGACCAGGAAGATCAGCACGGAAACCGCCAGGAGCGTCATCACGCCGAGCGCCAGCCGCTGTGCAAGCAGTTTCAGCATCTCTCCCCCTACGCCGGGCCGGCCCCTGCCGTCGCGGATGACTTGCGCGCACCCGCTTTCCGCGAGACTAGCGCCATCTGCCGCCGGCTCCAAGTCCTGGCGGCGCTAAAGCCTGAAAAAGACGACAAAATCCGCAAAAAAAGCAACGGCGGCGGGCGATCGCCCGCCGCCGCCGGATCTGCCGAACTGGCTACGCCTCGAGCCAGGCCTTCTGGATCACACGGCCATTGCACAGATCGAACATGCCATGCGGGGTATGGCCCTTCACCTTGGTGTCGTGCGCGTCGAGCCAGTCCTTGAACAGCGGAATGAGAGCGCCGCCCTCCTCATGCAGCATACGCTGCATCTCCCAGATGTAGCCCTTGCGCTTCGCGGTGTCGGTGGTCGCCTTGGCGTCGGCCAGGAGCTTGTCGAAGGACGGCACGTTCCAATGCGTGTCGTTCCACGGCGCGGTCGACTTGTAGGCGACGGCGAGCATCTGGGTGGCCGCCGGGCGGCCGCCCCAATAGGACGTCATGAACGGCGCCTTCAGCCACACATTGTCCCAGAAGCCGTCGGCCGGCTCGCGCCGCACGGTCACGTTGATGCCGGCCGCTGCCGCCGTCGCCTGGAACAGCACCGACATGTCGATGGCGCCGTTGAACGCCGCATCCGACGCCGACAGGATGACGTCGCCGGTGCCGAGGCCGGCCTTCTTGGCGAAGAACGCGGCCTTCTCCGGGTCGTATGCGGTCTGCGGCAGCTCGTTGTTGTGGAACGGATCCGATTCCGGGATCGGATGGTCGTTGCCGGCGCGGCCGTATTTGCCGAACATCAGCTCGACCAGCTTCTCGCGGTTGATCGCGTGCTTCAGCGCCATGCGCACGTCGTTGTTGTTGTAGGGCGCCTTGTCGCACATCATCGGCATGATGAAGTGGTAGCCGGCGGCCGCCTGGACGATCTCGAAATTGCCGGCGGCGTTGATCTGGTCGATCAGCGGCACCACCACGCGATGGGTCAGGTCGACCTCCCCCGCCAGCAGCGCCTGCATGCGCGCGGCGTCGTCGTTGATGACGGAGATCTCGGCCGAATCCACGTTGCAGCGGCCTTCCTTCCAGTAGCCGCCGCGGTTGGTCAGGATCATGCGCACCCCGGCCTCGAAGGCCTCCAGCTTGTAGCCGCCGGTGCCGACCGGATTGGCCCAGTCGGTGAAGCCGTTCGGCACCACCAGCACGTGATAGTCGCTGAGCACGTAAGGAAGGTCGGCATCCGGCGCGTCGAGGACGATCTTGACCTGGCTGTCGCTCATCTTGACGACGTCGGTGATCGGCTTCATCGGGCCGGCGGCGCCGGACTTGGAGCCTTCGCCGCGATGCAGGTTGATCGAATAGATGATGTCGTCGGCGTCGAGCGTCTTGCCGTTGCTGAAGGTGATGCCCTTGCGCACGTTGCAGACCCACTCGCTGGCGTCGGCGTTGGGCTCGAGCGATTC
>JBGAGP010000023.1:0-41490 GCA_044226685.1 Dongiaceae bacterium
CACCGGCCGCGCGGCCTGCGCTCCAAGCCGTTCGACGGCGAAGGGGTGGCCAACCAGAAGCGCGCGCTGATCGAGGACGGCACGCTCACCACTTGGCTGCTCGATTGCCGCTCTGCGCGGCAGCTGGGCCTCTCCACCACCGGGCACGCCTCGCGCGGGACCTCGGGCCCGCCGTCGCCCTCCGCCGCCAATCTCTATCTCGAGGCGGGCAAGTTGTCGCCCAGGGCGCTGATGGCCGATATCGCCCAAGGCTTCTACGCCACCGAACTGATCGGCCACGGCGTCAACGGCGTCACCGGCGATTACAGCCGGGGTGCCGCGGGCTACTGGATCGAGAACGGGCAGCTCACCCATCCGGTCTCGGAGATCACCATCGCCGGCAATTTGAAGGACATGTTCCTGCAGCTGACCCCGGCCGACGACCTGGTGTTCCGCTACGGCACCGACGCGCCCACCGTGCGGATCGACGGCATGACCTTGGCAGGCGCCTGAGGCGACCCCATCTCCAGGGTGCGGCGCGGGCTCCGACGTGAAACGCGGGGCCGCGGCGGCGACGTCACCGGCTTGTGATTGGCCGCCCGCAACCATCCGCGCCGATGCTGCGTTCTAGAGAAGACGCGGCGGCGCCATCGCCCTGATTGGAGAACGGCCGGGAGGCCGAAGCCATGAACCTGACCATGCCCTTCAACCGCATCGCCCTGCTGGCCGGGGTCAGCGCCCTGGCGCTGCTGGGCAGCGCCCTTGCCGCAACGCCGAGCCTGGCGCAGATGGGCGGCGGCAACGGCCAGGGCAATTCCCAGGACCTCGACCCCGATGGCGGCATGGGCAACGAATGCGGCGAGAGCGGCGGCTGCGCCGAGGCGGGCGAGAGCATCGAATCGCGCACCCCCGACGAGCTCGGCGACGAGGCCGACGAGGATCGCATTGCGCCGGCGCCCCTCGCGGTGCCGCAAAGCCAGGGCGGCGGACTGGGCGACGGCGATTCGGTCACCGGCACCCTGCACGAGAGCCCGCTCGGCGAATAGGCCGGGCCTCTTTCGGGCGCCCGGGCGGCACGTTCACAACCTGTCCGTCATCAGACCGTCTGCAAAGTGACATAAAGCGCGGCCACACTTTGCCAGCCTGCGGCCATGGCCGCGGGGATGCCGCTTTACTTTGTGTAACTCGAGGAATTCGCGCCATAACCCGCCAGCGGGACGGGCGGAGTCTTAAAACGGCCATGCCCCTGTCATAATCCCGTTGCCGCTTTGCCGTAGCTCTAGGCCCGCGCGCGGGGCGACCGCCGCGCCGACGAGGCAGCACAAGGCCAGGAGCGATGCAGGCGACGGCGCCGACGAATCACTACCGGACCATCTTCATTTCCGACGTTCATCTCGGCACGCGCGGCTGCAAGGCCGATTTCCTGCTCGACTTCCTGAAGCACAACGACGCCGACGAGATCTATTTGATCGGCGACATCATCGATTGCTGGCGCCTGCGGCGCAGCTGGTTCTGGACCCAGAGCCACAACGACGTGGTGCAGAAGCTGCTGCGCAAGGCGCGCAAGGGCACCCGCGTCACCTTCGTGCCCGGCAACCACGACGAGCCCTTGCGCGACTATGACGGGCTCAGCTTCGGCGACGTGCTGGTCGTCAACGAGGCGGTGCATGTGACCGCCGACGGGCGCAAGCTGCTCATCGTCCACGGCGACGGCTTCGACGGGGTGATGAAATACGCGCCCTGGCTGGCCAAGGTCGGCGACCACGCCTACACGTGGTGCCTGCACGTCAACCACTGGTACAACCGCATCCGCGTGGCGCTGGGCAAGCCCTATTGGTCGCTCTCCGCGTATCTGAAGACGCGGGTCAAGGACGCGGTCAAGTTCATCAGCGACTTCGAGGAGGCGATGGCCGCCGAGGCCAAGCGCCGCGGCATGGACGGCGTCGTCTGCGGCCACATCCACAAGGCCGAGATCCGCGAGATCGACGGCATCCTCTATTGCAACGACGGCGACTGGGTGGAGAGCTGCTCGGCGCTGGTCGAGCATCGCGACGGCCGGCTCGAGATCATCGAATGGGCGGCGGCGCGGAAATTCTCCATGCTGGCGCCCACCGAACTCAGCGTGACCGCGGCGTGACCATGCGCCTGGCGCTGGTCACCGACGCCTGGACTCCGCAGGTCAACGGCGTCGTGCGCACGCTCCAGCGTACCAAGTTCGAGATGGAGCAGCTCGGCCACCGGGTCGAGATCATCTCGCCCGACCTGTTCACGACCGTTCCCTGCCCGACCTATCCGGAGATCCGCCTCGCGGTGCTGCCCGGCAGGCAGATGGCGCGCCGGCTGGATGTGTTCGAGCCGGAGGCGATCCACATCGCCACCGAAGGGCCGCTCGGCCGCGCCGCGCGCGCGTGGTGCCTGAAGCGCGGCCTGCCCTTCACCACCGCCTATCACACCCGCTTTCCGGAATATGTCGCGGCGCGCTTCGCCGTGCCGCTCGCGTGGACCTACGCCATGATGCGCCGCTTCCATGCGCCGTCGTCGCGGGTGATGGTGGCGACGCCGTCGATCGAGGCCGATCTCAAGGCGCGCGGCTTCCGCAACATCGGCCGCTGGTCGCGCGGCGTCGACCTCACCGTGTTCCGCCCCGATGGCCCGGCCGAGCTCGGCCTGCCGCGGCCGATCCATCTCTATGTCGGCCGCGTCGCGGTGGAAAAGAACATCGCCGCCTTCCTCGAGCTCGCCTTGCCTGGGTCGAAGGTGGTGATCGGCGATGGGCCGCAGATGGCGGCGCTGAAATCCCGGCATCCCGACACCCATTTCCTCGGTGCCAAGTTCGGCGCCGACCTCGCCCGCCACGTCGCCGCCGCCGACGTCTTCGTCTTCCCCAGCCTGACCGACACCTTCGGACTGGTCCTGCTGGAGGCCATGGCCTGCGGCCTGCCGGTTGCCGCCTTCCCGGTGGCCGGGCCCAAGGACGTGATCCGCGAGGGCGAAGTGGGCGCCCTGGACTGGGATCTGGGGCGGGCCATCGACCGCGCCCTCGCCTTGTCGCGCGAGGCCTGCCGCAGCTACGCCCGGGAATTCTCCTGGGAGGCCGCCACCCGGCAATTCCTGGCCAATCTGGCGCCGATCGCGCCCGCCGCGGAATAACCACCCAGGCTGATTCCCAAACGGACAGGCTCCGCCACGAGCGGCCCCTTGCACGGGCGGGCAATCACGGGCATCAAGGCAGCGCGGCGGGGGAGCGCCGCGGAACAACGAGGTATGCCTGATGGAAGCGCCCGCGACCGGACAGATTCTGTTCGGCCTGGACCCGCTCTGGGTCTCCACCGCCCTGCTCATCGCCACCTATGCCGCGATCATGAGCGAGAAGCTCAACCGCGCCATCGTCGCCCTGCTGGGCGGCGGGCTGATGATCACGCTGGGGCTGCTGAACCAGGAAGAGGCGGTCGCCGGCATCGACTTCAACACCCTGGCGCTGCTGACCGGCATGATGCTGATCGTCGCCATCACCAAGCGGTCGGGCCTGTTCCAGTACGTCGCCATCCGCTCGGTCAAGCTGGCGCGCGCCAATCCGGCCGGCATCCTGGTCATGCTGGCGGTGGTCACCGCGGTGTTCTCCGCCTTCCTCGACAACGTGACGACGGTGCTGCTGGTGGCGCCGGTGACGCTGGTGATCTGCCGCGAGCTCGGCGTGAAACCCTATGCGTTCCTGACCGCCGAGATCTTCGCCAGCAACATCGGCGGCACCGCGACGCTGATCGGCGACCCGCCCAACATCATCATCGGCTCCGCCGCGCATCTGACCTTCATGGATTTCGTCGGCGCGCTGACCCCGATCATCGTGCTTATCCTGGTGGTCAATTGCGTGCTGGTGCATCTGCTGTGGGGCCGCACAATGCAGGCAACACCGGAGGCGAAGGCGCGGGTCATGGCGCTCGATCATACCG
This sequence comes from Dongiaceae bacterium, assembly GCA_044226685.1. Taxonomy (GTDB): domain Bacteria; phylum Pseudomonadota; class Alphaproteobacteria; order Dongiales; family Dongiaceae; genus Dongia_A. Next base: position 3,930 of record JBGAGP010000023.1, read on the forward strand.
ACGCCATCACCGACCGGCGGCTACTGTGGAAGTCGGTGGCGGTGATCGCGCTGGTCATTGGCGGCTTCATCGCCGCCCATGCGCTGCGCATGGAAGCCGGCACCATCGCGCTGTTCGGCGCCGCCTTGCTGCTGATGTTCGACAATCTCGGCCGCTCGGTCGAGGACCAGCATCACCGGCTGATCGAAAGCTTCAACGAGGTCGAGTGGATCACCATCTTCTTCTTCGTCGGCCTGTTCATCGTGGTGGCCGGCGTCGAGCGCGCGGGGCTGCTGAAGCTGCTGGCCGATTGGCTGGTCCGCATGACGGCCGGCGATTTGCGCCTGACCGGCAGCGCGATCCTGTGGGCCTCGGCCATCCTCTCCGCGGTCATCGACAACATCCCCTTCGTCGCCACCATGATCCCGGTGATCAAGAACATGGCGCCGAGCTTCGGCGGCGAGCAGGCGCTGCTGCCGCTCTGGTGGGCCTTGTCGCTGGGCGCCTGCCTCGGCGGCAACGGCACGCTGATCGGCGCCTCGGCCAACCTGACGGTCGCCGGCATCGGCGAGCGCGCCGGCGTGCCGTTCCGTTTCCTCGAATTCGCCAAGGTTGCCTTCCCGCTGATGCTGGTCTCGATCGTCATCAGCCAGCTTTACCTGCTCTGGCGCTTCCTCTAGGCCGCGCCGTTGAGGCGCCCCCGGGCAGGTTCCTGGGGGCCGCTTTCGCTTGCGCCAACCTCTTTCAGCAGGCATGAAGAATGGGGGCCGCCGGGCGAATCAGCGGCATAGCATAACCAGGACGAGGTGCAGGTGATGGAAGCAGCCGGCGGGCATGTGTTGTTCGGGCTCGACCCGCTCTGGGTCTCCACCGCCCTGCTGATCGCCACCTATGCCGCGATCATGAGCGAGAAGCTCAACCGCGCGGTCATCGCCCTGCTCGGCGGCGGCTTGATGATCACGCTGGGCCTGCTCAACCAGGAGCAGGCGGTCCGCGGCATCGATTTCAACACGCTGGCGCTGTTGACCGGCATGATGCTGATCGTGGCCGTGGCGCGACGCTCCGGCGTGTTCCAGTTCGTCGCCATCCTGTCGGCCAAGACCGCCCGCGCCAACCCGGCCGGCATCCTTTTGATGCTGGCGATCGTCACCGCCGTCCTATCCGCGCTGCTCGACAACGTGACCACGGTGCTGCTGATCGCGCCGGTCACCCTGGTGATCTGCCGCGAGCTGGAAGTGAAGGCCTATCCCTTCCTGTTCGCCGAGATCCTGGCCAGCAATATCGGCGGCACCGCGACGCTGATCGGCGACCCGCCCAACATCATCATCGGCTCCGCCGCCGGCCTCACCTTCATGGACTTCGTCTACGCCCTGGCGCCCTGCGTGGTCATCGTCCTGTTGGTCAATTCCGTCCTCGTGCACTTGATATGGGGCCGGTCGATGCGGGCGACGCCGGAGGCGAAGGCGCGGGTCATGGCCCTGGATCACGGCGACGCCATCACCGACCGGCCGCTGATGGTGAAATCGGTCCTGGTCATCTCACTGGTGATCGCCGGTTTCGGCGCCGCGCACACGCTGCACATGGAAGCCGGCACCATCGCGCTGTTCGGCGCCGCGCTGCTGCTGATGCTGGACAATCTCGGCCGCACGGTCGAGGACCAGCATCACCGCCTGATCGAGAGCTTCAACGAAGTGGAGTGGATCACCATCTTCTTCTTCGTCGGCCTGTTCATCGTGGTGGCCGGCGTCGAGCATGCCGGCCTGCTGAAAATGATGGCCGACTGGCTGGTCTCGGTCACCCAGGGCGACCTGTGGCTGATGGGCGTGTCGATCCTGTGGGTCTCCGCCGTGCTGTCCGCCATCATCGACAACATCCCCTTCGTCGCCACCATGATCCCGGTGATCAAGAACATGGCGCCGACCTTCGGCGGGGAAGAGGCCCTGCTGCCGCTGTGGTGGTCGCTGTCGCTCGGCGCCTGCCTCGGCGGCAACGGCACGCTGATCGGCGCCTCGGCCAACCTCACGGTCGCCGGCATCGGCGAGCGCGCCGGCGTGCCGTTCCGCTTCCTGGAATTCGCCAAGCTCGCCTTCCCGCTGATGCTGCTGTCCATCCTGATCAGCCACTTCTATCTGTGGTGGCGGTTTCTCTAGGCGGCGCGGGAAGCAGCCATGGATTCCGCCACGCTGAGGCTTCCCATCCGCCTCGTGCCGCGCAAGGGCCAGCAGATCGGCATGCTGCTGTTCTTCATGGTGTTCTTCGGCTTCTCGCTGTTCTGGATGGCGGGCGCGTCCGGCATCCTCGACCTCAATGCCGGCGAGGTCCGGTGGCCGGCGCCGGGCGACTGGGGCGAATCCGCTTTCGCCCTGTTCGGGCTGCCCTTCGCGGCAGTCGGCCTCTGCGGCATGGCCGGCGCGCTGCTGAAGATGCGGCCGGGCTCGCCGCACTACCACATCGAGGTCAATGGCAGCGGCGTGGGCGTCAAGGAGCTGTTCTCCCGCCAGCACCACGATTGGACCACGCTGCCGGAATTCGAGACCATCATGGTCGAGCGCCGCACCAAGAACGGCAAGAGCATCTCGCATTATACCGTGGCGACGGAGACGCTCTCCGGCACGGCCACCACGACCCGGCAGCGCGAGGTGCTGCGCATCCGCGCCGACGACTACGGCGCCAGGAACGGCAAGGAAGACGCCGAGGCGCTGACCGCCTGGTTCAACCAGCTGCGCGGGCTGGCGCGCGACGGCCGGCTGGACGTCCACCAGGCGGTCGAAGTCCCGGAGCCGTTCCGCGCCACCGCCATCGCCCTCGACGCCGGCATCGGTCGCCCGGCTCCGGCCGGCGCGATCCGCCAGTCCGGCACCACCGCGCGCCGACCCACCGTCGACCGGCAATAGAGGCGGCCGGCGTCAGGATGTCCGGCAACCGCATTCAATTGCCGCGCCTCCTGCTGTAGGATTGCGCGGCAAGGAGGGCCCGTGGAGCAAGCCACGCACAAGCTGCCGATCCGTCTCGCGCCGCGCCGGGGCATGCAGGCCGGGCGACTGCTCCCCGCTGCGGGGCTGGCGGTCTTCGCCCTCTATTGGATCGCCGACGAATTCGGCCAGAGCCAGCGCTTCATCGCCGATGGCGCGCAGGGGACGGATTACTGGCTGAGCTTCCTGCCGCCGCTCGTCGCCGCCGGATTCCTGCTGCTGTGTGCGCTCGACATCCTGCGCAGCATCCTGAAGCTGCTGCCTGACAGCCCATTCTATCATCTGGCGCTCTATCCCGAGGGGCTGGTGGTCCAGGCGCCGTTCCGCCGCCGGCGCTTCGCCTGGGGCGAATTGCCGGCCTTCGAGACCATCGAGGTGAAGCGCCACAGCAAGTATGGCGCGCGCTTCCGCTACTTTACCGTCGCGCGTGCCGCTGCGGCTGGCGGACGGTCGGGCGAATTGCTGCGTGTCGATGCCGATGAGTATGGCGGCAAGAAGAGCCAGGAGGACGCCGACGCGCTGACCGCCTGGCTCAATGCTCTGCGCGAACGCGGCATCGCCGGAAAGCTGAAGAATGGCGACGCGATCGAGATTCCCGAGGGATTCCGGCAAACCGCGACGCCGCTGACGCCACGCCCGCAGCAACACGCGGACACCGCCAGGACTGCGCAGGAGCCGGACCCGCAGCGGCGGCCGACCGTCGAGCGGCAATAGCCGTCGCTAGGCCTTCGCCAGCTTCACGACCTCTTTCGCCGCGTCGAGGCCGGAGATGATCGCGGCGTCGAACCAGCCGGCGCCTTCGCGCGAGAAATCCGAGGAGGCGAAGGCGAGCGGGCCGGTATGCGCCCAGGTCGCCGGCGCCACCGCCTGTGGCGCGCCCAAGGGCGTCGCCACCCAGGTGCCGCGCGAGAAGGCATCGCCAACCCAATCGTGCCAGTCATGCGCCAGCAGGGTCGCCTCGGGAAAGAAGCGCGCCACCTCCGCCGCCACGGCGCCGGGCTCGGCCGGATCGAAATCGGCGGCGAGGCCGAAGCCGATGAGCAGCGTGTTGCCGTCGGCGGCCGCGCGCTCGGACAGCATCCATTCCAGGCCGGCCCCGGCGCTTTCGCCGCCACCGGTCGCCAGCACGCCCACCTTCACGCCTGCGACCTTGGCCCAGACCTTCACCGACGCGCCGAGATGGCCGATGGAGAGGGCCATGGTCTGCGCCGGCGGCAGAGGCGGCTCGAAGGCGATCGCGCGCAAGGGATTGAGTCCGGTCGCCAGCAACACGGCGCGTGCCTGGTATTTGCCGCTCTTCGCCGTGACGGTGACGCCACCGCCGCGCGCCTGGATCCGCGTCACCGGTTCGTTCAAGCGCAGCGCAGCGCCGGAAGCGGCGATCATGCGCCCGGTCAGCAGCGAGACGCCGCCCACCAGGGTATCGGCCCAGACCTCGATCATGCTGTCCGGGGTACCGTCGACGTAGCCGCAACTCGCCAACAGTTCCGAGACCGGAATTTTCGCCGGATCGCCGTTGCCGCTGACCGTCCACCACGCCCGGCAGAGATCGCGCAACGACAGCGGCGCGGCGATGCGCTTCAGGTAGCCGTCGAGGCTGATCGTGGTGAGCGGCCGGCCGGCGGCATCCGCGGCGTTGCCCGCACCGAGCCGGGTCGCATCGGCGACGATCTGCGCCATGCCGCGCTCGAAGGCGGGCCGCTCGGCCTCCGAGCAGGGCGAATCGCGATGCAGCGCGCCGTCGCGGAACCAGCGCCGCTCGATGAGCGGCGCGCGCGGCCTGAGCTCGATCTTGTGCCGGGCGCAGGCGGCGCGGATATGCTCCTGCCAGGGCGTGATCCAGCCGCCGCCGAATTCCAGGCTCTCATCGGAGCCGGCGAAGTCGCGGGCATAGCCGCGCCCGCCGACACGGTCGCGCGCCTCGAGTATGGTGACGGAGAGCCCGCGCTTGCCAAGGAACTCCGCCGCCGCGGCACCGGCGAGGCCGGCACCGATGATGAGCACGTCGGTGGCGTTGGTCATGATGCGCGCCTCCGAGTCCGTTTCTCATTCGTCACCCCGGCCTTGAGCCGGGGTCCATATTTCCGGCGCTCGTGCGGCTGCCGGATGGATCCCGGCTCAAGGCCGGGATGACGATTGGCGCAATGGCAGCATCGTACGACACGAATGGCCATCACAGATACCATTCATGCTCCTGCGGCGAGATCGCCGCATTGAACTTGTGCAGCTCCGCCTCCTTCGCGTCGGCATAGAGCGCCAGATAGCCGGCATCGATATACGCTGGCAGGGTCTTCGCCTTGCGCAGCCGGTCGATCGCCTCGTGCCAGCGGAAGGGCGTGTTGCGGTCGATCCTGGCGCTGACATCGGTGGTCGCCGGCTTGCCGGGGTCGCGCTTCTGCTCGATGCCATGCAGCATGCCGGCCAGGATCGCCGCCACCGCGAGATAGGGATTGGCGTCGGCGCCGGCGATGCGATGCTCGATCCGGCGCGCCTTGGGCGAGCCGGTCGGCACGCGGAAGGCGACGGAGCGGTTGTTGTAGCCCCAGGACGGCGCCATCGGCACCAGCGAGCCGGGCCGATAGCGGCGATAGGAGTTGAGGTTGGGCGCCAGCAGCGCCATCGCCTCCGGCGTCGTGGCGACCAATCCGCCGATGGCATGGCGCAACAGGGCGGTGCCGCCTTCTCCGCCGTCGTCGAAGACGTTGCGGCCCTTGGCGTCGACCAGGCTGCAATGCACGTGCATGCCGCTGCCCGCCTTGTCGAGGAAGGGCTTGGCCATGAAGGTGGCGGCGAAACCGTGCCTGGGCGCCATCGACTTGATGATCCGGCGCAGCAACACGGCGTGGTCGCCGGCAGCGACCGGATCGGCGCAATGGGTGAGGTTGATCTCGAACTGGCCGGGCGAATTCTCGGCGATGGCGGTGGAGGCCGGGATGTTCTGCGCCTTCGCCGCCGACGCCACGTCGCGGACAAAATCGGCGTAGATGTCGAGCCCGGCGATGGAATAGAGCTGGCGCGAATTGTCCGGCGCGCCCGTCGCCGGCGAGATCGGCGGCAGCGGCTCGCCCATTGTCCCGCGCTTGCGGTCCATCAGGTAGAATTCCATCTCCACCGCGACCACGGGAGTAAGGCCGCGCCTGGCGAAGCGCGCCGCCAGGCCGGCCAGCACCTGGCGCGGATCGACCAGGCAGGGCTGGTTGGCCTGGGCCGGCATGGTGAGCATCACCTGTGCCGTCGGCTCCGGCGCCCAGGGCACCGGCACCAGCGTCCCTGGAACCGGCCAGGCGTTGCCGTCGGGATCGCCGCGCAGCTCGGAGCGTCCGCCGGGATCGAGGTCCTCGCCGGTCGCATCCAGGAAATAGAGGCAGAAGGGCAGCTGCACCCCGCCGGTCCAGATCTTCGCCGCCTCATGCGCGGGGAAGCGCTTGCCGCGCGGATTGCCGTTCATGTCGGGCAGGAAGGCGTCGACATGCAGGAGGCCCGGATTGGCCTTCAGGAAGCGCTCGAACTCGGCGGCGCTGCGGCGGGCGGCGGCATGGCTGCGGGCCATGATGAGGTCCCTTCGGATCGATGTGGCCGCACGCTAGCCAAGCAGCGGCGGCGGCACAAGACGCGGCGCCAACGCTAGCCAGAATGGGTCATGCCCGCCTTCTCGGCCAAGCGCGCGGCACGGCGGGTCATGCGCCGCGCCCGGGCCTCGCGATAGGCGACGACGAAGCGCAGGCTGAGGCGGTAGCCGAGCCAGCCCATCAGCGCCGCCCAGGGCAGCGACCCAAGCGACATCGCCACGCCCCAGTCGAGCAGCAGGATCCGGGAAATCGCTTTCGCCGATTGCACCAGGGTCATCTCGTCGGAGAAGGCCGAGTGGAACAGGCGGATGAAGGATTGGTAGCCGCTGAGGTCGGACCAATGGCCGAGCAGGAACTGGCCGGTCAGGAAGAACACATAGTAGCAGGGCAGCGCGGTGAAGGCGTTGGTGACCCAGGTCCAGGCGAGGCCCTGGATCAGACTGAAATCCCATTTCAGGAGCCGGGCGCAGACCAGCCAGGTGCCGAGGACCAGGGGCATCTGGAACCCGACCGAGGGGGTGAAGGCCCAGAGCAGGCCCACCATGACGCCGCGCGCGGTGTATTCCGGCGCATGGCGGCTGCGCAGCATGGGTACGATCAAACGGAAGCGGAACGCCCGCTCCAACCTGATCCAAAAGCCGGCGGGACGGCGCAACGGCAGCCGTCTCAAGTCCTTTCGTGCCAAGTCATTGCCCTCGAGATCCCGGATCCAGGCCACCCCCCGAGAGATGGTTATGGCCCGCTGCGGCGGCAACCGTCAAACCGTCACACTGCGACGTTCCGGCGCCTAGGATTGGAGCAGCGCCAGCAGGCCCTGGAGCAGCTGCAGCGGGCTGGGCGGGCAGCCGCGGATATGCAGGTCGACCGGGACCACCGCCGAAACACCGCCGGCGACGGCATAGGACCCGGCGAAGACGCCGCAATCGGCCGCGCAATCGCCGACCGCCACCACCCATTTCGGATCCGGCGTGGCGCGCCAGGTGCGCTCCAGCGCCTCCCGCATGTTCCGGGTGACCGGGCCGGTCACCAGCAGCACGTCGGCATGGCGCGGCGAGGCGACGAAGCGCAGGCCGAAGCGCTCGAGGTCGTAGAAGGCGTTGTTGAGGGCGTGGATCTCCAGCTCGCAGCCGTTGCAGGAACCGGCATCCACTTCGCGGATGGAGAGGGAGCGGCCCAGCCGGCGCTTGGCCGCCGCGTCGACCCTGGCGGCGATCTCCGCCAGCGCCTCGGGCGATGGGGCCGGCGCCGGCTCGGTCACTGGCGGCAGGACCAGGGCTTGCAGCAGCAGCTTGTTCATCGCCCGCACCTCACAGGTCGTGTCCCGAATAGGAGCAGTTGAACGATTTGTTGCAGAGCGGGAAGTCGGCGACGATGTTGCCTTCGATCACCGCCTCGAGCAGCGGCCACTGGAACCAGGACGGATCGCGCAGGTGGCAGCGTGCGACGCGGCCGTCGGCGCCGAGGCGCACCCAGGCCAGCACGTCGCCGCGGAAGCCTTCGACCAGGGCCATACCTTCGACCGGCGCGTCGATGGCAGGCAGCGCGATGGCGGTCTCGCCCGCCGGCAGGCCGTCGAGCAGCCGCGCGACCAGCGCCAGGCTCTGCGTCACCTCGTCGATGCGGACCCAGACCCGCGCGTTGACGTCGCCGTCGCCGCGCAGCGCCGGCTGGAAGCCGAGCGCAGCATAGGGCAGCGGCGAAACGAGGCCGCGGGCATCGAAGGCCCGCCCCGAGGCCCGGCCGACATAGCCGCCGGCGCCGAACTGCCGCGCCAGGGCGGGACTGAGAATGCCGGTGCCGACCGTGCGGTCCTGCAGGGAGGTGGTGTTGTCGTAGAGCGCCACCAGGGCCGGGAAGCGCGCGTTGATCTCGGCCAGCACGGCCCGGATCGCCGCAACGCCTTCCGCCGTCAGATCGGCGGCGACGCCGCCGGGCATCACCCGGTCCATCATCAGCCGGTGGCCGAACGCGGCGGCGGCGGCGCGCAGCACGCGCTCGCGCAGGATGCCGCAATGCGCCAGCATGATGGCGAAGGAGGCGTCGTTGCAAATGGCGCCGATGTCGCCCAGGTGATTGGCGATGCGCTCGAGCTCCAGCATCAGGGCGCGCAGCCATTGCGCCCGGCGCGGCGCTTCGATGCCCGATGCCGCCTCGACCGCCTGCGCGAAGGCGATGGCATACGCCACCGTGCTGTCGCCCGAGACGCGGCCGGCGAGCTTCGCGGCGCGTGCGACCTCCGCCCCCTGCATCAATCCGTCGACGCCCTTGTGCACGTAGCCGAGGCGCTGCTCCAGCCGCGCCACGGTCTCGCCATTGGCGGTGAAGCGGAAATGACCGGGCTCGATGATGCCGGCATGGACCGGGCCGACCGGGATCTGGTGCAGGCCCTCGCCCTCGACGGGCAGGAAGGCGTAGGCATCGCCGTCGCCGGGATCCGGCCGCGCCGCGCCGAGCGGTGTGCGCATCCGCCAGCGACCGTGATCGAGCCAAGGGCGCGCATCCTCTGCGTTGCGCGGTTCCAGTCCAAAGAGATCATGGACCCCGCGCTCCAGGCGGATCGCCGGCGGATGGTGTTGCCCCACCGAAGGGAAGCCGCCCTCCGGGCAAGCGAGGCTGACGACCGCGATCTCGGCCGGATCGCCCGCCAGCAGCGCCATATGGACGTGGTCGCGTTCCGCCCACAGCGACAGCAGAACCGCGCGGCCATCGGCAGCCAGGAAGGCCGCCGCCTCCCAGCCCGCCGCATCGACCACCGCGCGCGGCCACGGATGATGCGCCGCGACCTGGTGGCCGTGATGGAGGATGTCGCCGATCGTGGTCATCGCCGCACCCTAGCCCAGGATCCGCGCGACATGCTGGAACCAGGCGACCAGCGGCGGCGGCAGATAGAGGCCGGCGCCCAGCACCAGCGCCAGATGCGCGAACATCGGCAGGTAGGAAGCCTTCACCGGCGCGAGGCTGCCCTGCGGCGGGCCGAAGGCGATGCCGGAGATCCGCAGCAGCAGCGCGCCGAAGGCGATGAGCAGGCCGAAGACCAGCGCCAGGGCAAGATAGGGCGCGCGGCCGAAGGTCGAGCTCACCAGCAGGAACTCGCTCATGAAGACGCCGAAGGGCGGCAGGCCGGCGATGGCGGCGACGCCGACGACGAGGCCCCAGCCCAGCACCGGATGCGAGTCGGTGAGGCCCTTGATGTCGGCGATCTTCTGCGTGCCCTTGGCCTGGGCGATGTTGCCGACGGCGTAGAAGATCGCCGATTTGGTCAGGCTGTGCATGGTCATGTGCAGCAGGCCGGCGAAATTGGCGAGCGGCCCGCCCATGCCGAAGGCGAAGGTGATGATGCCCATGTGCTCGATCGAGGAATAGGCGAACAGCCGCTTGATGTCGCGCCGGCGGTAGAGCATGAAGGCGGCGAAGATGAGCGAGGTGAGCCCCATGGTCACCATCAGCGGGCCGGGCGCCAGCGCCGCCGCGTTCGCCGCCATCAGCATCTTGAAGCGCAGCACCGCATAGAGCGCGACGTTGAGCAACAGGCCGGAGAGCACGGCGGAGATCGGCGTCGGGCCCTCGGCATGGGCGTCGGGCAGCCAGGCATGGACCGGCGCCAGGCCGACCTTGGTGCCGTAGCCCAACAGCAGGAAGACGAAGGCGACGTTGAGCAGCGCCGGGTCGAAGCCGATGGCGCGCTGGATCAGGATGGTCCAGGTCATCGCGTCCAGCCCCTCGCCGATCGTGGGCTGCGCGGCGACGTAGACCAGGATGGTGCCGAACAGCGCCAGCGCGATGCCGACGCTGCCGAGGATGAAGTATTTCCAAGCCGCTTCCAGCGCCTCGTGAGTGCGATAGATGCCGACCATCAGCACGGTGGTCAGCGTCGCCAGTTCCACCGCCACCCAGAGCAGGCCGATATTGTTGGCCAGCAGCGCCAGGTTCATGCCGAACATCATCGCCTGGTACATGGCGTGGTAGAAGCGCAGATAGGCCGGCGTCAGGCGGCCGGTCTCCAGCTCGTGCGCGATATAGCTGGCGCTGAACAGGCTGGTGGTGAAGCCGACCAGGGTGTTGAGGGCGATGAAGACGACATTGAGATCGTCGACGAACAGCAACTGGCCCGGCTCCGGCCGGAACACGAACAGGCTCAACGCCACCAGGAAGGTCACCAGGCTGGCCAGTACGTTCAGGATCGCGGTCAGCCGGTAGCCCGGCAGCAACGCCAGCACCAGGGCGGCCGCGAGCGGGATGAGCAATACGGCGGCGACGGTGTCGAAGGGGGCGTGGGTGAAAAGGCCAATGTCGCTCATTGCCGCTCTCCGCGGAAGCGGTCGAGGGCCTGGACGTCGACGGTGTCGAAGCGCTCGCGGATGCGAAACAGGAAGATGCCGATCACGATGAAGGCGACCAGCACCGAGAAGGCGACGCTGATCTCCACCACCAGCGGCATGCCCTTGGCTCCGGCGGCGGCCAGAATCAGGCCGTTTTCAATCGACATCAGGCCGACCACCTGGCTCACCGCGTTGCGCCGCGTCACCATCATCAGCAGGCCGAGCAGCACCACCGAGAGCGCGAAAGCGAGATCCTGGCGCGCCAGCGCGTCGGCGCCCGGCGTCACGCGGAGCATCAGCGCGGTGGACAGCGCCACCAGCCCCATGCCGGCCAGCATGGTCGGGCCGATGCCGACCACCGTCTCCACCGAGCGGTGGATGTCGAGCCGGCGCACGATGCGGTGCAGCGCCAGCGGTATGATGATCGCCTTGACCACCAGAGCGATGGCGGCGGTGATGAACAGGTGCGGCGCGTGCTGGATCAACGCCTCCCACGCCACCGAGAGCGCCAGGATCACCGCGTGCAGGGCGAAGACGTTGAGCAGGCCGTGCATGCGGTCCTGGTAGAGCAGCATGAAACTGACCAGCACCATGCCGCCGGCCAGCAGATGCGCGATGTCGTAGACGTAGGAGGTCATGCGAAGCTCCGCGTCATGAACATCAGCAGCATGGCAAGCAGCGCCAGCATCAGCGCGGCGCCGAGGAAGCCCGGCACGCGGAACACGCGCATCTTGGCGATCGAGATCTCGAACAGGCCGAGCAGGAAGCCGCCGATGCCGAGCTTGGCGGCATAGACGGCGAGGCCGAGCGCATAGGCCCTCAGCCCGGAATCTGCCCCCGAATCCGCCTGGGCGATCCCCCAGGGCAGGAACATGGCGCCGATCAGCGAGACGTAGAGCAGCAGCTTCAGCATCGCCGCCGCCTCGATCACCGCCAGGTGGCGGCCGGAATATTCCAGCACCATCGCCTCGTGCACCATGGTGAGTTCCAGATGCGTCGCCGGGTTGTCGACCGGGATGCGCGCATTCTCCGCCAGCGCCACCATGATGAGGGCGATGAGCGCCAGGCCGAGCGAGACGCGCAGACCGACCGCGCCGTGGATCATGTGCTCGGCCACGGTGGAGAGCTGGGTCGACCCGGCGATCAGGGCCAGGGTGAAGACCACGATCATCATCGCCGGCTCGGCGAGCGAGGCGATCATCATCTCCCGGCTCGACCCGATGCCGCCGAAGGACGTGCCGACATCCATGCCGGCCAGCGCCAGCAGGAAGCGCGCGCTGCCCAGCAGCGCGACGATGACGATGAGATCCGCCGACCACGAGAACATGAGCCCGGTGGCGAAGGTCGGCACCAGGGCGGCGGCGACCCAGGTGGCGGCGAAGATCAGGTACGGCGCCGCGCGGAACAGCCAGGAGGCGTTCTCCGCCACCACCGCTTCCTTGCGCAGCAATCGCAGCAGGTCGCGATAGGGCTGCAGCAGCGGCGGCCCCTGGCGGCGCAGCAGCCGCGCCTTCACCTTGCGCACGAAGCCGGTCAGGAGGGGCGCGAAGCCGAGCACCACCAGCATCTGCCCGAACTGCACCAGGAGGTCGGCGAGGGTCAGAGCCATAGCGCCAGCACCAGGAGCAGGCCGACCAGGGCGATGAAGACGAGGCTCAGGTAACGGCGGATGGTGAGGAACTGCAGGCGGTTGAGCCGCCCGGCGGCGGCATCGACCAGCCCGCCGATGGGCGCATAGCAGATGTCCCAGATCAGGTCGCGCATCTCGACCCTGAACCGGGCCGGGCCGGTATCGCCGGGCTGCGGCATCTCCACCTGCTCCCGCGCGCGGAACAGCAGCGTGCCGAAGACCCGCCGCAACGGCTGGGCGAAGCTGCCGGCACCGTATTGCGTCTGCGGGCTGGGATCGGGAAAGCCGCAATCCCAGGCCGGCCCGCGCCGCAGGCGCCGTTGGGCGAAGCGATGGATGAGCAGCGCCACCAGCGCGGCGGAGAGCGCCATGAAGACGAAGACCAGCAATCCGTTATAGGAGCTGCGCGCCTCGGCCACCGGAACGATGGAGAGCCAGGGCTGCGCCGCCTGGCTGGGCAGGAAGCCGCCGAGCAGCGCCCGCACCGCGGGCTGGAGCGCGTCCATGACGAAGCCCGGCAGGATGCCGGCCAGCAGGCACAGCGCCGCCAGCAGCGCCATCGCCGCGCGCGAGAAGCGGTCGACCTCCCGTGCCGCGGCCACCGCGTCGGAGCGCGGCCGGCCGAGGAAGGCGACGCCATAGACCTTCACGAAGCAGGCGGCGACCAGTGCGGCCGCCAGGGCCATCATGGCACCTGCCGTCGGCACCATGACCTTCAGCCCCCATTGCGGCAGATCCGGGCTGATCAACACCGCCTGGAACATCAGCCATTCCGAGGCGAAGCCGTTGAGCGGCGGCAGGGCGGAGATCGCGACCGCGCCCACCAGCATGTAGAAGGCGGTGCCCTTCATCCGGTGGATGAGGCCGCCCATGCGCTCCAGGTCGCGCAGGCCGGTGGCCGAGAGCACGGCGCCGGCGCCGAGGAACAGCAGGCTCTTGAACAGCGCGTGGTTGAAGACGTGGAACAGGGACGCGGTCAGCGCCAGGGCGGCCGCCGCCGGCATGCCGTTGGCGGCGAAGCCGAGGGAGAGGCCGAGGCCGATGAAGACGAGGCCGATATTCTCGATGGTGGAGAAGGCGAGCAGGCGCTTCAGGTCCTGCTGCATCAGGGCCGAGAGGATGCCGATCACCGCGGTGATGCTGCCGAGGATCAGCAGCACCATGGCCCACCACCAGTCCGGCGGGCCCAGCAGATCGAAGACGATGCGGATGAAGCCGTAGATCGCCACCTTGGTCATGACGCCGCTCATCAGCGCCGAGACATGGCTGGGAGCCGCCGGATGGGCGAGCGGCAGCCAGGCGTGGAGCGGCACCAGGCCCGCCTTCGATCCGGCCCCGAGCAGCGCCAGAATGAGCACCAGGGCGGAGATGCCCGGCGTCAGCGTCGCATTGCGCATGGCGGCGAAGGAATACTCGCCCGCGGCGCCCGCCAGCAGGCCGAACAGCAGCAGCAGGCACATGGTGCCGAAGCTCGCCGTCACCAGATAGACGAAGGCGGCGCGGCGGTTCTCCGCGTCGCGGTGATGCGCCAGGACCAGCGCCCAGGAGGCGAGCGACATGAACTCCCAGCCCAGCAGGAAGCTGAAGGCATCCGCCGCCAGCACGACCAGGTTCATGCCGGCCAGGAACGCGGCGAAGAACGGCAGCACCCGCGCCGGCGCCTCTTCGTGCCGGCCGTAGCCGATGCCGTAGAGGCTGGCCGCGGCGCCGCCCAGATTGATCACCACCAGGAACAGGGCCGCCAGGGCGTCGATGCGGAAGTGCGCCCCGAGCCAGGGCAGGCCGAGCGGCAGTACCGTTTCCACCGCGGCCGCGTCGCCCGCCAGCACCGCGCGCAGGGCGAGGATCAGCGCCGCGCAGCAGGCGAGCAGGATTGCCGGGTAGATGAGCGCGAGGGCCGCGCGGCTGCGCGCGATCACGACCGACGCCACCGCGATCAGCAGCAGCGCCGCGACCGGAAGCAGCATCGCCTGCGCAGCAATCATGGCCATTCAGCCCTTCAGCCTGACGCCGCGGCCGCCGACCGCGCTGGCCGTGCCGGGGCCGATCAGCTCGATGCCGGCCTCGTTCAGCGCCGAGACCAGCTTCATCAGCGAATCGACATTGCCGCGGATGACATCCTCGCTCGATTCCATGCGCTGGATCGTCGGCACCGACAAGCCGCTCAGTTCGGCGAGGCCGCGCTGGTCGAGGCCGAGCAAGGCGCGCGCCGCGCGCAGCTGTCCCGCGGAGATCATGATCCGGCCAATGCTGTTAACCTTTGGAGCATGGAAAAGATATTGTGGCTACCAGTATAGATAGTCAATATACCAGAAGTGATATTTAAAACATCACCGTGCGATCCTGGCTTGCGGCGAAGTCATGCAAGGGCGGAGCTTTCCCCGGCTTAACCACCGCACCAACCCTGCATTAGCATGGCGAAAAATCGGCACCGGGAGCGAGACCATGGCGGAAGCAATGACGAGACGGCGCGGCGGCACGCAGGGCCGGCATCACGAGCGCGGCAGCGCGCCGCTCGCCCAGCTGCGGCCGGTCAGCCGGCGCATTCCCGAATACGCCTATTTCACCGAGGAGGGGCTGGACCGCATCCACGAGGCCTCGATGACGATTCTGGAGGAGGTCGGCGTCGAGTTCCGCGACCCGGTCGCCCTCGAAGCCTGGAAGAAGGCGCGCGCCAAGATCGTCGGCGAGCGCGTGCATCTCGATCGCGGCCTGCTGATGGAGCTGCTGTCGCACGCCCCGGCGAGCTTCGTGCAGCATGCGCGCAACCCGGAGCGCAGCGTCCCGGTCGGCGGCCGCAACACCATCTTCGTGCCGACCTATGGCTCGCCCTTCGTGCGCGATTTCGACAACAAGCGGCGCTACGGCACGCTGGAGGATCTGCAGAACTTCGTGAAGCTCGCCTACCTGTCGCCCAACATCCATCACAGCGGCGGCGTCATCTGCGAACCGGTCGACGTGCCGGTGCCGAAGCGGCATCTCGACATCGTCTACAGCCACATCAAGTATTCCGACAAACCCTATATGGGCATCGTCACCGCGCCCGAGCGCGCGGAGGATTGCGTGCGCATGGCGCGCATCCTGTTCGGCGACGCCTTCATCGACGCCGGCAACACAGTGATGGCCTCGATCGTCAACTGCAACTCGCCGCTGGTCTGGGACGAGACCATGCTCTCGGCGCTGCGCGTCTATGCCCGCGCCAACCAGGCGGTGCTGGTGACGCCCTTCATCATGGCGGGCGCCATGGCCCCCGCCTCCACCGCCGGCGCCATCGCGCAGCTGAACGCCGAGGCTTTGGCCGGCATCGCCTATGCGCAGCTGGAGCGGCCGGGCTCGCCGATGATCTATGGCAGCTTCGTCACCACCGTATCCATGCAATCGGGCGCGCCGATGATGGGCACGGCCGAACCGGCGATGATGATCTATGCCTGCTGCCAGCTGGCGCGGCGCTACAAGCTGCCGGTCAGGACCGGCGGCATGCTCAACGGCTCCAAGGTCGCCGACGCCCAGGCGGCCTACGAATCCATGGGCACCATGATCCCGACCATCATGGCCGGCACCAATTTCGTCATGCATACGGCGGGCTGGCTCGAGGCCGGGCTTTCCGCCGGCTACGCCAAGTTCATGCTCGACGTCGACCAGCTCGCCTCGCTGCAGATCTTCGCCGAGGGGCCGGATCTCTCCGACGAGGCGCTGGCGCTGGAGGCGGTGCGCGAGGTGGGCCCCGGCGGCCACTATCTCGGCTGCGCCCACACCCAGCGCAATTTCAAGACCGCCTTCTACACCTCGACGATCGCCGACAACAACAGCTTCGAGCAGTGGGAGGCGGAGGGCGCCCGCGATGCCAACCAGCGCGCGGCGGAGCGCGCGCGCAAGCTGCTGGCGCAATATGAAGCTCCGCCGCTCGACGCGAGCATCGACGAGGCGCTCAAGGATTTCATCGCCCGCAAGAAGGCGGGCTTGCCCGACAACGTGCGCTAGCCCAAACTTCGCGCCATGCGCGCGATGATCCTGGACCGGCCGGGCGCGGACTTGCGCCTCGGCGAGATCGAGCTTGGCCGGCCCGGCCCCGGGCAGGTGCTGATCGAGCTCGAGGCCTGCGGCGTCTGCCGCACCGATCTTCACGTCGTCGATGGCGATCTGCCGGACCCCACCCTGCCCATCGTGCCGGGCCACGAGGCGATCGGCCGCGTGGTCGAACTGGGCCAAGGCGTCACGCAGTTCCGCATCGGCGATCGCGTCGGCGTGCCATGGCTGGGCCACACCTGCGGCACCTGCGACTTCTGCCGCCGGGGCGAGGAGAACCTGTGCCCGCAGGCACGCTTCACCGGCTATCACCGCCATGGCGGCTATGCCGAGCGCATGATCGCCGATGCGGCCTTCTGCTTCGCGCTCGACCCGAAGCTCGATGCCGCCGCCGCCGCGCCGCTGATGTGCGCCGGGCTGATCGGCTACCGTTCATACCGGCTCGCAGGGCGGGCGGAGAAGCTTGGCCTCTATGGCTTCGGCGCCGCCGCGCACATCCTGGCGCAGGTGGCCGCCCAGCAGGGCCGCAGGGTCTTCGCCTTCACCCGCGCCGGCGACACGGCGGCGCAGCAGCTGGCGCGATCGCTCGGCGCGGTGTGGACCGGCGCTTCGGAGGAGATGCCGCCGGAGCCGCTCGATGCGGCGATCCTGTTTGCACCGGTCGGCGCGCTGGTGCCGCTGGCGCTCAAGGCGGTGCGGCCCGGCGGCAGCGTGGTCTGCGCCGGCATCCACATGAGCGACATCCCGAGCTTCCCGTATCGCCTGCTGTGGCAGGAGCGCGTGATCCGCTCGGTGGCGAATCTGACGCGCCGCGACGGCGAGGAGTTCCTCGCCCTCGCCGGCACGTTGAAGATCGAGACACAGATCGAGCGCCATCCCCTCGCAGCGGCGAATCAAGCGCTGAGTCGCCTGCGCGATGGCCGCGTCAGCGGCGCAGCCGTGCTGATCTGTCACTGATTTCCCACACGCTGCGGCCTATCGGTCACAGTTTTCTATACACATCAGTGCAACCTTCGACGCCGCGCCGTGTTTGTCACCGCGACGGGCCGCTTTGGGTTGATCCGCCTGGATGAAGTACCTAGGCTCAAGTCCAGCGTCGCGGCTGGAGCGAACTCGTCGCGGCCAAAATTGCAAAACCGGAGCGGCATGGCTGATCGAAATCTCGAGCTCGGCGTCATTGGCAATTGCGCGATCGCGGCGCTGATCGATCCCGACGGGGCCATCGTGTGGTCCTGCTTCCCGCGGCTGGACAAGGACCCGGTGTTCTGCGCCCTGCTGATGAACGGCGCCGGCGCGCAGGGCGATGGCGGCTTCGCCATCGAGCTCAAGGACCACAGCACCAGCAAGCAGCGCTATCTCGACAATTCGGCGATCCTGGAAACCGTGCTCGCCGACCAGGCCGGCAACGCGGTGGAGATCACCGATTTCTGCCCGCGCTTCCAGCGCTTCGGCCGCACCTACCGGCCGCCCACGATCATCCGCCGGGTGCGCGCGATCTCCGGCCGGCCGATCGTCACCGTGCGGGTCAGGCCGCGCATGGCCTATGGCGCCATCGCGCCGGAGATCACGCGCGGCAGCAACCACATGCGCTTCGTCGGGCCGGATCATGTGGTGCGCCTCACCACCAACGCGCCGATTTCCTATCTGCTCGAGGCGCGCAGCTTTCGCCTGGGCGAGGAGCTGTGGTTCGTCCTCAGCGACGACGAGACCGTGCCGCAGGACATCGCCGATTTCGGCCGCAATCACCTCGAGGCCACGCTGGACCACTGGCAGACCTGGGTGCGCGGCCTGTCGATTCCCTTCGAGTGGCAGGAGCCGGTGATCCGCTCCGCCATCACGCTGAAGCTGTGCAACTACGAGGAAACGGGTGCCATCGTCGCCGCGCTCACCACCTCGATTCCCGAGGCGCCGGGCAGCGAGCGCAACTGGGACTATCGCTTCTGCTGGATCCGCGACGCCTTCTTCGTCATCCGGGTGCTGAACAGCCTGGGCGTTACCCGGACCATGGAGGACTATGTCCGCTTCATCACCGATATCGTCGACGACACGCGAGACGGCGGGCTGCAGCCGGTCTACGGCATCTCGCGCGAATCGCATCTGGACGAGATCATCGCCGGCAGCCTCGCCGGCTTTCGCGGCATGGGCCCGGTCAGGGTCGGCAACCAGGCCTATCTCCAGGTACAGAACGACGTCTATGGCGGCCTGGTGCTCGCCTGCACGCATGTGTTCTTCGACCGGCGCCTGATCCGGCAATCGGCCAATCACGCCTTGTTCGAGCAGCTGGAGGAAGTGGGCCGGCGCGCCGAGGCGGCGTTCGACCAGCCCGATGCCGGACCGTGGGAGTTGCGCACATCCGCCGCCATCCATACCTTCTCCGCCATCATGAGCTGGGCCGCCTGCGACCGGCTGGCCAAGATCGCCGCCAGCCTCGGCCGCGCCGACCGGGTGGAGCGCTGGCGCAAGGCGGCCGATCGCCTGCACGCCAACATCCTGGAGCGGGCCTGGAACAAGCAGCGCAATTCGCTGGTCTCGCGCTTCGACGGCGATGCGCTCGACGCCAGCCTGCTGCTGGTCCAGCCGCTCGGCTTTCTCGCCGCCGACGACCCGCGCTTCCGCGGCACGGTGGAGGCGATCGGCGCCGAGCTGAAGCACGGCGACTTCATCTATCGCTACGTCGAAGCCGACGATTTCGGCCGGCCGGAGACCGCCTTCACCATCTGCACCTTCTGGTACATCGACGCGCTCGCCGCCATCGGCCGGCGGGACGAGGCGCGGGCGTTGTTCGAGCTCATGCTCACCCGGCGCAACCGCCACGGCCTGCTGTCCGAGGACATCGCGCCGGCGACCGGTGAACTGTGGGGCAACTATCCGCAGACTTATTCCCTGGTGGGGCTGATCAACTCGGCGATGAAGCTGAGCCAGTCCTGGGAGGAGGCTTCATGAGCCGCCTGGTCGTCGTCTCCAACCGCGTTTCCCTGCCGACCGAGCGGACGCAGCGCGCCGGCGGCCTCGCCGTCGCCATCCGCGAGGCGCTGGAGCGCAACGGCGGCATCTGGTTCGGCTGGAGCGGCGAGACGCCGGAAGCGCCGGCGCCGGAGGCCAAGCGGGTCAGCAAGGGCAACGTCGACTATGCCGTCATCGACCTGACGCCGGCCGAGTTCGAGGGCTTCTACAACGGCTATGCCAATTCCACGCTGTGGCCGCTGTTCCACTATCGGCTCGGCCTGGTGACGTTCCAGCGCGCGGACTTCAAGACCTACATGGCGGTGAACGCGCGCTTCGCCGCCGCACTGGCGCCGCTGCTGCGGCCGGACGACGTCATCTGGATCCACGACTACCAGCTGCTGCCGCTGGCCGGCGAATTGCGCAAGCTGGGGGTGGCCAACCGGATCGGCTTCTTCCTGCACATCCCGCTGCCCGGCGTCGACACCCTGGCGGTGCTGCCGGGCCTCGGCACGCTGATGCGCGGCCTGGCCGGCGCCGACCTGATCGGATTCCAGACCGAGCGCGACCTGCAGAACTTTCACGACTTCGTGCGCCAGGAGGCCGGCGGCTCGATCGGCGGCGATGGGATCATCACCTGTTACGACCGGCGCCTGGAGGCCGGCGCGTTTCCAATCGGCATCGATGCCGGCAACTTCACCGCGCTCGCCGAAAAGGCGATGGCGAAGCCGGATTGCCGCCAGCTGAAGCAGGGCCTCGGCAGCCGCAGGCTGATGATCGCCATCGACCGGCTCGACTACAGCAAGGGCATCCCGAACCGCTTCGAGGCCTGCGAGGAATTGCTGCGCAGCCATCCGGAGCATCGCGGCAGCGTCGACCTGGTGCAGATCGCCTCGCCCAGCCGCTCCGAGGTCGCCTCCTATCGCGATTTGCGGCGCGAGATCGACCGTCTGAGCGGCCGCATCAACAGCGCCTTCTCCGAGCTGCATTGGGCGCCGATCCGCTACCTGGCGCGCACCTATCCGCGCCCGGCCCTCGCCGGCTTCTGCCGCATCGCCAGCGTCGGGCTGGTGACGCCGCTGCGCGACGGCATGAACCTGGTGGCCAAGGAGTACATCGCCGCCCAGGACCCGGCCGATCCCGGCGTCCTCGTGCTCTCGCGCTTCGCCGGCGCGGCGGCGCAATTGACCAGCGCTCTCATCGTCAACCCCTACGACGTCGATCAATGCGCCCAGGCGATGCACCGGGCGCTGACCATGCCGCTGGACGAACGCAAGGAGCGCTGGCGCGCCGCCATGAGCAACGTCGAGCGCCACGACGTACGCTGGTGGTGGACCGGCTTCACCACCCGGCTGCGCAACGGGCGCGGCAATGGCGGCGGCGCGTTGGGCCGCTCCGGGATGCTCGTCCCCTCCGACTGATGCGGCTTTGCGCGGCGAAGCGCTAGGCGGCGAGGCGCGCCAGCAGGCGGAGGACCTCGGCGGGCGAATCGAGTTGGCGGGTGGCGAGCGTCGGCCGCCGGTCGCCGACGATGATCGCCGCGCCGCCCAGTTCGATCGCCACGGCGAAGCCGTCCTCGTCGGTCACGTCGTCGCCGATGAAAAGCGGCCGGCGCCCCCGGAAGGGCGCGGCCGTCATCAGGCGGCGCACCGCCTCGCCCTTGTTGTGGGCGGGTGAGCGGATCTCCAGCACGTGGTCGCCCTGCAGCAGCGACAGGTCCGCCTGCGGGCGGCGGGCGAGCAGCGTCTCGAGCAACCCGCGCAATTCCGGCGCGAGATTCGGGGCGCGGCGGTAATGCACGGCGATGCCGGCGCGCTTCGGCTCGATCAGCACCGCCGGCCAGGCTTCGGTCCGGCGGACGATCTCGGCCAGCAGGCCGGCGAGGTCCGGCTGCGGCCCCGGCCGCAGGATCGCCTGGCCCGGACCCAGGCGGTATTCCGCGCCGTGGCTGCCGGCCAGGTACGGCACGGCGCCATCGGTCAATCGGTCGATGGAGTCGATCTCCCGCCCGGAGATGATGCCGAGCGCGCCGCCGAGGCGCTTCGAAGCGCCGGCCAGCAGCGCCGGCAGCGCCGGATCCGGGCGAACCGAGGCCGGGTCCGCGGCGATCGGCACCAGGGTGCCGTCGACGTCCAGGAACAAGGCCAGGGTGGCGAGGTTCTCCGGCAACTCGAAAGCCATGCGCTTTGTCCTATCGTCGATTCGCCGCTGACTCTAAAGTCCCGCGATCCCTATCGGAAGACCGCTGAAGCCCGGAGCATTCGACCATGGCCGTCACCCTCGCCTTTCACGGCGCCGCCGGAACCGTCACCGGTTCGCATTACGTGCTGGAGACGCCGCAGGCCCGCATCGCCGTCGATTGCGGCATGTTCCAGGGACCAAAGAGCCTGAAGGAACTCAACTACCAGCCGCTCCCCGGCCCCGCGGCGAAGCTCGACGCGGTGGTGCAGACCCATGCCCATATCGACCATTCCGGCATGTTGCCCAAGCTGGTGAAGGCGGGCTTCCGCGGCCCGATCTACGCCACCGCCGGCACGCGCGATCTGCTGGAATGGATGCTGCCCGATTCCGCCGGCATCCAGGAAGGAGAAGTCGACCAGCTCAACCGGCAGAACCGCCGGCGCGGTCAGCCCGCGGTCGAGCCGATCTACACCACCGAGGACGCCCAGCGCGCCGTCAGGCAGATCGCGCCGGTCGACTACGATTCCTGGCAGCAGGTGGCCCGCGGCATTCGCGGCCGCTGGTGGAATGCCGGCCACATCCTGGGCTCCGCCTCGGTCGAGCTGGAGGTAGAGACCGGCAACGCGAAGCTGCCACGCCTCGGCATCCTGTTCTCCGGCGACATCGGACCGCGCGAGGGCGCGCTGCAGATGCCGGCGCGCGGGCCCCAGGGCATGGATTACGTGCTTTGCGAATCCACCTATGGCGACCGCGAGCGCGCGGATTTGGACGACGACGCGCGCCGCGCCGAGCTGGAAAAGGAAGTGAAAGCGGCGCTGGAGCGCGGCGGCAATCTGCTGATTCCCGCCTTCGCCATCGAGCGCAGCCAGGAGCTGCTCGGCGACCTCATCTATCTGATGGCGCGGCGGCGCCTGCCGAAGGCGCCGATCTACCTCGATTCGCCGCTGGCGATCCGCGCCACCGAGGTGTTCGAGCGCCATCTGAGCCTGATGGACGACGTGGACAACGGCGGCGCGAGCCCGTTCCGCGCACCCAACGTGCATTTCGTCCAGTCGGTCGAGCAGAGCCAGGCGATCAACCGCATCACCGGCGGCGCCATCATCATCGCCTCCAGCGGCATGTGCGATGCCGGGCGCATCCGCCACCATCTGCGCCACAACATCTGGCGGCCGCAGACGACGGTGCTGCTGATCGGCTACCAGGCGCCGGGCACGCTCGGCCGCCTGCTGCAGGACGGCGCCGCCAGGGTCAAGCTGATGGGCGAGGAGATCGAGGTGAAGGCGCAGGTGCGCAAGCTGGAGATCTATTCCGGCCACGGCGACCGCGGCGACCTGCGCGCCTGGGTCGAGGCGCGGCTGCCGATCAAGCGCGGACTGTTCCTGGTGCATGGCGAGACCACGGCGCTCGCCGCCATGCGCGACAACGTGCTGTCGCTGGGCCTGGAACCCGACCGCGTGATCCTGCCGGAGCTGGACCAGCGCTTCCAGCTTGACCGCGAAGCCGGTGCGCTGGCGCTGGAAGACGGCCGGCGCCTGTCGCCCGCCGGCGCCGACGCGCTCAAGCGCGGCTGGGACTGGCACAACGAGCTTTCCGCCGTGTCGCTCGACCTCCGCCGGGAGCTCGACGAGCTGGCCGACGACAAGGCGCGCATGGCGCTGCTGAAGGATTTGCGCCGGATGCTGGAGAAGACGGGTTCAGGCGCGAAGCGCTGATTTCGCCACCTGTTCGATGCGCGCGGCGACGGCGCCGACCGCCGGCGCGCGGCCACCTTCCGCAGCACCGATCAGCCAGAGCGGGCGCTTCAGCACCGAGACCTCGCCGACGCGCTGCAGGCGGGGATGGCGGTCGCCCATCAGATGCGGCAACACCACGCGGGCCGCACCGCTGGCCGCGATGACCGCGAGGGTTTCGAGCTTCCCGGCGCGGAACTGGATGCCGCCGGTCTTGGCCGCGGCCTCCACGTAGCGCACCTCCGGCAGCGGCGCCAGGGCCGCGTCGAGCGCCGCCCAGGGCAGCTTCGCCGGATCGACGTCGATCGCCGCATAGACGGCGTAGCGCACCCAGGCGATCTGCCTGCCGCTCTTGCGCGCGCCCTGCGGCGGCCCGAGGCGCAAGGCGAGGTCGGCCTCGCGCCGCGCCAGGTTGAGGTTCTTGTCCTCCACCAGGAACTCGAGGACGAGATCGGGCGCCGCCAGCAGGCGGGCCTGCGGCGCCAGCAGATGATCGCAGAGAAAGGCCACCGCGGTGATGCGCACGGGACGCCGCGGTGCTCTTGTGCCGCGGCCGGCGACGAGGCCGCGCGCCGTGTCAAGCCGGCGGGCCGCCTCGACCAGCTGCGGCAGCAGCGCGCGGCAGGCGATGGTCGGCTCCAGGCGGCCGGCGCGCCGGGTCAGCAGCCGCCGGCCCAGCCGCGCCTCGAGCCGCGCCAGCCGCCGGCCGATCGTGGTGGCGTCGACGCGCAGCCGCGCCGCCGCCCCGCTCAGGGTGCCGGTCTCCACCGCGACCAGCAGGGTCTGCCAGCCTTCCCAGTTGTCCCAGGCCGCCGGGTCGGTGCGGGAATTTTCCATGCTGTCCTCGGGCTATCCTGCAGAAATGCAGCCTGATGCCGGCGTCATTCGCCTGGGCAGGCCGCTGTCGATGTTTATCCTCTCACCCGGTTCCACCATCCGGCAAGAGAGGTCCGCCATGAACCTGCCCCTGAAGACGGCCGCCCCCGCCACGCTGCTGCAGATGCGCGGCGCGTCGATCGCCCCCGCCCGCTTGTGCGATGCCGCGCTGGTCGTCATCGACGCCCAGGCCGAGTATCGCGACGGCCAGGTGAAGCTCG
The DNA here is from genome assembly GCA_044226685.1 of Dongiaceae bacterium. Lineage (GTDB taxonomy): Bacteria > Pseudomonadota > Alphaproteobacteria > Dongiales > Dongiaceae > Dongia_A. The sequence continues at coordinate 28,376 of JBGAGP010000023.1, forward strand.
ACGGCATCGACGCCGCGCTGGCGCGTATCGCCGCGCTGCTGGCCCGCGCCAGGGGCGCCGGCATGCCGGTCATCCATGTCCGCCAGCTGGGCCAGGCCGGCAGCCTGTTTGACGGCGCCGGCGGCGCGTTCCTGGCGCAGGCGGCACCGCAAGGCGCCGAGCCGGTGATCGTGAAGCGGCTGCCCAACGCCTTTGCCGGCACCGAATTGCATGAAGCGCTGCAGAAGGCCGGTCGGCGCAATCTGCTGCTGGCGGGGTTCATGACGCATATGTGCATCAGCGCCTCGGCCCGCGCGGCGCTGGACCTTGGCTACGCGGTGAGCGTGGCGGCGGATTGCACGGCCACGCGCGCCCTGCCGGCGACGGATGGCGGGACGCCGATTGCCGCCGAGCAGGTGCAGCGTGTCGCCTTGGCCGAGCTTGCCGACCGCTTCGCCGCCATCGTCGAGAGCACGGCAATCGGCGAATAGCGGGCGCGCGCTAGCGGCCCTTGAGTGCGGCGACCAGGCCGCGCTCGGTCTCCTTGATGTGATGCTGCAGCAGCGCCAGCGCGGCGGGAACGTCGCGCCGGCGGCAAAAGGCGACGAGGTCCTGGTGCTCGGCCAGGCCGCGATCGCGCCCGGCCCGCATGGTGACTTCCAGGCGCAGGTAGCGGTCGATCTTGTCGTGGATGTTCTTCAGCAGCTTGAGGGTGATCGGCCGCTCAGCCGCCAGATACATCGTCTCGTGCAGGCGCCAGTTGAGCTCGCCCCAGCGCGGCAGCACGTCGGGCCGGCGCTGCTCCTCCAGGATGCGCTCGAGGTCGTCCAGCTGCGTCGCGGTCATCGCCGGGATCGCCCGCTCGAGCAGCCAGGTCTCCAGCCGCAGGCGCAGGTCGAACAGCTCCTCGACCTCGGCGACAGACAATTCCGCCACCACCGCGCCCTTGTGCGAGGCGATGGTGACGAAGCCTTCCGCCGCCAGCTGCTTCAGCGCCTCGCGCAGGGGAATCCGGCTGACACCGAGTTCGGCCGCCAGGTGCTCCTGGCGGATTGGCTGCCCGCCCTTCAGCTGGCCGGCGAGGATCCGCTGCCGGATCAATTCCGCCACCTGGTCGGCGATGGTGCGTTTGACCGGCAAGCCGGAATCCACAACGTCCCTCCGTTCAGCCCCGCGTTCCCGCCGGATCTCCCTGCGGCACATCGGCGTCCGCGTCGCGGGGCAGCCCCCGCGCCAAGGCGACTGGCTCACCGAGTCGGCGGGTGGTCGCGAAAACCATATTGACACCGATCGGGATTGTATACAATATACAAAGAGCCTGTAACCCTCAGATCCGCGGAGATTGCGACATGGCGCGCGCCAAAGGGACCCCCAGCTGGGCCGGTGTCTATCCGGCCGTCACCACCCAGTTCAATGCCGATGAAAGCCTGAACATCGCCGCCACCCAGACGGAGATGGCACGGCTGATCGAAGGCGGCGTGCACGGCTTCATCATGCTGGGGACCGTGGGCGAGAACTGCTCGCTGCGGGCAGAGGAGAAGCGCAAGGTCCTGGCCGCCGCCAAGGAAGTCGCCGGCAAGTTGCCGGTCCTCTCCGGTGTCGCCGAGTTCACCACCGCCGAGGCGGCGCTCTACGCCAAGGACGCGCAGAAACTCGGCATCGACGGGCTGATGGTGCTGCCCGGCATGGTCTACACCTCCGACACGCGTGAGACTCTGAACCATTTCCGCACCGTCGCGCGGGCCAGCGACCTGCCGATCATGATCTACAACAATCCGCTGGTTTACCGCGTCGATATCAAGCCGGAAACCTTCGCCGAGCTGGCCTCGGAGAACACCATCGTCGCGATCAAGGAAAGCTCCGACGACCCGCGCCGCATCACCGACCTGCACAACCTCTACGGCGACCGCTTCATCCTGTTCTGCGGCGTCGACGACCTGGTGCTGGAAAGCGCCGCGCTCGGTATCGAAGGCTGGGTCAGCGGCCTCACCGACGTGTTCCCCGAGGAATCGGTGGAACTGTGGAACCTGTGCCAGGCCGGCCGATTCGCCGAAGCGCGCGCGCTCTACCGCTGGTTCACGCCGGTCCTGCACCTCGACACCTCGCCCAAGCTGGTGCAGTACATCAAGCTCGGCCAGCAGGTGGTCGGCATCGGCAGCGAAAAGGTGCGCGCACCGCGCATGGAGCTGGCGGGCGAAGAACGGGCCCATATCCTGGGGCTCTACGAGAAGGCCATTGCGACCCGGCCGGAGCTGGCCAACCGGCCCAAAACCGCCGCCGCCTGACGCATCTTCGTCACGCTTTCCTTCCTAAATCGCCGTGCCGGAACACCTCCGGCGCGGCGATCCGCATTTTTTCCGTGCAGGAAATCCCGTTCAGCCGCATAAACGGTTTGGTAATTGCTTCGTGCCATTGCAATCAAATGGCACCTTTGCATTGCGCGTGATGAGCCTCGACACCCTCGTGGACGTAACCGACATACGCGACAACCGGCTGCGCAGTCTGTTCCAGTACTGGAGCAGCAAGCTGCGCGGACGTTCCATGCCAGCCCGCAAGGACCTCGACCCGCTGGAAATGCGCCCCTGGCTCGGCAATCTGGTGCTGGTCGATTTCCCGGGCGACCTGAAGGACTACCGGATCCGCCTCGAAGGCGTGAATGTGGTGCAGTTCTACGGCTCTTCCCGCACCGGCCGCGGCATCGAGGCGATGACCTCGGAGCTTGAGCGCCAGGTGGTGCTGCCGCAATATTTCTCGGTCGTCGAGACCAAGGAACCCGCCTATTACGAGGCGGAGTTCATCAGCAGCGAAGGCGTGCTGACGTACCAGCACAAGCTGGTTCTTCCTCTGTCCGATGACGGCGAACGGGTTAACATGACCCTGGCCGGCATCTATTTCGACCGGGTGCCGGCGGAAGCAAGCTAGGCGGAGCGGAGATCTGCCTAGGAATATAACGCTACACCAGGCTCCGGACCGAAGTGGGCAGTCGCACCGATGCCGCATGAAAGTCTATGGCGATCCCTGATTGGCCGGTTCGGGCGGGACCAGGCCGCGACCGGCGATGACCGTGCGACCGCGAGCCTGCGCAATCTGCTGGACGCCGCGCCGGCGGCGATCGTGACCTCGGCCCGCGACGGCTCCATCACCACCTGGAACCGCGCCGCCGAGCGCCTGTTCGGCTGGAAACAGGACGAGGTGGTCGGCCGGCCGCCGCCGTACCTGGCGCCGGATGCGCAGGCGGCAGAAGCCGCCTTGCGCCAGCGGGTGCTGGCCGGCAACGAACTCTTCCATCGCCGCGGCCGCTTCCGGCTGCGCGACGACACGGACGCGGACATGCTGGTGAGCGCCGTGCCGCAGCGCGATCCGGGCGGCGGCATCGTCGGCATCATCAGCGTGTTCGAGGAAACCGTGGCCGCGGCGCCTGCGGCGATCATCCCGGCGACAACGATTCCCCCGGCCGCACCGACCGCCGCCGACCACGCGCGCGACGACGGGCGCGGCCCGGCACCCAGGCACGGCCCGCCGCCAACGCCAGACCGGGAAACCAGCATCCCTGTCCGCCAAGCCGCTGCGCCGGCCCGCGCGGATGCCCGGCAGGTTTCCGCGGCCACGGAAAGTCCGTCGCAGTTCCTGGCGCGGGTCAGCCATGACCTGCGCCAGCCGCTGCACGCGCTCAGCCTGCTGACCGGTGCCCTCGAGCGACGGGTAAAGGATCCCGGCAGCCACGAACTGGTCGTGGATGCCGGCGCCATGGTGCGCGCGCTGCAGGACAGCTTCGACAACGTCGTCGATTTTGCGCGCCTGGAAGAAGGCGGCGTGGCGCCGCGACCGGTCATCGCGCCGGCGGCGGAGATGCTGCAGCCCGTCGCCGACGAATTCGCGCGCGACGCGCAGAAGCGGGGCGTCTCCTTCCGCTACGTGCCATGCCGCGCGGCGATCGAGACCGACCCGATCCTGCTGCAGCGCCTGTTGCGCCAGTTGCTCGGCAACGCGCTACGCCACGGCGCCGGGCCGGCAGGCAAGATCTTGCTGGGTGCGCGCCGCAAGGATGGATGCCTGCGCCTCATCGTCGCCGATTCCGGACCCGGCGTGCCGGCTGACCAGGCCGCGGCGATCTTCGATCCCTTCGTGCAGCTCGAGGCCGGACGGGCGGCCGGCGGCCTCGGCCTCGGCCTGGCCATCGCGCAGCGGCTGGCGCGCCTGCTGCAGACGCAGGTCGGCCTGCGCTCCGCGCCGGGACGGGGCAGCCAGTTCTGGGTCGATGTGAAGCAGGCGCCGACGGGCTAGGTCCGGCCGCGGGCCACTCAGTGTTCGCTGCTGACCAGCTTCGACGCCTTGAGCACCGCCTCGGTGCGGTTGCGCGCCGAGAGCACGCGGAAGATTGCCGCCAGATGCACCTTGACCGTGCCTTCGGCCAGCCCGAGCCGACGGGCGATCTCCTTGTTCGACAGGCCGCCGGCCAGTTCGGTCATCACGTCGCGCTGGCGCTGCGTCAACGGCAGATCGGCGACGCTCTCGGCCTTCAGCCCGATATGCGGCAGGGTCCAGGCAGAGCGGCCGTCGGGAATCGTCGGCAGCACGCTCGGCAGATAGGTCTCGCCGGTGAGCAAACGGTCGACCGCGCGCACCATCTCGTCTTCGCTGGCGGATTTCAGGATATAGCCGTTGGCGCCGGCATCGATCACCTGCAGGGCCAGCGAGCGATTCTCGAGCCCGGTCACCACCGCGACGCGCAAGGCGGGATAGGCTTCGCGCACCGCGCGAATGCTCTCGACGCCGGCCATGCCCGGCATCATCAGATCGAAGAACGCCGCGCCGATCGCCGGATTGCCGGCGAGGATATCGAGAGCCGAGTCAAAGCCCGTCGCCTCGATGATGCCGGACCCAGTGAGATGGTCCTGCAGCAGCATCGCGAAGCCCTTGCGAAACAGGGCGTGATCGTCGGCAATCAGAATCTGCAGTGGCTCTGCCATCCGCTCCGTACCACGGCATATTTTCACACTCGAATGAGATACTTTCCAGTCTATCAAGGCAACGGTTTTGTTGTCGCGGAAGCGCCAAAAACAGGCTCCCGCGCGCTCAGCGCCTGCCGTCGGAGGGTGAGGCATTTCCCGCCGTTATTCTCGAGGGCCGACCTGCGCCTGCGGCACAATATTTAATTAATACGCCCAAATAATGCGGGGTCTTGTGGCCGGCTTGCGGTCCGGCCGACGGGCACGGGATCAGGCGACCTGCGGCAGAGCGCCTTCGAGTCGCCCGGCATCGGCGGCGAGGTCGAGGAAGGTGTAGCGGTTGCGGATCTTGCGCGCGTGACGCACCGCGTCGCGATAGAAGTCGCGCGGCCAGCCGAGATCGTCCGGCGTGCGGGGCGCGCCGGCCCGGGCGAGGACCAGCGCCAGCGAATCCGAGGCAACCGTCACCGCCGAGATGCGCGCGCGGATGGTTTCCCAGCCGGCGGCGATCTTTGCGTTGAGCGCGTCGATCTTGTCTGCGGTCAGCCGTTTCTGGGCGAATTCCTTCCAGCACGAAGGACCAAGCGCCGCGCCGAAATGCGCGGCAAAGCCGGCCTCGCTGCTGTCGTCGACAACGAGCACTGGAGCCGGCCCTTCCAGCATCCGCTCCTGCAGCCGCGCCATGGTCAGCGTGGTGACGCCGATCTGCTCGCCGTGGAACGAGAACGGCCGGCCATCTTGCGGCAGCATGTCGGAATAGTGACTGATGAGATGCTCGCCCTGGCTTGCCGGCAGCGAGTTGCCGCAGATCGCGGTGCCGAAACCCGACAGCAGCAACGTGTTGACCAGGCGCTCCATCGCCGCGGCGTCGCCGGCCAGCAGATCGGCGGCGCCGGCGAACAGCGCCGGCTCATCCTCCTCCAGCAGGACGAAGGGCATGGTGCGATAGGGCAGGTCGAACAGCAGATGCGACAGCAGCCAATCGGCCTGCGCGGTCGGCCGGCAGAGCGAATCGCCGAGGCCGGAACGGATCATCCGCTTCGGCGCCGCCGACAGCACGGCGATGTCGAAGAACGCGCCGATGGGTGCCTGCGCGGCGAGCGACTTCTTCAATCCGCCCACGGTGATCGCGGCATTGACCGAGGTATAGCCGTTCATCGACGGCGCGGTGCCGAACACGACATAGGGCTTCTTGTCGAGGGCGCTCGCGTATTTGCAGAGGTCGTTGATGGTGCCCGAGCCGACCGCCACCAGCGCGTCGGCCGACGCCGTCGCCTTGCGCAAGGCCGCCACGGTGACGTCGTCCGCGTGCGGATGCTCCGGCAGGTTGACGCTCAGGATCTTCGCGGCGCCCTGCAGCGCGCGGGTCACCCGGGCACCCAGCACCGCGTCGGTCTGCGGATCGCTGACCACGGCCAGCGTGCGGCCGAGGCCGAGCGGCCGCACCAGATCGGCTTCCATGCCGTCGAGCGAACGCGCCACCGCCACCGCGCGGGTCGCCACCGTGAGCGGCGCGCCGCCGTCCGGATCCGGGCAGGTGCCGGCAACCAGCCGGTCGATCAGACTTTGCTTCATTCCGTGTTACTCCCCATCGATCGGCGCCCCGAATCGTCGCGCGCCGATTCCGGCAGCAGCGGACGCAGGGCTTGAAACAAGCGGCGATAGCGCCGGTAGGCGTCTTCGTAGATCTCGGTCTTGCGTGCATCCGGCGTCAGCACGCGGTGATCGCGCGGCAACGCCGCCGCCACGCTGGCAAGGTCGGGCGCCCGTCCGGCGGCGACGAAGCCCAGCATGGCGGCGCCCACCGGTGCGGTGTCGACGCAGCGGGGAATGGTGACCGGGCGCGCGGTCAGGTCGGCGCGCATCTGGGCCCAGGCGGCGCTGCGTGCGCCGCCGCCGAGCAGCAGCAGTGATTCCGTCACCACCCGCATTTCGGCCAGGCGGTCGACCACGTCGCGCATGGCGAAGGCGCAGCCTTCGAGCACCGCGCGCGCCAGATGCCCGCGGCCATGCGCCGGCGTCAAACCGTAGAAGCTGCCGCGCGCCTCGGGCAGCCATTCCGGCGCCATCGCGCCGGTCAGCGCCGGGATGAAGGTCAGGCCTTCGCAGCCAGCCGGCACCGATGACACCAGCGCTTCGAAGGCGGCGAAATCCAGGCCGCCCAGCACGTCGCCGATCCAGGTCACGGCGCCACCCGACAACCAGCCGGGATTCTCGATGAAATAGGCGCCGCCCGGATAGGCGTGCGTCTCCAGCAGGCCCATCCCGTCGCGCAGCGGCTGCGGATGCAGGGCGCCGACCACCTCGCCGGTGCCAAGCACCACGGCCACCTGGCCCGGGGCGCAGAGCCCGCCGCCCAGCGGCGTGGCGAAATCATCCCCGGTGCCAACCGCGACCGGGATCCCTTCCGGCAGGCCGGTCATGATCGCGCCGGCGCGGCTCAGGCTGCCGGCACTGCTTTCCGCCGGCGCGATGCGGGGCAGGTCGGCGGCCACCAGGTCGAATCGGTGGAGCAGCGCCGCGTCATAGCCGCGCGCATCCAGGTCATAGACCATGCTGGTGGAGGCCAGCGCATGGTCGATCACCACCGCTCCGGTCAGCCGCTCGACCACATAGGAGACCGGCTGGTGGAAGCGCGCGATCGGTGCGCCCTTCAAATGCCGCTTCAGCCAGCGCGCCTTGGCCGCCAAATGGCTGGGATCGAGCACCAGGCCGCCGGTCCGGCTTACCTGCTGCGCCGGAATGCCGTCGACCTCCGCCACCGCGCGGCGGTCCATCCAGATGATGCACGGCGCCAGCGCCTCGCCCTTGGCGTCGACCGCGATGCAGCCGTCGAGTTGGCCGCAGATGCCGATGCCGCCGATATCGGCGGGCACGACGCCTGCGTCGCGCAGCGCCGCGGCGATGGCCGGGCCGAGCGCCGCGAGCCACTGATCGGGCGCCTGCTCGACCCAGCCCGGCTGCGGAAAGCTCGGCCGATAGGCGCAGGCACCCTGGCCGCGGATGCCGAGCCGGTCGTCGAGCACCGCGACCTTCAGGCTCTGCGTGCCAACATCGATGCCGATGATCATGCGCGTGCGCCGTGCCGCCGCTGCCTCAGCAGCAGGCCGGCGCCGGCTCCTTGGCCTGGCCGTAGCTCTTGAACTTGTCGATCACGCGGCCGATCTCCGCCTTGGACAGGATGTTGGGCTTGCCGATCTGCAGCGCGCGCCAGTACTGCGCCGCCAAAGTCTCCACCTCGACCGCAAGCCACATGGCCTTTTTCAAATTCGGCCCGATCACGATCATGCCGTGATTGGCGAGCAGGCAGGCATTGCGGCCCTCCAGCGCTTTCACCGCGTTGGCCGCGGTTTCCGGCGTGCCGTAGGTGGCGTAGGGCGCGCAGCGGATGGTGTTGCCGCCGGCCGCCGCGATCATGTAGTGCACCGCCGGGATTTCCATGCCGAGGCAGGAAAGCGTGGTGGCGAACATCGAATGGGTGTGCACCACGGCGCCGATCTCGGGGCGCTTGCCCATCAGCGCATGGTGGAAGCGCCATTCGCTCGATGGCTTGCGGCTGCCGACGTGGCTGGCGTCCTTTTTCATCAGCACGATGTCGGCCGGCTTCATCTCGTCATAGGCCATGCCCGAGGGCGTCAGCAGGAAGCCCTCCTTCACCCGGACGCTGATATTGCCGGAGGTTCCCTGGTTGATGCCGCGCCGGTTCATGTCCTGGCATGCCTTGACGATCTCGCGGCGCTGTTCTGCGTATTTCATGGTGACTCCGAACGAAAATGGATGGTTGAGACGATTGCCAGCCGGCGGCTTCCCGCCGCCGATTCCGAAAGGCGCTCCCTATGGCTGGTCCTGGCCGGCGATGAGGACGTCGAGCGGCAGCGCCGCCAAGGCGGCGGCGATTTCCGGATCGGGCGAGGCATCGGTGATCAGGTGGGTGACCCGCTCGAAATTGTTGAGGCGCACCGGCGCGAAGCGGCCGAACTTGCCCTGGTCGGCGACCACCACGGCGGTGCGCGCGGCCTGCAGCATGGCGCTGTGCAATTCCGCCTCTTCCCGCGTGTAGTCCATCAGCCAGCCGGCAGGCGACACCGCGCCGGCGCCGATGAAGGCGAAATCGGCGAAATAGTTGGCCAGCATCTGCGTCGCGTCGCGGCCGAGCGTGGCGCCGTTCAGCGCCTGCACCTCGCCGCCCAGCATGTAGACGCGGTTGCTGTTGTGGCCCATGAGCATGGAGCAGCTGATCACGCTGTTGGTGAAGACGGTGAGCTGGCGCCGCGCCATCAGCGCGTCGGCGACCGCCTGCACGGTGGTGCCGCTGGCCAGGATCACCGAGGCGCCGTCCGGCACCAGGCTCGCCGCCAGCCGGCCGATGGCGCGCTTGCCGGCGGCGTTGGTCACCTGGCGCACATTCATTTCCGGTTCGCTCTGCTCCAGCGACAGCGCGCCGCCATGGGTCTTGCGCAGCCGCCGTTCGTCGTCGAGCACAACCAGATCGCGACGGATGGTTTCGCGCGACACCTTCAGCTTGCGCATGATCTCGGCAATTGAGATCGAGCCGCGCGCATTCACCATCGTGAGTATGAGTCGCTGTCTTTCCTCTGCCAGCACAATGCGATTCCTTCACATGAGACCTGCCGTGCCATCGCCTACCCAGTCCGGACGATGACTTGCAAGCCCGGCGCGCCGGCTGTCGCCGGAAACACCGCGACGCGCGGGCCTGTCCCCGTCGTCGTTTTGCATTTTTAGCACTATCTTGCACTTTCTGGCAATTGTGTTGTAATTTGTGGCATCCGGTTCTTCCGGACGCGGCAGACGACGCGTCAGACAACGCGGCACGCAACCACGACCGAGCCCATAACTCGGCCAGACAGGGAGATGGGGCATGAGTGGAATGAGGAGCACTTCCAAAGGGTCATCCGGCATGGATTCGGGGCGGGGTCTTTCCCGCCGCCGCCTTCTGGGCGGCGCGGCGGTCGCCGCCGGCGCGGTCGCCTTCCGGCCCTGCGCGCCGTTCATCAGCAACGCCGAGGCGGCCGAGACCAGCCTGCGGCTGCTGATGTGGCAGCCTTACGCGATCAAGGAGACCATCGAGCAGTTCGAGAAGGACACCGGCGCGCGCTTCTCGCCGACCTTCTTCGACGGCAATTCCGAGGCCTTCAACAAGATGAAGGTCGGCGGCACCAAGGATTTCGACATCGTCCAGGCCGACGGCTTCTGGCCGCGGCTCTATTTCAAGCAGGGCCTCACCCAGGGCGTCGACTACGGCAAGATCCCGAACATGGCCAACGTGTTCCCGGAATTCCTGCCCTCGAGCTTCAAGCTGCTCGCGACGCCGGATGGCGCCACCAACGTGGCGGCGCCCAATTGCTGGGGCGGCTATGGCATCACCGTCAACACCAGCAAGGTGGCGGCCGAGGACATCGGCTCGATCGGCCTGCTGCTCAACGACAAGTACGCCGGCAAGCTCTCGACCAATTCGCGCTTCGAGGAGAACATCGCCCTGATGGGCATCCTGGCGGCGACCAATCTCGGCACCATCAACGGCGACCGGCCGGACGGCCAGCCCTTCAACCCCTACAACCTGACCGATGCCGAGCTGGACGAGACCAAGAAGCTGCTGATCGCGCAGAAGAAGCTGCTGATGACGCGCTACCAGGACTATGACGCGCTCGACCGGCTGATGCGCGGCGGGGCGATCTGGGCGGCGCCGGAATTCGCCGAGACCTATCGCCACCTGACCGTGCTGCGCAAGGAAGGCAAGCTCGACTTCGACGTCCAGCACGTGCTGAAGCCGAAGGAAGGCGGCCTCGGCTGGGTCGACACCTGGATGGTCAGCTCGGGCGCCGATTCCGAGCGGGTCGAGCTGGCGCACAAGTGGATGAACCAGTTCCTGACCAAGGAGAATTTCGCCAGCGTGGTGCGTTCCACCGGATACGGCGGCACCGTCGACGTGCGCGATTTGCTGAAGCCGGACGAGATCGAGCTCTATTTCCAGGAGAAGAGCTCGGATGCGGCCCAGCTGCACATGTTCGACCAGCCCTCGTCCCCGGAGAAGTGGGAACGGATCTGGTCGGACGTCGAAGCCTCCTGATCCGCGATCAACATGCTTGCCTCCCGTGACCGATCACGTGATGCTTCCTCCCACAAGATCTGTCGCGGAGATTGCCGTGCCGAACGCCGCGCTTGAACTTGATTCAGTGACGCGGCGTTTCGGCCCGGTGGTCGCGGTCGACCGCATCAGCCTGGCGATCGAGCAGGACGAGTTCTTCGCCCTGCTGGGGCCCTCGGGCTCCGGCAAGACCACCATGCTGCGCCTCATCGCCGGGCTCGAGCAGCCCAACGAGGGCGAGGTCCGCATCGCCGGGCGGGCGGTGACTGAACTGCCACCCTATCGCCGCGGCGTCGGCATGGTTTTCCAGAATTTCCTGTTGTTCCCGCACAAGACGGTGGCGGAGAACATCATCTTCCCCCTGCGCATGCAGAAGATGGACAAGGCCCGGCAGCAGACGCAGCTCGGCTGGATCCTGGAGCTGCTGCATCTGCAAGGGCTCGAGGCGCGCTTTCCCCACGAACTCTCCGGCGGCCAGCAGCAGCGCGTGGCGCTCGCGCGCGGCCTGATCTCGCGCCCGGCCCTGCTCCTGCTCGACGAGCCTTTGGCCAACCTCGACCGCGAGTTGCGCTCGGAGATGGAGGTGGAGATCCGCCGCTACCAGAAGGAGCTGAAGATCCCCTTCGTCTACGTCACCCATAACCAGGAAGAAGCGCTGACCATGAGCGACCGCATCGCGGTCATGCGCAATGGCCGCTTCGAGCAGATCGGCGCCAAGACCGAGATCTACACCAATCCGGCCAGCGCCTTCGTCGCCGCCTTCGTCGGCCACGCCAACCGCCTGGACGGCCAGCTGGCGGAAATCGACGGCGGGATCGCGCGCATGAACTGGGCGGGCGGGCAGCTCCTGGTGCCGCGACCGGCCGACGGCAAGGCCGGCGACCGCGTGCGCTATTTCATCAAGCACGAGGATCTCGAGGTCACCCCGGCCGGCCTCGGCGGACACGTCGCCAACGACATCAACCAGGTCGCGGGCACGCTGCGCGACATCATCTTCAAGGGCCAGACCGCCAACTACATCATCGCCTTGCCGCAGGGCAGCGACCTGGTGGTGAGCGACACGCCGCGCACCATCGCCCTTAAGCCCAGCGATCCGGTGGTGGTGCGCTGGCCGGCCGGCAGCGGGTCCTGCTTCACGGCGGAAGGCGTCTGAGCTGCCATGGCGGCGCAAGCATCGGGACTGAGGTCAGGCAAGCGGCTGCATCCGGAGCTGCGCTTCCTCGGCCTTGCCGGGCCGGGGGCGGCGTTCATCGTCATCTCGCTGCTGCTGCCGCTGCTATCCATCGTCGTGTTCAGCTTCTGGCGCACCGAAAGCTACGAGCTCTTCGCCGACTGGAACCTGGACAACTACCGCACGCTGCTGGGCGAGGCCGCCTATCGTACCTTCTTCCTGCGCTCGCTGGTCACCGCGGCGCTCGTCACCGCGATCTGCCTGGTCTGCGGCTGGCCGGTCGCCTATTTCATCGCCCGTTGGGGCGGCCGCTACCGGCTGCTGCTGGTGCTGCTGCTGGCGGCGCCCTTCTTCACCGGCGCCATCTTGCGCATCACCGCGCTGCAGGGATTGCTGGGGCCGATCGGCCTGGTCAACATGACGCTCACGACCCTGGGTCTGCCGCCGGTCGAGGCGCTGATGTACACCCAGCTCGCCTCCGGGCTCGGCCTGGTCTACCTGTTCATCTCGTTCATGGTGACGGCGATCTATCTGTCGCTGGTCAACTTCAATTTCGAGCTGCTGGAGGTCGCCAAGATCAACGGCGCCCGGCCGTGGCGCGCCTTCCTCGAGATCACCTGGCCGCTGAACTGGATCGGCACCGCCATCGGCATCGTGCTGGTCTTCATTCCCTGCCTCGCCAACGTGGTGACGCCGCGCTTCCTGGGCGGGCCGAACGCGACCTCGTTCGGCATGAGCCTGTCGCAGCAATTCGGCGAGACCGGCACCTGGGCGCTCGGCTCCGCCATGGGCGTGTTCCTGTTCCTCGCATCCTTCGCGGTCATCCTGGCGATCTGGCCGACCATCAAGCTGAAGCGCAGCGGCTTCACCGGCGCGGTGCAGCAATGACCCTCGCCGGACGCCGCATCGC
>JBGAGP010000024.1:0-41908 GCA_044226685.1 Dongiaceae bacterium
GCCATCACCATCGCCACCAACATGGCCGGCCGCGGCACCGACATCCAGCTGGGCGGCAATCTGCAGATGCGCATCCAGCGCGAGCTGGGCGACGTCACCGACGAAGGCGAGCGCCGCCGGCGCATCGACAAGATCAAGGCCGAGATCGCCGAGAAGCGCGAGAAGGTGCTGAACGCCTGCGAGGTGATGGAGCTGGAGCCGGCCAAGGGCAGCAAGCCGGCCAAGACCATCACGTTCCCCGGCGGCCTCTACATCATCGGCACCGAGCGGCATGAGAGCCGGCGCATCGACAACCAGCTGCGCGGCCGCGCCGGCCGCCAGGGCGACCCGGGACGCTCCAAGTTCTACCTGTCGCTCGAAGACGACTTGATGCGCATCTTCGCCTCGGAGCGCATGGATTCCATGCTGCAGCGCCTGGGCCTCAAGGAGGACGAGGCGATCGCGCACCCCTGGGTCAACAAGGCGCTGGAGAAGGCGCAGCAGAAGGTCGAGGCGCGCAACTTCGACATCCGCAAGAACCTGCTCAAGTTCGACAACGTGATGAACGACCAGCGCAAGGTCATCTACGAGCAGCGCAAGGAGCTGATGCAGGTCTCCGACCTCTCGGACGAGATCAAGGGCATGCGCGAAGAGGTCATCGGCGATTTGATCGCGCGCTACATCCCGGAAAAGGCCTATGCCGAGCAATGGGACACCGCCGGCCTGCACGAAGAGGTGATGCGCATCTTCGGCCTCAATCTGCCGCTGGCCGATTGGGCCAAGGAAGAGGGCATCGCCGACGAGGCGATCCGCGAGCGGGTGACCGACGCGGTCGACCGCAAGATGGCGGAGAAGGCCGCGCGCATCGGGCCGGAGATCATGCGGGTGGCGGAGAAGACGCTGCTTCTGCAGATCCTCGACCAGAGCTGGAAGGAGCACCTGCTGGGGCTCGATCATCTGCGCCACGGCATCGGCTTGCGCGCCTATGGCCAGCGCGACCCGCTGAACGAATACAAGAAGGAGGCCTTCGAGATGTTCGAAGCCCTCCTCGTCCGCCTGCGCGAGCAGATCAGCATGCTGCTGTCGCATATCGAGATCCGCCAGCCGGAGCCTGTGACCGCCCCGCCGCCGCAGGCCGAGCCGGTCCGCGCCGCGGCCCTGGCAGGAGCAGGCGGAGCCGGCGCCGCGGCGGCGGGCAGCCAGGCGGCCCCGCAGAACATCAACCGCAACGCCCCCTGCCCCTGCGGCTCGGGCAAGAAGTACAAGCACTGCCACGGCCGGCTGGGCTAGGCGCGGCCGTCCTCTCGTTCATCACCCCGGGCTTGGCCCGGGGTCCATCTTTCAAGCACGCGCGGTGGCACAATGGATCCCGGCGCAAGGCCGGGATGACAGCCGAGTTTGTTGCGGCATCTTGCGTCATGCCCGCCGCCGGACCATCTACGCACATGTCGGATATCAACGGAGCCGTTTCATGTTGAAGCGTTTCGCCGCCGCTTGCGCCCTGGCCGCGCTCACCCTCTCCCCCGCCTTCGCCCAGGAGCGGGTCGGCGAGGTGTCGACCACCTTCCGCGTGGTCGGGCCGAACGACAAGGTGGTGATTGACCGCTTCGATGATCCCAAGGTCGAGAACGCCAGCTGCTATGTCAGCCGCGCCGAGACCGGAGGCTTAAGCGGCTGGGTCGGCCTCGCCGAGGACCCCAGCCGCTTTTCCATCGCCTGCCGCGCCACCGGGCCGGTCAAGATCACCGGCGACATCAACCGCACCAAGAAGGGCGAGGTGGTGTTCAGCGAGGACACCTCGATCCTGTTCAAGGAGATGCGGGTCAGCCGCTTCTTCGACGCCGAGAAGAACGTGCTCGTCTACCTGGTCTGGTCGACCAAGCTGATCGACGGCTCGCCCTTCAACAGCGTCACCGCCATCCCGGTTACCCAATAGCCTAGTCGCGCCGGCGCGATCGCGGTGCCGGCAGCGGCCCCGCCACCGCCGTGGCGGGGGCACCCCTCGGCCGCAAATCGACCTCGATGGTCAGGATCGCCCGCTCCGGCGCCCAGCGCGCCGACATTGCCAGCGAGAACCCGGCCCCCTCGAAGGGCAGATAGGTGATGTCCAGGCCACGCTTCAGCCGGATCATCGCCATCACCGCCGCCCAGCCGATCAGCCAGCGCGTTCGCCGGCGGCTCCTGGGCGACAGGCGCTGCAGGGTGGCATTCAGTTCATGAGCATGGAAAACCCGGATGCGGGCCGCGCGCGGAATGCGGCGGCCGCCTTGGTTGGGCGCGTTCATCTTCACCTCCGTTTCGCTCCAGAACGCAGGCGCACTTCGAGCGTGCGCTGCGATCGAAGGTTCGGAGGTGAGACGGTCAGGTCATGGAATCGCGCCCGTGGATGACATCAATGCGGGGTGGAGCACCGGAGATAGGCGGCCATTGCGGCGGAATCAAGGCGCGGAAACTGGCGCCGGCACTTCCGCCGGGTTCCACGGCTTCGCCCCGGCATGGTGGAAACCGGTCAGCAGGTTGCAGACATCCCTGAGGGCGGGGCTGAGGGCGTCGCGGTCGTCGGTGTTGCGGTTGGCCGCCAGGCCCTCGACCGGCGCGGTGGCGCTGAACACCCGGAACCGCGCGAGGCAGGGATGCCCGGCGATCTCGGCCCGCCGCGGCGCGCCGCTCTCGGGATCGCGGAAATAGAAGGCCGTCCAGTCGCCCTCGCGGCTCGGCAATTGGGCCTCCGGCGCCGCGCTCATCAGGATGCTGTCGATGCGGCCGAGGAAATCCTCGACCTCCTTCGGCGTCAGCTGCGCCTGGAAGAAGCCGGCGGGAATGAGCTTGTCCCAGGCCGGATCGTCGGGCGAGAACAGCACGCTTCCATCCTCCAGCAGGGCGAAGCGCAGGCCCAGCGGCCGCTCCGCCGTCGGCGCGGCCCAGCCGTCATATTCCCACAACGCCAGTATAGGCATCGACCCCGGCTGCGCGGCCCGCGCCGGCAAGGCGAGGCTAGCCATCGTCACGAACACCGCGAGAAACTTGATCATCGCGATCTCCACGCAAGGTGAGGCAGCTACCCATTATACAACACCGGCGGCGGCGCGCATCTCCATGCTTGGAGCGAAAAGGGCGGCCCTGCGGCTTTGCGGCGAGCTCCCGCCTATGCCCGCTCCAGCTTGCACCATTCGGCGATGAAGAGCGCGATGGCCGCCGTCACGCGCTTGGTGGAGGACAGCGACACGCATTCGTCGAAGCCGTGGTAGTTCTTCGACTTCGGCCCGTAGACCAGCGCCGGGCAATCGTCATAGAGCATGAACACGCGGCCATCGACATAGGCCTGGGCGACGCGCGCCTCCAGCTTGCTGCCGTAGGAGCGCTGATGCGCGTCGGCCAGCACGCGCTCGGCCTCGGTGCCTTCGTTCAGCACATAGCCCTCGGCGAAGAAGCCGTTGTACTCGATCTTCGGCGGCATGTTGCTGAGGAAGGAATCCTGGCGCACCGCCTTGCCGATGCAGGCCTCGATCTCGTCCGCCGCCTGGCGCGCCGAGATGCCGGGATAGAAGGAGATGCGGCAATCGAAGCTGCACCAGGCCGGCACCGAAGAGGCCCAGTCGCCGCCCGCGATCTTGCCGATATTGAGGTTGACCGGGTGCGGCAGCTCCTCGAAATGCCGGTGGTTGACCCGGCGCGCGTTCCACTCCGCCTCCAGGCCGTGCAGCGCCTGGATCAGCTTGTAGCTCGCCTCGATGGCGTTGACGCCGCTGCCGGCATGCGAGGTATGGACCGGCAGCCCGCGCACATGCACGCGGAACCAGATGACCCCCATATTGGCGCGCGTCAGGCAGTCGTCGCCCGGCTCCGGGATGATCGCCGCCTCGGCCCGGTAGCCGCGCAGCAGGCAGGCGAGCGCGCCATTGCCGGTGCATTCCTCCTCGGTCACCGATTGCACGTAGACCGGTGCCGCCGGCTGGTAGCCCAGGCGGCGGAGCGCATCGAGCGCCGCGATGTTGGCGATGAGCCCGGCCTTCATGTCGCCGGAGCCGCGGCCATGCAGCCAATCGCCCTCGATCACGGGATCGAAGGGCGCACGCTCCCACATGTCGAGCGGGCCCAGCGGCACCACGTCGACATGGCCGTTGAGAATCAGTGATTTGCCCTTCTGGTCCTTCGGCCGGTGCGCGCCGACCACGTTGAACGCGTTGCTGTAGTCGACCGCCACCGGCGAGAAGCCGGGGTGATGCTTGATCGCGTCCACGTCGATGGCCCAGCGGTCCATGGTCAGCCCGCGCGACGCCATCTGCTGGAACAGGAAATCCTGCGCCGTATGCTCCTGCCCGCGCAGAGAGGGCAGCCGGACCAGGTCCTGGGTCAGCTTCACCTGGTCGGCGAAGCCGGCGTCGACGGCACCGAGGATGTCGTCGGCCAGCTTGGCATCGAGGTCGAAGGGCATCGCGAAGGCTCCCTTATTTGCCGGCGAATTTGCCGGCGAATTTGTCCGTGGCGGCGATCAGCCGGTCCAGGATGCCCGGCTCGTCGAAGGCGTGGCCGGCATCGTCGACGAAGTGGAACTCCGCCTCCGGCCAGGCCTTGTGGAGGTCCCAGGCGGTGGTCGCCGGCGTGCAGACGTCGTAGCGGCCCTGGATGATGACGCCAGGAATGGCTCTCAGCTTGTGCGCATCCAGCAGCAGCCGGTCCTCCACGTCGAAAAAGCCGCCATTGACGAAATAGTGGTTCTCGATGCGCGAGAAGGCGAGCGCGAAATGGTCGTCGGCGTGGCTGCTGGCGATGTCCTTGTTCGGGCGGAGCGTGATGGTGCTGCCTTCCCAGATGCTCCAGGCCTTGGCCGCCTTCAGCTGCTCCGCCTTGTCGGTCCCGGTCAGGCGGCGGTGATAGGCGGAGATGAGGTCGCCGCGCTCGACCGGCGGGATCGGTGCCAGGAAGCCTTCCCACAGATCGGGGAACAGCCAGGACGCGCCCTCCTGGTAGTACCACAGCAGCTCCTTGCGCCGCAGGGTGAAGATGCCGCGCACGATGAGCTCGGATGTGCGGTTCGGATGCGTCTCGGCATAGGCCAGCGCCAGGGTGCTGCCCCAGGAGCCGCCGAAGACCAGCCACTTCTCGACGCCCATCTTCTCGCGCAGCCGCTCGATATCCTCGACCAGGTGCCAGGTCGTGTTGTTGTCGAGGCTGGCATGCGGGCGGGAACGGCCGCAGCCGCGCTGGTCGAACAGCATGACGCGGTATTTCTGCGGGTCGAACAGGCGGCGATGGCGGGCTGAGCAGCCGGAACCCGGGCCGCCATGCAGGAACACCGCGGGCTTGCCGCTCGGGTTGCCGCACATCTCCCAATAGATCTGGTGGCCATCGCCGGTATCCAGATGGCCGGAGGCATAGGGCTCGATTTCGGGATAGAGAGTCCGCATCAGTCGTCTTTCTTTTCGGTCAAACCGGGTCGCCGGTATCGGCCCTCAGGCCGGCGGCGGTGATGCCATGCACGGCGCAGATCTCGTCACTGTCGGAGCTGTCGCCGCTGATGCCGACGGCGCCGACCAGGGCACCGGCCTCGTTGCGGATGAGCACGCCGCCCGGCACCGGCACGATCCGGCCCGCGCTCATCACCTGCAGCGAATTGAAGAACATGTTGTAGGCCTCGGCGCGGCGCTGCAGCTCGCGATTGCCGAAGCCCATGCCCAGCGCGCCCCAAGCCTTGCCGAAGGCGATGTCGAAGCGCATCAGGCTGGTGCCGTCCTCGGCCTGGTAGGCCTTCAGGCAGCCGCGCGGATCGAGCACGGCGACGGCGAGCGGTCGCAACTGCAGCGCCCGCCCCTTGGCGAGCGCCTGCTCGACGATCTGCGCGGCGGCCGCGAGGCTGACACTGTCCGTGGCGAAGGTCGTGGCCATCAATCGTCTTCCCAGACCGGATGGCGGCCTTCGGCGAAGGCCGCGGCGCCCTCCCAGTAATCCTTGCTGGCGCGCAGCCTTTCATAGGCCGGGATGCCGCCGCCGCGCAGCTTGCCATAGGCCTGCTCGACGCTCATGTCACGGGTCAGGCGATGCGCCTGCTTCACCGCGCGGATGGATTTCGGGCTGGCTTCCAGGATCTCGGCCGCGATGGCCTTCGCCTTGGCCAACGCGCCGCCCTTCGGCGTGACGTGATTGACCAGGCCCAGCCCGCGCGCCTCTTCCGCGCCGAGGCGCCGTCCAGTCAGCAGCATTTCCAGCGCCAGGGATTCCGGCACCCGGCGCGGCAGGCGGAACACGCCGCCGCCATCGGGAATGACGCCGACCTTCACCTCCGGCAGGAAGAACTGCGCGTGGTCGTCGGCGACGATGACATCGCAGCACAGCGCGATCTCGAAGCCGCCACCCACCGCCATGCCGTTGACGGCGCAGATCACCGGCTTGTCGAGGTCGAACAGCTCGGTGATGCCGGCGAAGCCGCCGCGGCCGTAATCCTCCGCCTCGTCCTTGTTCTCCGCCGCCGCCTTCAGGTCCCAGCCGGCGGAGAAGAACTTCTCCCCCGCGGCGGTGATGATGGCGCAGCGCAATTGCGGATCATCGCGATAGGCGATGAAGGCCTCGCCCAGGGCGCGGCTCAAGCCGCCGTTGATGGCATTGGCCTTGGGCCGGTCCATCGTCAGGATCAGCACGCGGCCCTCGACCGCGCGGTGCAGGCCATCGGTCATCGTCAGCTCATCTTGTGGTGGAACGGCGCGCCGGCGCATCGGCGTCGTCGAGCTCGGCCAGGATTTCGCCGAGGTCCTCGTGCAGCTCGTCGTTGCGCAGGCGCGGCCGCAGGGCGGCGATGGCCACCGCGATCGTGATGTCGGCGGGAAGCTGCGCCGGCTCGGCGGCGGCGACCAGGTGCATCGGCAGGCGCTGCAGCATGGCGTCGAACGAGGCGGTGAGCGCCTGGTCGCGCACACCGGCAAGGGTGCGCAAGGCTTTCAGGTGCCCGGCGATCTCCGCCTCGGTCAGGTAGCCCATATAGGCATCGGGCGCCTCGGCCACGGAGCATGCGCCAGAGGCGGTATCGGCCACCTCCTCCGTCGGGCGCGCCAGGGTGCGGAAGCCGGATTCGGTGACGATGCGATCCATCGGGATGTCGTGGCCGTGCGGGCCGATGCTCGGAATCTCGGCGCAATCGAAGCCGATGCCGATGACCTGGCGCGGGCCGGTCAACGCCGCCAGGGTGCGATCATAGAAGCCGCCGCCGTAGCCGAGCCGATAGCCGTTGACATCGAAGCCGATCACCGGCGCGAACAACAGCACCGGAACCGCCCGCTCCTTGGTCTTCGGGATCGGGATATTCCAGACGCCCAGTTCCATCTCGCAGCGCGGCTTCCACGGGCGGAATTCCAGGGGCCAGCGCGGCCGTACCACGGCGGGCAGCGCCACCTCCTTGCCGGCGGCGACCAGGCGCCGCATCAGCAGGCGCAAATCGGGTTCGCCGCGGAACGGCCAGTAGACGCTGATCGGCCCGTCCGCCGCCATCGCCACCGGCTCCAGGCGCTGCATGATGCGCTGGGTCCAGGCGGCGCGCGCCTCCTCCGAATAGCTGAGACGCAAGGCGACCAGCCGCGCGCGCTGCTCGTTGCGCCAGGATTTTGCTTCGGGGCTGAGGCTCGGTTCCGTCATCGCGTCAGCGCCAGATCGGCTTGCCGGAGCCGGCGAGGCCGTAGCTCGCCCATTTGCGGGTCACCAGGTCGATCACCTCGTCCGCCATGCGGATCTTCTGGCCCCATTCGCGGTGGGTCTCCGGCGGCAGCTTGTTGGTGGCGTCCAGGCCGATCTTGCCGCCGAGGCCCGATTCCGGCGAGGCGAAGTCGAGATAGTCGATCGGCGTGCCTTCGATCACGGTGATGTCGCGCGCCGGGTCCATGCGGGTGGAGATCGCCCACATCACGTCCTTCCAATCGCGGGCATTGATGTCGTCATCCACCACGATGACGAACTTGGTGTACATGAACTGTCGCAGGAACGACCAGATTCCCATCATCACCCGCTTGGCGTGACCCGGATAGGCCTTCTTCATCGACACCACGGCGATGCGGTAGGAGCAGCCCTCGGGCGGCAGCCAGAAATCGACGATCTCCGGGAATTGCTGGGTCAGCAGCGGGATGAAGACCTCGTTCAGCGCCTCGCCCAGCACGCTGGGTTCGTCCGGCGGCCGCCCGGTGAAGGTCGACAGATAGATCGGATCGCGGCGCATGGTGATGGCACTGATGGTGAAGACCGGGAACTGCTCGACCGAGTTGTAGTAACCCGTGTGATCGCCATAAGGTCCCTCGTCGCGGTAATCCTCCAGCGACACGTGGCCCTCGAGCACGATCTCCGCCTCCGCCGGCACTTTCAGCGGCACGGTCTTGCAATCCACCAGCTCGACCTTGCGGCCGCGCAACATGCCGGCGAACTGGTATTCCGACAGCGTGTCCGGCACCGGCGTCACGGCGGCGAGGATCGTTCCCGGATCGGCGCCGATCACCGCGGCGACGGGCAGCGGCTCCGGCCGCTCCTGCTTCCAGCGCTGGTGATGCTGCGCCCCGCCGCGATGCTTCAGCCAGCGCATCAGGGTCTGGTTCCGGTTCAGCACCTGCATGCGATAGATGCCGAGGTTGAAATCGTCCTCCTTGCGCTTGCCCGATCCAGACGAATTGGGGCCCTTGGTGACAACGAGCGGCCAGGTGATCAGCGGCGCCGGCTCGCCCGGCCAGCAGCCCTGGATCGGCAGCTTCGTCAAATCTATCTGGTCGCCGGTCAGCACCACGTCCTGGCACGGGCCGTAACCCAGCTGCTTCGGCTTCATGGCCAGCACGGTCTTCAGCAGCGGGAACATCTCCACCGCCTCGCGCCAGCCGCCGGGCGGCTCCGGCTGCTTCAGGAAGGCCAGCATCTCGCCCACCGCGCGCAGGTCCTTTGGCTCGCGGTCCATGCCCCAGGCGACCCGCTCCACCGTGCCGAACAGGTTGACCAGCACCGGCATGTCATAGGCGCGGCCGTCGCGCGAAACCGGCTTCTCGAACAGCACCGCCGGCCCCTGCTCGGCCAGCAGGCGGGTCTGGATCTCGGTCATCTCCAGATGCGGGTCGACCGGGACCGAAACGCGCTGGAGCCGTCCGGTCTGCTCCAGGCGGGCGATGAAATCACGCAATGAATCGTAGGGCATCGGCGGGCGTGGGTTGTTCGGGGCGCATCCTATCGGCTTTGCCGGGGTCCGCCAACCAGCCTATGCTGGTGTCACAGGATCGATTCAATGCCCCGCAATAGCCCGATTCCCCGCGAATTCGAGGACCTTCTGACCCCCGCCGGAAGGCGCGTGCTGGCCGGGCGGACGCCCGACATCTGCGGCGCCCTGGCCGACCCCCGGCGGCGATTCGTGGCCCTGACCGGCATGGTCGCCACGGCCAGGGCAGAGGCGCTGCGCCGGGCCCTGGAACGGGACATGGCGCCGCTGCTCTCGGAGCTGGCGCAGCCGATCCCGCCCGAGACGATCTGGGACATGCAGCGCAACTACGACGATTGGCTGCCCAAGACCGTGCGCTGCCGCACCGCCTATCTGGAGAACAAGCGCGGCGCCGCCTGGAAGCGGGCCAAGGAACTCGGCCTCATCGACCTGCTGTCCTCGGAAAGCCTGGTGGCCTTCGCCGAAGCGGTGCTGGGACGCAAGCTCGATCCCAAGGGCGGCCAGCAAGTGCTGCGCTACGGCCCCGGCGACTATGCCGGGCCACACACCGACCACGTGCCGGAGATGCAGCGCGCGGCCAAGGGCTATCTCGATATCCACCTGACCCTGGCCTCCCGGTCGGTGGCGCACCAGTACCTGGTCTATGCCAGGAGCGGCCATTTCAGCGAGATCGTCCCGGTGCATGAGCCCGGCTGCGTGACGGTCTATCGCCTGCCCTTCTGGCACTACACCACGCCGCTCGCCGCCAAGCCCGGCCGCGAGGCGGATGCCGCGCGCTGGGTGCTGCTGGGGACGTTCCTGTTCGGGAAGAACTGACGCGCGCTGTTCAAGCGTCCTTGCGGTCGATCCGACTGCGCAATTCCACCACTTCCGCTTCCAGCGCCTTGTTGCGCTGTTCCAACTCGTTCAGTGCGGCGGCCACAGCCTCGGCGGGAAACAGCTGCGGGATGTGCTGCGGGCAGTTCCGGTCCCAGGCGGTGATGCGAAACAGGATCGCCTGCTCGACCTTCGCCGGGTAGTTGGCATCGACCAGCGGCGCGATCTCGTCCGGGTCGCGGGTGGTGCGCGCTACGCCCCAGATCTTCAGCCGCCGCCGATGCGCATAGTCCATCACGAACAGGAACGCCTTCGGGTTGTCCTGCAGGTTGCCGGTGGTGATGTACTGGCGGTTGCCGGTGTAGTCGGCAAAGCCGATGGTGTGCTCGTCCACCACTTTCAGGAAGCCCGCCGGCCCGCCGCGATGCTGGACATAGGGCTGCCCGTCGGCACTCACCGTCGCCAGGTAGGCGCTGTTCGCCTCGGCCAGGTATTGGGCCATGTCGGGCGTGATGGTGTCGTCGAGGTCGCGCTCCTCCTCGCGCCGCGCATAGGCCTTGCGCGAGCCGCGCTCGGCCTGGATCGACTTGGTGGTGGGCGAGAAGGCGATGTCGAAGTTCCGCAGCATGTCCGGTCTCCTCCTGAAACCATGCAGTCAAAATGGCACTTTCGCGGATCGAAAACAGGAGGGATAATCGGCAAGTATTATCTCATTTTTTGAGAGAACGATATGGATCGCCTGAACGCCATGCAGCTTTTCGCCGCGATTGGCGAGGCCGGCAGCCTGACCGCCGCCGCCAAGCGCCTGCGGGTGGCGCTGCCGACCTTGAGCCGCAAGCTGGCGCAGCTGGAGGCGCATCTGGGCGTCCGGCTGGTCACCCGCACCACCCGGCGCTTCGCCTTGACCGAGCCGGGGCGGCGCTACCTCGATGCCTGTCGCCGGCTGCTGGCGGAGATCGACGAAGCCGAGCGCCAGGCGGCCGGCGAATACGACGCGCCGCGCGGCCGCCTCACCGTCACCGCGCCCATCGTCTTTGGCCGGCTGCATGTGCTGCCGGTGGTGATGGAGTTCCTGAAAACCTACCCGGAGGTCGATCTGCGGCTGTCGCTGGTCGACCGCATCGTCGACCTGGCGGAGGAGAATTTGGACGCCGGCCTGCGCATCGGCACCCTGCCGGATTCCGCGCTGATCGCCACCCGCCTCGGCGCCGTGAGGCACATCGCCTGCGCCGCGCCGGTGTATCTCAAGGAGAACTTCACGCCACGCAGCCCTGCCGACCTGGCCCGGCTGCACTGCATTGCCTCGACCAACCTGGCCCCGCCGGAGCAATGGGTGTTCCACGACGCGGGCAATCCCGTCCCCATCGCGATTCGCGCGCGCCTCACCGTCACGACGGCCGAGGCGGCGATCGACGCCGCCATCGCCGGGCTCGGCGTCACCCGCCTGCTGTCCTACCAGGCGGCGGAGGCGATCCGCGCCAGGAAGCTGCAGCGCATCCTGCGCGGCTTCGAGCCGCCGGAGCTCCCGGTGCACCTGGTCCATAGCGAGGCGCGGCTGGTGCCGCCGAAGCTGCGCGCCTTTCTCGATTTCGCCGCACCGCGCCTGCGCAAGCGTCTGGCGGCGCTGCAGGTCTAGAGCGGCCGATAGGAGTGTGCGACCGCGCCGGTGGCAAACACCTTGGTGCCGACCAGCGTCAGGTCCAGCGGCCGTGCAAGCTCCGCGAACAACGACCGGCCCTGGCCCAGGGCGATGGGATGCACCATCAGGTGAAATTCGTCGACCAGGCCCTCGCGTACCAGGCTCCGGGCGAAGCCGGCACCGCCATGGGCGAGAATGTCCTTGCCGGGTTCCCGCTTCAGGCGGTTGATCTCGGTCGCCAGGTCGCCGGTCAGGACCGGCGTCTCCGCCCAGGCCTTGGCCACCGCTTCCTTGGCCGGCACCGGCTCGATCCCGAGCAAGGTACGTTGCCGGGTGGCGTCCTCGAAGGCGCGGGTCAACTCGCCCCGGCGCGTCGCGTCGAGGCCCGCGCGGGAAAAGACCAGCTTGGGAACCTCGTTCATCGGCGGCGCGTAGGGTTCCGCCGAATAGGGCCAATAGGTCATCATGTCGAAGAATGTGCGCCGGCCCATGATGTGAACGCCGGCCTGCCACAGGGTCTGCACCAGCCAATCCGTCGCGCCCTGGTCCAAGCTCTTGAAAACCCAATCGACTTCACCGTTCGGACCGCAGACGAAGCCGTCGACGGTGACCTGCATCTTGAGGATCAGCTTGCGCATGGGACGTCGCCTTTCATGACACTCTCGCTGGAAGACGGGCGAACGCGGCCGGCCCCGACAAGCCAGATTGGATATATCTTCGCACTTAGCCAAGTCAGGGAGGTATTCATGACTCCACCAACGCGCATCGGAATCCTGGGCCTGGGCCGGATGGGCCGGGCGCTGGCGGCGCGCCTCGCGGGCCAGGGTTTCCCGGTGGCGGGCTGGACCCGGAGCGGCGCCGCGCAAATCCCCGGCGCGCTCCGCATCACCCTTTGCGCGGACATCCCGGCCGTCGCCGCCGCCGCGGATATCCTGCTCCTGTCGCTCAGTGACGACGCGGCGGTGACTAGCGTGATCCAGGACCTGCTGCGCGGCGATGTCGCCGGCAAGCTGATCGTCGATACCAGCACGATCGGCCCGGACACGTTGCGCAACCAGGCGGAGGCGATCCGCCGCGTCGGCGGCGGCGCACTCGACGCGCCGATCTCCGGCGGGCCGGACATGGTGATGGCGGGCAAGGCCGGCTTCTATATCGGCGGCGGCGCGGCGGACGTGGCGCGGTTCCGGCCGGTCGCGGAGGCGCTGGCCGACCGCATCCACCATGTCGGTGCGCTCGGCGCCGGGGCCGCCGCCAAGATCGTCAACAACATGATGCTGATGGGCTTCTGGCAGGCGCTGAAGGAGGCGCTGCAACTCGGCAAGCGCGCCGGCCTGGACCTCGACACCATGCTGAAATTCCTCGCCAGCAGCCCGGCCGCCAGCGGCGCCTTCCAGCATCGCCTGCCGGTCTTGCGCGGCGAGAGCGACGCAATCGGCTTCTCGGTTTCCGGCGTCGTCAAGGACGGGCGGATGTTCAGCCGCGTGGCCGCGATGCTGCAAGTGGAGACGCCGGCGATTGGCGCCGCCATCGCCAGCTTCGGCGCCTATGCCGCGACTGGGCACGGCGAGGACGACCTCGCCCGCATGGTGCGCGCGGCCTACGACGCGGCTTGAACCATGCCGAGTCCCTTCGTCACTGCCAGGTCAAGCCCGGCAATGACGAATGACGTTGCGGATCTAGTGATCCACGTCCTTCAGCGCTTCCTTGCGCTTGGCGATATGGGCGTCCAGCGCGTCGCGGATGGCCGGGTCGAGCGGCGGCTCCTGGTAGCGCTCCAGCGCCTGCTGCCAGATCGCGGTGGCGCGCTGGGTGGCGTCCTTCGCCCCGTCCGCCTTCCAGCTTTCATAGCTGCGCCAGTCCGAGACCAGCGGGCGATAGAACGCGGTCTCGTAGCGCTCCAGGGTGTGCTGCGCGCCGAAGAAATGCCCGCCCGGCGGCACCGAGGCGATGGCGTCCAGGGCGATGTCCTCCGGCTCCACCGCGAAGGGCTGGATGGTCTCGGCGATCATCTGCAGCATCTCGACATCGAGCACGATCTTCTCGAAGGAGGCGGTGAGGCCGCCTTCCATCCAGCCGGCGCCGTGATAGACCAGGTTGGCGTGGGCCATGACCGAGGACCAGATCGACATCTCGGATTCATAGGCCGCCTGCGCATCGACGGCATTGCTGGCGCTGGAATTGCTGGCGCGGTAGGGCAGCTTGTAGAAGCGCGCGAGCTGGCCGCAGGCGATGGTGGCGCGCGCATTCTCTGGCGTGCCGAAGGCCGGCGCGCCGGATTTCATGTCGACATCCGATGTGAAGGCGCCATAGACCACCGGCGCGCCGGGGCGCGTCAGCTGCGCCAGCGTGATGCCGGCCAGCGCCTCGGCATTCTGCTGGGTCAGCGCGGCGGCGAGCGAGACCGGCGCCATCGCGCCCATCAGGGTGAAGGGCGTCACCACCACCGCCTGGCCGTGCTCCGCCATCGCCATCAGCCCGTCGGACATCGCCGCGTCGAAGCGGCGCGGCGAGTTGACCGAGATGATGGTGAGCACGCCGGGGCTGGCTGCCATCTCCGCGCGGCTGAGGCCGCGGCTGATCGCCATCATGTCGATGCCGTCCAGCGCGCGCTCCCGGCCGATGGCGGTGCAATGATAGATGCGGTCCGAATAGGTGATGTTGGCGAGATAGCAATCGAGGTGCCGGGTGCGCGCCGGCAATTCCTGCGGCGCGGTCGGCTGGTTGCCGATGAAATGGATGATGTCGAAGCTCTGCGCCAGCCGGATCAGGTTGGCGTAGTCGGCATAGTTTCCGGCGCGCCGGCCACTGACCGCGTCATGCACGTTGGGCGGCCCCGCCACCAGGCCGAAGGAGACGTGATCGCCACCGACATGCACCGCCCGCGCCGGGTTGCGCGGGGTCAGCGTGAAGGAAGCCGGCGCCGTCTTCAGCGCCGCCAGCACAACTTCGCGCGGGATGCGGGTCAGGCCGGAATTCACTTCGACCACCGCACCGGCCTTGCGCAGGATCTCGCAGGCGGCCGCCCCTTGGAACTCGATGCCGATCTCCTCCAGCAGGCGCAGCGAGGCATCGTGGATCGCCTCGACCTGGTCCGGGCTCAGCGGCGCCAGCGGCGGGAAGGCATTGCGCAGCGGGCCGCGGGCGACCCAGGCGCCGCCCATCTGGGCGGGTTCCCGGGAACGGCGCGGCCGACGTTGCATATTATCTCCCCTTGCCCGCCTGCGGCGCGGGCGCGGCGTGAATGACCGACAGGTTCGGCGCCTTTGCCTTGGCCGCCGCGGCCTTCGCCGACCGGGCGACCGGCGGGCGTTGCAGCAGGACCTGCTCCGCCGCCTTCGGGTCGCCGCCAGCGTCCTTCACCGCGCGGCGATAGGCGGCGACTGAAACATAAGCGCCATATTGCGGCAGCTTGTCCGCCGCCAGCGGCACGATTCGGCCCGAGCGCGGCAGGACCTTGAAAAACCCGCCGTCGCGGCCGATCAGCGCGATCGCCTCGTTGCGGCGCGAGAAGGTGCGCCGGTGATAGGCCGATTGCGACTTCATCGATTTCAGCTCTTCGGGGTCGCGCGCGAAGATGTATTCATAGGCGGCGATGAATTCCTGGACGAAGTCCCGCTCAACGACCTGCATGTTGGAGATGAGCCAGCAGCGGTCCTCGAAGCCCCAATAGGTGGCGAGGCCGACCAGCGCGCCGGCGCGGGTGAAATAGGGATAGAAGGGGAAGGCGCGGCAGGCCATGGTGCGGTTGTCGCGCTCGCAGAAGCGGGCACCCTTGCACTCGATCGCGGTGCAACTCTTGTGCAATTCGGCCACGATCTGGCGCGAGGTGGCGTCGGTCGGCTTGTAGAGGTGCCACAGGTCAGTGCGCGCCTTCAGCCACTGGAACTCGGTCTTCTCGACGATCGGAATGGCATTGTCGGTGGAGCAGCAGACCGGCTCGCCGTTGTTCAGCGGGGCGCAGAACCTGCCGCAATCGAAGCGCGACACGCTTGACTGAAATCTGTCAAAAACCGTTCCGAAATCGGCGGGCGACATGCCCTCCGGTGCTTTTTTCGCCAATGCGAGTCTCCCTTCGGCTGAACCCGGAATCCGCCGCCAAACCCGTGCGCCGCCCATAGGGGGCATTCCGAATCTTCATGTTTGATCAACGCTTTCTAGCGTATTATGCGCGGGGTTTCACTATCGACATCGCGCGACCGCATCATGAAACGCTATTGGGTCGTCGGCGGAAATTATGCCGATACCAGATTCGACCGCATGCAGGATGGCGGGTCGGAGCAGAAATTCGGTCCCTTCGGGACCTATGACGAGGCGAAGGCCGAATGGCAACGCCGTGCCTGGGCGTCTGTGGATACCGCCTGCGCGCGCTACCGCATCGAAGAGGAATCGGGCGATACGTGGTTCTGGGTGGTCGGCGGCCCCTATGCCGACACCCGATTCGAGGAGCCCGCCGCCGGCGGCGGGGAGCAATGGTATGGCCCGTTCAAGACCTATGACGAAGCGAAGATCGAGTGGTCGCGGCTGGCCTGGTCGACGGTGGACGACGCCATGTGTCGATACCGCATCGAAAAGCTGGCTTACGGGGAACGACCACGCAGCGTTCACTGAGCGCAGCGCCCGCTGACCCCGCCCGCCCCCGATCCATTCCGCAGCCTTCGGACTTCCCCATGTTCACCGCCACCGCTCTGATCGAGGCGCTCGGCTTCATCGCCGCGATCCTCACCACGCTCAGCTTCCTGCCCCAGGCCTTGCGCATCCGGCGCCAGCGCTCGGCCGCCGATGTCTCGCTGGTCATGTACCTGATGATGCTGACCGGCCAGGTGCTGTGGCTGATCTATGGCGTGCTGTTCGACAGCCCGTCGCTGATTGCCGCCAACGTGGTCGGCATCAGCCTGGTCGGCTGGGTGCTGATCATGAAGCTCGCCGATCTGCGGCGGCAGCGGCAACACCCGGTGGGTCTTCACCGACCCGTCGCCGCAGAGTGACCGGCCGCCGGACCGATAAACCTAGCGCCGTGCGGAATCGCCGAGGCTGACCCGGCCGGCCTGGCGCACCGCGCCATAGACGCCGACGTGGTTCTGGTTGAATTGCTGCGCCGTATGCAGGATGCCGGGGTCCATCGGCAAATCCCCTTGCGGCCGCGTGGTCAAGGCGCAGCGCTCGCAATGCTCGTTGATGTCGAGGGTGACTGCACCCAGCGCGAGGTCGCCGCCGAGCCAGCCATTCTCGATGAAGCCGGTCGCGTCGCCGCACTCCAGCACCACGTTGGGCCGGAACCGCTCCGGCACGAAGCGCCCGGCCGGATAGGCGGCCGCGAGCGCCTTCAAGGTGGCGCTGGTCAGCAGGTGGCAATGGCTGGCCTTGTAGGGCAGCACCGTGTCCGGCGCGTCGCTGCGCGCCAGGCGCACCGGGCGGCCGATCCGCTCCGACATCGCGTCACGGATGCGGGTGTCGTCGGAGAACATTGCCGCGCCGTCGGGGAAAGCGATCTCGACCATCGGCAGATCCTTGCCGGCTTCGGGCTCCACCAAGTAGCGCGCCGCCCAGGTGACCAGCATCTTCCAGGGCGGCCGCGCCGCCGTGCCGGCAGCCCCCGTCTCCGCCTCGACCACGCAATAGCCGCGGTCGCCGCGGATGCCCTGCGGGGTGAAGTCCAGCGCCGCGAGACGTTCGCCACGCAGGCTCTGCACCGGATAGCGCCAGAGCTCGGAAACCACGCCAACCGATTCGCCCATTCAGTCCCTCACGGCATCAGGCGCCAGACGATGGTCTCGCGCATCTCGCGATCTTCCAGCTCCAGCGTCGTCGGCACCTGGTAGCGCGCCAACTCCACCAGGCCGCCCGCCGGCAGATAGGCGCGGCCCGGATCTCCCATCAACACCGAAACGCCGCGGCCGGCCAGCGCGCGGAACCAGGCGATCACCCGGTCGGCCATCGGCTTTTCATAGCACACGTCGCCGGCGAGGACGATTTCCCAGCGCGGCGGTTGACCGATCAGATCCTCGACGACCAAGTCGATGGCGACATCGTTGACCCGGGCGTTGAGCAGGATGGCGGCACCGGCATAGGCGTCGATCTCCGCCGCCTCGACCCGCGCCGCACCGGCGCGCGCCGCGCCGATGGCCGAAAGGCCGCTGCCGGCGGCGAAATCCAGCACGCGCTTGCCGTTCACCCAGTCCGGGTTGTCGAGCAGGAAGCGGGTCAGCGCCTGCCCGCCCGGCCAGGCGAAGGCCCAGTAGGGCGGCGGCAGGTTCATCCGCGCCAATTCCGTTTCCGTCGCCTGCCAGATCGGCGTGATCTCGGTCGCCAGATGCAGCTTGATCTCCGGCACCAGGGGCGGAGAAAGCAGGATTGTCTGGGCGGCGATGAAGGCGGCGGGGTCGCTCACTGCGCCAGCCGCCCGATCACGATGCCGGCGAGCAGGATCCAGCCGACCCAGCGGTTGCTGTAGAACTTGGCGCGGCAATCCTGGGCATCGTCGAGGTCGACGGCGCGCAGCTGCCAGCGCAGATGCACGGCGGCGCCGAGCACCGCGGCATAGGCGGCCCAGCCGATTCCCGCCGCCGCCAGCGCCGCCACCAAGAGCATCAGCATCGCCACGTCGAAGCCGAGCAACCAGGGCTTGGTCGCCGCTCCCAGCCGCAGCGCGGTCGACTTCACGCCGATCAGCGCGTCGTCGGTCTTGTCCTGGTGTGCATAGATGGTGTCGTAGCTGAGCGTCCAGAAGAAGCCGGCGGCATAGAGCAGCATTGCCGGCCAGGCGAGTTCGTCGCGCACCGCCGCCCAGCCCATCAGCGCGCCCCAGTTGAAGGTGAGGCCGAGGAAGGCCTGCGGCCACCAGGTGATCCGCTTCATCAGCGGATAGATCGCGACCAGCACCAGGGACGCGACGCCCAGCCAGATCGCGGTCCACGACAATTGCAGCAGGATGACAAGGCCGACGCCGAGCTGCAGCCCGAGAAAGCGCCAGGCCTGGGCCAGCGACAATCGGCCGCTGGCCAGCGGCCGGGTCGCCGTGCGCGCCACCTTGGCGTCGATGTCGCGGTCGATCATGTCGTTGACGGTGCAGCCGGCGCCGCGCATTACCAACGCGCCGATGCCGAACAGCACCAGCAGCCGCAGGTCCGGCCAGTCGCCGGGCGGCGTGGCAAGCGCGATCGACCACCAGCAGGGAAACAGCAGCAGCCAGGTGCCAATCGGCCGGTCGAGCCGCGCCAGCCGTGCGTAGGGCCGCCAGGAAGCCGGCAGATGGCGGTCGATCCAGTCGCCCGTCCGGATGTCGGCGGCGGAGGGGCCGGCCGCGGATTGATTGTTTGGCGCGCTGCTCATAATGGTGGCACGTTGCAGCCGGGTGGCCGGCCGGAAGGGGGACAAGGTCGTTGATGCAGGCGGTGAAGTCAAATCGGCGGGGCGGACGGCGGAGCGCGGCATTGCGATGATTCCGCGCCTCTACGTCACCGCCGACCTCGCCCCCGGCGCGGAGATCGCCGCCGAGGAACGCGCGCAGCATTACCTGCGCAACGTCATGCGCCGGTCGGCGGGCGATCCGGTGGTGCTGTTCAACGGCCGCGACGGCGAGTTCGCGGCCGAGATCGCGCGCCTCGACAAGCGCAGCGCCACATTGCGGATCACCGCCAGGCGCCGTGCGCAGGACGGCGTGCCCGACCTCTGGCTGTGCTTCGCGCCGCTGAAAAAGGACGCCGTCGATTTCCTGATCGAGAAAGGCACCGAACTTGGCGTCGCCGTGTTCCAGCCGGTGATGACGCGGCGCACCATCACCGCCCGGCTCAACCTCGATCGTCTCGCCGCCAACGCCGTCGAGGCTGCGGAACAGACCGAGCGGCTGAGCGTGCCGGAGATTCGGCCGGCGGTGGGATTCGATGCGTTGCTGGAGTCCTGGCCGCGAGAGCGCCGGATGATTCTGTGCGCCGAGACAGGGCCGGCCCAACCCATCGCCGATGCGTTAAGCGGATTGACAGGTCGCGCCACCAGCGTTAGCCCAGCTAACGCATGGGCCATATTTTGCGGCCCGGAAGGCGGGTTTCATGTGAGCGAGCTTGACCGGTTGCGCGATCTGCCCTTTGTTACGCCGGTCGGCTTGGGGCCTCGCATCCTGCGCGCCGACACGGCAGCGCTGACGGCGCTCGCCGTCTTTCAAGCCATTCTGGGCGACGGCAAGCTGCGGCCGCCGCATCCCATGATTCCGATCGGCATGCCGTCAGGCGGGCCGGACGGCGTGAACTAGGAGCATCGATGTCAGCACCCCCGAAATCCGGCGGCGCCCCCATCACCAGCAAGCGGCAGCTGGTCGAGTATTTCGAGGCCGGCAACAAGCCGCGCGCCGACTGGCGCATCGGCACCGAGCACGAGAAGTTCGTCTTCGACCTGAAGACCCTGCGCACGGTCAGCTACGAGCAGCCGAACGGCATCGGCGCCCTCCTGAACGGCCTGCTGCGCTTCGGCTGGCAGCCGGTGGAAGAGAACGGCAACATCATCGCCCTGACCATGGAGGGCTGCAGCATCACGCTGGAGCCCGGCGGGCAGTTCGAGCTCTCCGGCGCGCCGCTGCGCACGATCCACGAAACCTGCGGCGAGGTCGGCCGGCACCTGACCCAGGTCAAGGAAGTGGCGGCCGAGCTCGGCATCGGCCTGCTCGGCATGGGCATGAACCCGAAATGGTCGCGCGCCGACACGCCCTGGATGCCCAAG
Organism: Dongiaceae bacterium; assembly: GCA_044226685.1. Classification (GTDB taxonomy): domain Bacteria; phylum Pseudomonadota; class Alphaproteobacteria; order Dongiales; family Dongiaceae; genus Dongia_A. The sequence continues at coordinate 20,313 of JBGAGP010000024.1, forward strand.
GGTCGCTACAAGATCATGCGCGCGATGATGGAGAAAAAGGGCAAGCTCGGCATCGACATGATGATCCGCACCTGCACCGTGCAGGTGAACCTGGATTTCGCCAGCGAAGCCGACATGGTGAAGAAGATGCGCGTCTCCATGGCGCTGCAGCCGATCGCCACCGCGCTGTTCGCCGATTCGCCCTTCACCGAAGGCAAACCCAACGGGTTCCTGAGCTACCGCAGCCATATCTGGACCGACACCGATCCCGACCGCACCGGCACCCTGCCCTTCGTCTTCGAGGATGGCTTCGGCTTCGAGCGCTATGTCGACTATATGCTCGATGTGCCGATGTATTTCGTCTACCGCGACGGCAAATACCTCGACGCCAGCGGACTGAGCTTCCGCGATTTCATGGCCGGCAAGCTGCCCCTGCTGCCGGGCGAGATCCCGACCATGGGCGATTTCTCCGACCATGTGACGACCGCGTTCCCGGAAGTGCGGCTGAAGAAATACATCGAGATGCGCGGCGCCGACGGCGGACCGTGGGACCGGCTCTGCGCCCTGCCGGCAATCTGGGTGGGCTTGCTCTACGACGACCAGGCGCTGGACGCCGCCTGGGACCTGGTCAAGGACTGGACTGCCGAGGACCACGCGCAACTGCGCCGCGACGTGCCGAAGCAGGCGTTGAAGACCCGCTTCCACGACCGCAGCGTCAAGGAGATCGCACTGGAGACGCTCGCCATCTCCCGCGCCGGACTGCAGCGCCGCGCGTCCCTCGACCGCATCGGCGGCGACGAATCCGGCTTCCTCAACGTGCTCCAGGAAATCGCCGAAAGCGGCAAGTGCCCGGCCGAGGAAAAGCTGGAGCTGTTCCACGGCCGGTGGAACGGCAGCGTCGATCCGGTGTTCTCGGAGTTCGCCTACTAGTCAGGGGAAGGAGCCGCCATGCGGGTCAACGCCAACGGCATCGACATCGCCTGCGAGGCCACCGGCCCGGAGTCCGGCCCGGTGCTGATCTTCAACCACTCGCTGGCGACCAGCCGCGCGATGTGGCGCAGCCAGGTGGCGGCCTTCGCGGCGACCCATCGCGTCATCACCTTCGACATGCGCGGCCACGGCGAGAGCGCGGCGCCGGATTTCCCCTACACCCTGGACATGCTGGCCGATGACGTGGTCGGCGTGCTCGATTGCCTGGGCGTGGAGCGGCCATCGGTTTTCGTCGGCATCTCGATCGGCGGCATGATCGGCCAATCCCTCGGCCTGCGCCATCCGAAGCGGTTCCGGGCCCTGGTCCTTGCCAACACGGTCAGCCGCATGGCGCCGGAGGGCCGCGCCCTCTGGGACCAGCGCATCGAGGCGATCAGGCGCGACGGCGTCGAGGGCCAGGTGCAGCCGACGCTGGAACGTTGGCTCAGCGCCGATTTCCGCGCGCGCGACCCGGAGACTACGCGCTGGGTCGCCGACATGATCCGCGGCACGCCGCCAGCGGGCATGATCGGCTGCGGCCACGCCATCAAGATGCTGGACTATACCGACCAGCTTGCGCGTATCGCCCTGCCGACGCTGGTCATCGCGGGCGAGAAGGATCCCGGCTCGCCGGTCGCGGCGGCGCAGGCGATCCACGAACGGGTCAAGGGCTCCCGGCTCGAAATCATTCCGGACTGCCTGCACCAGACGCCGATCGAGGCGCCGGCCAGGTTCAACCAGATCCTTGGTGACTTCCTGGACGGGCTGCCGCGCTGACCCGCGCCGGTGCTGGCCGACGCAGGTCGCGGCTGCAAACATCCGCTAGGGCTTCTTCCAGCGGCGTTCCTCGGCCCACTTCTTGGCCCAGTCCTTGCGCAGGTCGGGCGGCAGCTTCAGCGCCACGTCGACCATGACCTTCTGGCCGAGCTGGAACATCTCCGCCATCCGCCCCTGCATCTCGGCCAGCGCCGATTCCAGTTGCGCCTGGTCGACCGTATCGGCCTGCAGCAGGGCGGCGATCTTCTGGCGCGCCTGATCGACCGCGCCGCGCTTGGCGTCGAAATCCGCGCGGTTGGCGTCCAGCACGTCCTTGACCAGCGGTTGCGCCGCCTCCGGCATGTCGCGGAGGGGTCCGCCGAACATGCCCCCGCGGCCCGGTCCGCCATGCCAGCGCTGCCCGGCCATCATGCCGGCGAGCAGCAGGTTCACGCAGACCGAAACGACCAGCGCGACGACCACCACGGTTCCCTTGCGTCCCGTCAGGGTCATAGCTCTTCTCCCAGGGTTGTCGGCACGTCGCTGAACACCAGCGTCGCCAGCTCGTCATCGTTGCTGCTGCCCGCCGCCGTCAGCCCGGCGAAGCCGAGCCAGAAGCCGAGGGCGAGCGAGGCCGCGGCGGCGGCGATGCCGGTGGTCCAGGACGCGTTCGACGACGACAGCCAGCCGCCGCGCAGTAGCCCACGCAATCCGCCGCCCGCCGGCTTCCGCACCGGGCGCAGATGCTCCAGCGGGATCTGGGCGATACGCCGCTGCAGCGATTCGGGCGCGCGCCCGGCCGCCAGCCCCGTCTGCAATTCCCGTTCGAAGGGGTCATGTCCAGTCGGACCATGCTCTGTCATGTCTGCATCCATCCTTGCCCGGCCAGGGCGTCGCGCAATTCGCGCTTCGCCCGCACCAGCAATGCTTCCAACGCCTTCACTGATATGTCCAAGGCGCTTGCCGCCTCGGTGTTCTTCAAGCCCGCCGTATAAGTCAGCGCAATAGCGGCGCGCTGGCGCTCCGGCAATGCCGCCACTGCATCGAGCAGGGCCCGTTGCCGTGCCGCCGCCACCAGATCCGTCTCGGCATCGGGCCGCGGATCCTCCGGCTCGGCGATCGCATCGAGCGCGCCGGCCTTCGGTTTGCGCTTCAAATCCAGGCAGCGATTGACCACAACGCGATAGAGCCAGGTGGAAAACTGCGCCTGCCCGGGCTGCCACGCCTCGGGCCGCTGCCACACGCGCAGGAACACGTCCTGCACCACATCTTCCGCATCGGCGCGATTGCCGGTGACGCGCAGGGCCACGCCGAAAGCCCGGTCCAGATGGCGACGCGACAGGCGATCGAAGGCCCGGCGGTCGCCATTGGCGACCGCCCGCAACAGGCTCGCATCGTCATCGACGTCATCAGCGCGCACGCAATGCGTCCCCGTTGCCGTTCTCAAGGCCAGCGACTGCACGATCGCACCTCTGCACGCCCCGCCGCCCATTGCTCCGGCTATTGCGCCGGCTGCTCTTCCGGCAGGCGCTTGCGGTGATGCGGCACTTCGTCCTTCGCGATCTTGCCATCGCCATTGTCGTCCAGCCGCGCGAACATCTTCTCACCCATGGCGGCGAATTCCGCACTGGAAATCTGGCCGTCCTGGTTGGTGTCGGCGCGCTGCATGAAGTTGTGGCGTTCCTTGCCCGGCTGCTGGTCCGGATTCTGGTTCTGGGCCTGGTTCTGGGTTCCCGGCTGCACCTGGGATTGGTCCGGCGCGGCCTTGCCCATCTTCTGGCGCCAATTGTCCCGCGCCGCCTGCAGTTCGTCCTGGGTAAGGACGCCGTCCTTGTTGGCGTCGATGCGCTGGAACATGGTGTCGCGGGTGGCGGCAAATTCCTGCTTGCTCACGAAGCCGTCGCCATCGGTGTCGGCACGCTCGAACATGTGCGGCCCCTTGTCGGCCAGGGCGGGCAGGCCGAATGCCGAGGCGGCGAAAACGCTGGAAAGCAGCAGCAAAGTGGTCTTGCGCATGGGGGTTCCTTCGGTTGGGGGCCGGTCGCGGCCCGTTACCTCTCTAACGGGACCCCTCCCGAAACCCTGCGGAGAAACCAAGCAATTGAAACTATTGCAGTTCCTGCGACGACAGCACGCCATCGCTGTCCTGGTCGAGCTCTTCGAACAGCTTCTCGCCGGAATCGAGATATTCGGAATAGCTGCACAGGCCGTCGCCATCGGCATCGTCGCAATCGAAGATCGGCGCATCGGTGGCGCCCATCGCGCTCATCAGCTCCGCGCCGGAGAGGGCGAAATCGCCGTTGCGGTCGGCGGAGCTGAAGAAGCTGTCGCGCGCCGCCTCGAAATCCGACCGGCTCATGCCCGCCGATTGCGCTATAGCGCTTGGCGGCGCGGTCATGACCGCAGCAGCCGCCAGGACTGTCAGGGCGATGGCGCCGAGGCCCGCCCGGTATCCGTCAAAATGCCGTCTCATCGTCCCAACGCCCTCTCGGCGATCATTGCCAGCCCTGAATAGTTCGGCCGCCGCTCTTCCGTCGGTCAGGCCGCCAACCCGCGCCGTCCCATTTCCAGGAACTTGTCGCGCCGCTGCTCGCGCAGGACCGTGCCGTCCTGTGCCTGCATCGATTGCACCGCCCGCTCGATCGCGTCGCCCAGGGCGGCGATGGTCTGCTCCTTGCCGCGATGGGCGCCGCCCAGCGGCTCGGCCACGATCTCGTCGATGACGCCCAGCGACTTCAGGTCGCCGGCGGTAAGTTTCAAGGCTTCCGCCGCGTCCTGCGCGTTCTCGGCGCTGCGCCACAGGATCGAAGCGCAGCCTTCCGGCGAGATCACCGAATAGACCGAATGCTCCAGCATGATGATGTGATTGGCGGCGGCGAGCGCGATGGCCCCGCCGCTGCCGCCCTCGCCGATGATGGCGGAGACGACCGGCGACTTCACCTTGAGGCAGGCCTCGATCGAGCGCGCGATGGCTTCGGCCTGGCCGCGCGCCTCGGCCTCGACCCCCGGATAGGCGCCAGGCGTGTCGACCAGGGTCACCACCGGCAGATGGAAGCGGTCGGCGAGTTCCAGCAGGCGCACCGCCTTGCGGTAGCCTTCGGGCTTGGCCATGCCGAAATTGTGGCGCACGCGGGTCGCGGTGTCGGCGCCCTTCTCATGGCCGAGGATCAGGACCGGGATGCCGCGCAGGCGGCCGAGGCCGCCCTGGATCGCCTTGTCGTCGGCGAAGGAGCGGTCGCCGGCCAGCGGCACGTAGTCGTCGATCAGCTGCTCGACGTAGTCGAAGAAGTGCGGCCGTTCCTGGTGCCGCGCCACCTGGGTCTTCTGCCAGGCGCTGAGCTTGCCATAAGTCTGGCGCAGCAGCTTTTCCGCCTTGGTCTGCAGGCGCGCGATCTCTTCCGCGATGTTCATGTCGCCGGCATTGGCGAGATGGCGCAGCTCCGCGATCTTGCCTTCCAGTTCGGCGATGGGTTTTTCGAAGTCGAGGAAGGTCGGCATGATTACGCCTGGATTCCTTCGCTCAATGCGCGCCGGCGATCTGCTGGGCCTTCGCCACCAGCACTTCGGCCTGGCGGATCGACGCCAGGTCGATCAGCCGGCCGTCCAGCGCCACGGCGCCGCGGCCTTCCTTCTGGGCCTGCGCCATCGCCTCCAGGATGCGGCGCGCCTTGGTCACCTCGGCCGAGCTGGGGCTGAAGATCTCATTGGCCAGCGCCACCTGGCTGGGGTGGATCGCCCACTTGCCTTCGCAGCCCAGCACGCCGGCGCGGTTGCCGCCGGCGCGGTAGCCCTCGGGGTCGGAGAAATCGCCGAACGGCCCGTCGACCGGACGCAACCCGTTGGCGCGTGCCGCGACCACCATGCGGGCGATGGCGTAGTGCCACATGTCGCCCCAGTGGATGTCACGATTGCCGGTCGCGTCCTTGTCGGTGAGAATCGAATAGGCGGGATTGGCGCCGCCGATATTGGTGGTGCGCGCCTTGGTCGAGGCGGCGTAGTCGGCGACGCCGAAATGCAGGCTCTCGTTGCGCTTCGAGGCGGCGGCGATCTCGTGCACGTTCTGCATGCCGAGCGCGGTTTCGATGATCATCTCGAAGCCGATGCGCTTCTTGCGGCCCATCGCCGCCTCGCATTGCGTCACCAGCATGTCGACGGCATAGACGTCGGCCGCGGTGCCCACCTTCGGGATCATGATCAGGTCCAAGCGCTCGCCCGCCTGCTCCATCACGTCGACCACGTCGCGGTACATGAAATGGGTGTCGAGGCCGTTGATGCGCACCGACATGGTCTTGTGCCCCCAGTCGATGTCGCGCAGCGCCTGGATGACATTCTTGCGCGCCTGCGGCTTGTCGTCGGGGGCGACCGCGTCCTCGAGGTCCAGGAAGATCACGTCGGCCGCCGACTTGGCGGCCTTCTCGAACAGGCTCGGCTGGGAGCCGGGAACCGCCAACTCGCTGCGATTCAACCGGGCCGGCGCCTGTTCGACGATCTTGAAGCTCATGGGAGTCCCCGAATTAGTTAACGCGGGCGCTATCTTAACGAAATTCCGCCCGTTTAATGGCTGCCTGGGCCAAACCTGTCAATCTTTAGGTGCCCCTTTGGGAGCCCGGTTCCCGGATTTCTGGGCTTTGCCGGATCGCGGCACGGCCTGGGACAGAGGATGCGCCCGGCCGACCAGTTCCGCCAGCCGCCCGGTTGCTACATGCGTGTAGATCTGGGTTGTCGCTATATCGGCGTGGCCCAGCATCTTCTGCAAGGCGCGCAGATCGGCGCCGTGATCCAGCAGGTGCGTCGCGAAGGCATGGCGCAGGACATGGGGCGAGACCCGCTCCGGCGCAATGCCCGCCGCTGCCGCTGCCTCCTTCAGCAACTGGGCGAAGCGCTGCCGGGTCAGATGGCCCGTCGCCCCCGTAGACGGGAACAGCCAGGTCGAGGCCTTCACCGATCGCGGCAGGAACTTCTCCCGCACGGCCAGGTAGGCGGCGACCGCCGCCTTGGCGGTGGCGTTCAGCGGCACCAGGCGTTCCTTCGATCCCTTGCCGCGCACCACCAGATAAGGCTGGTCCCGCATCACCGCGGCCAGCGGCAGGCCGACCAGTTCCGACACCCGGAGGCCGGTGGCATAGAGCAACTCCAGCAACGCGCCAAGGCGCAGGGCCGCGGCCTTGTCCTGGCGCGCCACGCAATCGATCATCGCGGCGACTTCGTCTTCGCTCAGCACTTTCGGCAGCGGCCGTCCGCGCTTCGGCGCGTCGAGCGCCGCGCTCGGATCGTCGTCGCGCTTTCCCTCGGCGACCAGGAAGCGGAAATACTGGCGCAGCGCGCTCAACCGCCGCGCCGCCGTCGCCGGCTTCAGTTGGCGGCGCGCCGCGGCGGAGAAATAGCCGCGCAGCTGGTCGCTGCTGGCATCGGCGAGGTCGCCGGCGGCGGCAAGCGCGTCGGCCGCGTCCTTGAGATCGCGGCGATAGGCGTCCATCGTGTTGGCGGAGACGTTGCGCTCCGCGCTCAGCATCTCGGCGAAGGAATCCCAATACCGGGTTGCCGGCAGCGTCTCGTCGAGCGGCAGCGTGCGTTGCCGGCCCACGGCCTAGAGCCCGGCGAGAATCGCCGCCTCGAGCGCGATGCGCTTGGCCTCCGGCGCCAGCCCGACCGCGTTCAGCCCGCCCAGCGATTGCGCCAGCGTCGCGCCATCGGCGTTGGCGAGGCCCCTGCCGCCGAGGGCGTTCAGCGCCAGAAGCACCGTCTCGCCACGCCGGCCGGCCTGCGCCGCTTCGGACATGGCCGCAGCGTCGCCGCTGGGCGCCGGGAAAGACACGGCGGCAACCCCGGGCAGGCCGAGGCCGGCCTGGATGCCGCGCAGGCGGTCGACCGCGATCGGACTGGCGGCGGTCGCCTGTTGCCAGGTCGCCACCGGGTCGGCGTCATAGGCGCCGTTCAGCCCGGCGATCTGCGCCAGGATCTGCAATCCGGGCACGCTGCGCGCGACCGTTGGATTGGCGGCCTGCGCGCCCTGCGCCAGGTTGAGCCAGAAGCCGCCCTTGTCGACATTGCCGGACCAGAACATCAGGCGTGCGGCTTCCGGGGCGAACCACGCGAGGTTCGGCGCCGGCGTCACCTTGTCGGCGATCGGCCGATAAAGTGCGGCCGCGGTGAAATAGGCGCCGCGCGCCTGGGCGGTCAGCAGCGCGCGCTGGACGAATTGCGCCCGGCGGACGGGATCGAAGGCCTGGTCGGCTGCCTGATAGAGCTGGCCGCGATTGGCCGGCGTATCGGGCAGGGTCAGCGGATCGCCGGTGAACTTGGTCTGGCGATAGAGGCCGACCAACTCATCGGCGCTCAGCAGCCCGGCGGCGAAGGCGAACTCGCCCTGCTCGATGCGGGTGTCGAGCGGCTGCGTCGTGTCGCGCGCGGCGGCGGCCGCCGCCGCCGGTCCGGCGATCTTCGGCTCGGGCGTGGCCTGCACGTTCTTCGGCTTCAGCCCCGCCTTGCGCATCATCGCCGCCTGCAGCGCGTCGGGATCGCCGGCCAGCTTCAGCTTCTTCGCCTTGCCTTCGCCCAGCAGCACACTGGCCAGGGCGATGACGTTCTTGGTGTTGGCATCCTTGTCCGGCAGTTCGCGCAGCAGGTCGAGGCCGATGCCTGCCTGGTCGGTTTGCCCGCGCTCGATCTGGCAGTAGAGCAGCGCCTTGCGCCAATAGAGATCGAGCACCTGCTGGGCGTTCACCGCCTCGTCCGCCTTGGCGCAGGCGGCCGTCGCATCGCCGGCGTTCAGTGCCTTCTCGAAGGCCTCGCGCGCGTCGACCGGTGCTGCATTGCCGGCCGCCTTGGTCAGCAACAGGGCCTCGGTCGAGAAGCCCATGGCATGCAGGCGCTCGGCGCGCAGCGGCACCAACGTATCGATGCCGCCGCTGGCGTTGGGTCCGGGCGCCTTGGTCAGTAGCAGGCGGACCTGCAGGTCGCGCAGTGCCGGCTGCAATTGCGGGGCCGGCAATTGCGGCATCCAGGAAATCAGCCGCGCCGCGCTGGAGCCTTGCCAGAGATTGGCGCCGAGGCCAGCATTGGCATCGTCCAGCAATCCCGGCGCGCCGGCATCCGCCGGCGCCGCCTGCACGGCAGGCTGCGGAGGCGGCACGGTCTGCGGCATGGCCGTGGTTGCGGGCTGGCCTGGGACCGGTTGTGGCGCAGGCTGCGGCGTTCCGGGCGGCACGGCGCCAGGTGCCGGCGTCGCCTCGGGCGCCGGCATCGGCAAGGGCGGCAGCGGCGTGCTCTGCACACCGCCGGTCGCGGTCGTGCCGGGGTCGGCGGGTGGCGTCGCCGGGTCGGTCGGCTGCCCTTCGGGCAAACCGATCGGCGTCGGATCGCCGGGGGAAAGGGAGTGGGCCGGAGCCGCCGCCAACGCGGTGCCCAGCAGGGCCAGCGCAGCGGCGCCGGCCGTCAGGGACCGCGCGCGCTTACTGCAGGGAGAGGCGGTCATTCGGAATCGGAATCTCCATGGTGCCGGGCTGGATCGGCGGCTCCCAGAGAGCCAGGAATGCGGTCCCGCCGCCGATGATGACGATCAACGTCACGAATAGAACCAAGATCAGCTTGTTCATGCAGCCCTGTTCGCCTGTGTGAAGGCTTGGCGATTCTCGCGTTAAACCAGCACTCTAGCCGGACTCCGCCGACGCGGCGGGCGGTGGGTAACTTGCCACAGGCGTTTCGATTCATGCTAGTCTGCAAATATGGCGAAAACACGTCACATCCCTGCGAGGCTGCGGTGAATTCCAGCGGCTCCGCGCTTCCCAGCGACACCGACGACGGGCGCCAGCCGCGTGGCCGCGAGGCGGCGTCGGCCCGCGCGCTCGCGCAGCGCCTGGACAAGACCATCGTCCTGGTCGGCCTGATGGGGGCCGGCAAGAGCTGCATCGGCAAGCGGCTCGCCGCCGCGCTGGGACTGCCTTTCGTCGACGCCGACCGCGAGATCGAGGCGGCCGCCGGCGGCTGCTCGATTTCCGACATCTTCGCCCTGCACGGCGAAAAGGTGTTCCGCGACGGCGAGCGCCGGGTGATCCAGCGCCTGCTCGGCAACCCGATCCACGTGCTGGCGACCGGCGGCGGCGCCTTCATGGATCCCTCGACCCGCGCCCTGGTCAAGGAAAAGGCCCTGTCGGTCTGGCTCAAGGCCGAGCTCGAGCAATTGCTGAAGCGGGTCGGCCGGCGCAACGACCGGCCGCTGCTGCGCGACGTCGACCCGCGCCAGAAGCTGACCGAACTGATGGAAACGCGCTATCCGGTCTATGCCGAAGCCGATTTGACGGTGGAGAGCGCCGACGGTCCGCCGGACATCACCGTGCAGCGCGTCCTGCGCGCCGTCGAGGCGGAACTGGACCGGGTGGACAACCAGGCGGGCAATCAGGCGGGCAATCAGGCGGACAGGGCGCGCCGGCCATGACCCTGGTCGACCGGACGGAGATCGACGTGGTCCGCGTCGAACTCGGCGCGCGCAGCTATGACATCCAGATCGGTGGCGGCCTGGTGACGCGGGCCGGCGCATTGATCGCCCCGGTGCTGCGCCAGAAGCGCGCCATCGTCGTCACCGACGCCCATGTCGCGCGCCTGCACCTGGAGACGCTGTTGGAATCCCTGCGCGAGGCGGGCGTCGCCGCGGAAGCGATCGTGCTGCCCGCCGGCGAGGCGACCAAGAGCTTCGCCGAGCTCGAAGCGCTATGCGACCGCCTGCTGGCGATGAAGGCCGAGCGCGCCACCACGCTGATCGCGCTGGGCGGCGGCGTCATCGGCGACATCACCGGTTTTGCCGCGGCGATCCTGCTGCGCGGCATCGATTTCGTGCAGGTGCCGACCACCCTGCTGGCCCAGGTCGATTCCTCGGTCGGCGGCAAGACCGGCATCAACACCGCGCACGGCAAGAACCTGATCGGCAGCTTCTACCAGCCGCGCCTGGTGCTGGCCGATATCGAGACGCTCGACACCCTGCCGCGGCGCGAGCTGCTGGCCGGCTACGCCGAGGTGGTGAAATACGGCCTGATCAACGATCCCGCCTTCTTCGCCTGGTGCGAGGGGCACGGCGCCGGCATCATCTCCGGCGAGGCGAGCGCCCGGCGCCACGCCATCGCCGCCAGCTGCCGCGCCAAGGCGACCATCGTCGGCGCCGACGAGCGCGAATCCGCCGACCGCGCCCTGCTCAACCTCGGCCACACCTTCGGCCACGCGCTGGAAGCCGAATGCGGCTATGGCGACGAGCTGCTGCACGGCGAGGCGGTCGCCATCGGCATGGTCATGGCGTTCGACCTGTCGGCGCGGCTCGGCCTCTGCCCGCTCGAGGATGCGGCGCGCGTGCAGCGCCACCTCGCCAGCCTCGGCCTGCCCACCTCGCCCGGCTGGATCGACGGCCGCAGCTTCTCCTCCGACCGCCTGGTCGAGCATATGTCGCGCGACAAGAAGGTGAAGGACGGGCGCATCGGCTTCGTGCTGGCGCGCGGCATCGGCCGCGCCTTCACCCCCGCCTATGTCGACCTGGCGGACGTGGCGGCGATGCTGGACGAAGCGATCGCCGCTTGAACCCCGCCCCTGCAATGCAAACTGACCGGATGATCGGATCACTGTCATGATCGTCGAACTGCTGACCCTCGTCGTCCTGCTGGCATGCTCGGCCTTCTTCGCCGGATCGGAAACCGCGCTCACCGCCGCGTCGCGCGCGCGGATGTACGCACTGTCGAGCCAGGGCGACCACAACGCCATGCGGGTGGAAAAGCTGCAGAGCCAGATGGAGCGGGTCATCGCCACCATGCTGCTCGGCAACACCTTCGTGAACAACGCCGCCGCCGCCATCACCACGGTGGTGTTCGCGGAGTATTTCACCGAGGCCGGCGGCGCCCTGCCGCTGATCGCGGCCGCCTGCATCACCGCCGTCATCTTCATCGTCAGCGAAGTGCTGCCCAAGACCTACGCCATCAACAATGCAGAGCGCATGTCGCTGGTCGTGGCGCCGCTGGTCTCGCTGCTGATCAGGATCGCCTATCCGCTGACCCACATCACCCAGATCATCATCAACGGCGGCCTCGGCCTGTTCGGGGTGAAGGTGGAGCGCGAGCCCGGCGCCGAGGAAAGCATCGACGAACTGCGCGGCGCCATCGATTTGCACTCGGAATCGGCCGAGGAGATCCGCGAAGCCGGCGCCATGCTGCACTCGATCCTCGACCTCGACGAGGTGCCGGTCTCCGACATCATGGTGCATCGCCGCGGCGTCACCACCATCGACGCCGACCTGCCGAGCGACCAGCTGGTGCAGCAGGTGCTGGAGAGCCAGCACACCCGCATCCCGCTGTGGCGCGGCGAGCCGGACAACATCGTCGGCGTGCTGCATGCCAAGGGCCTGCTCCGGGCGCTGCGCAACAACGACTGGAAGATGTCCGGGCTCGACATCATCGGGCTCTGCGCCAAGCCCTGGTTCATCCCCGACAGCACCACGCTGCTGAAGCAGCTCGAGGCGTTCAAGAGCCGGCGCGAGCACTTCGCCATCGTGGTCGACGAATACGGCGCGCTGATGGGCGTGGTGACGCTGGAGGATATCATCGAGGAGATCGTCGGTGACATCGCCGACGAGCACGACATGAAGGTCGAGGGCGTGGTCCTCGAGGAAGACGGCAGCTTCGTCATCGATGGCAGCGTCACCTTGCGCGACCTCAACCGCGAATACGATTGGGGCCTGCCGGACGAGGAGGCCTCGACGCTGGCCGGCCTGGTGCTGCACGAGGCACGGCAGATTCCGATCCCGGGCCAGGTGTTCAGCTTCTTTGGCCTGCGCTTCGAAATCCTGGAGCGCCAGCGCAACCAGATCCGCCGCATCCGGGTGACACCGCTCGACAAGGGCGCCGCCGCGGAAGCCAAATAGGCGCGACATTCGGAGAGACGCGATGACATCGACCCGCGAACAGGCGGCGGATTTCACCCGCGCGGAACATGGTCGGCCGGCCCTGAGCCAGCCGGTCGACCGCGAAGTCCAGCATTTCCGCGATTTCCAGTTCGCCGGCTATCGCCGCGCCGACGGCCTGTTCGACATCGAAGGCCGCATGACCGACCGCAAGCCCTACGCGTTTCCCAACGAGTGGCGCGGCATGGTGCCGGTGGACGATCCGCTGCACGACATGCGCATCCGGCTGACCCTCGATGAGCATTTCCTGATCCACGACGTCGAGGCGGTGACCAGCGCCAGCCCATACGACATCTGCGGCGCCATCACGCCGGCCTTCGCCGCGCTCAAAGGCCATCATGTGAGCAAGGGCTGGACCCGCCTGCTGCAGGAGAAGTTCGGCGGCCATCATGGCTGCGTGCATCACGTCGAGATGCTGCGCGCGATGGCGACGGTGGCGTTCCAGACGCTCTACGGCTGGCAGGAACGCAGGAAGCGCGAGGCGGGATTGAGCAAGGCCGACGGCCCGCCGGCCGCAACCTCGCCCGGCAAGAAGCCCGGCTTCATCGATTCCTGCCATGCGCTGGCCAGCGACGGCGACATTGTGAAGTCGCACTGGCCGGAATTCTACAGGCCGCGGGAGTAAAGGTCGTTAGGGTCTCCGCATTCGTCATGGTCGGACTTGGTCCGACCACCCACGAGTTTCGTCGGGCAAGAATGGGTGGCCACTGGCAAACTCGTGGGTGGTCGTGCCTAGCACGACCATGACGAGATGGTTTACTGCGAGTCCGCGCTCCTATCCCTGCGGCGCGTTGGCGCTGAGGGCCAAGGCGTGCACCGGGCCGGCCAGTTCCTCGGAGAGCACCTGGTAGATGGCGCGCTGGCGCTCGACCCGCGACTTGCCGGCGAAGGCCTCTGCGGTGATCTCGACACGGAAATGGGTCTCGCCGCTTTCGCGCCAGCCGGCATGGCCGTGATGCTGGTTGGTCTCGTCGATCACGCTCAGCGTTTGCGGCTGGAATGCCATGCGCAATTTGCGTTCGATCCGTTCCGCGACCTGTCCCATAGTGCCGTCCGTCTTCAGTGCCAGTGTTTTCCCGCCGCGGGCCGCCACTCATCGGCAGCGTCCGCCAGCCACCAACCCTAGCAGCGTCCGAGACGATGAGCCAGTCGACCCTCTCCCCGGCCCAGGCCGCCCGCGCGCCCCACGCGCCACTCTCGCATGGCGCGGCCTATGCGGTCTTCGCGGTACTGGTGCTGATCTGGGGCCTCAACTGGCCGATCATGAAAATGGTCGTGCACCTGATGCCGCCGATCTGGTTCGTGGCGCTGCGCCTGGCGCTCGGCAGCCTCTGCCTGTTCGGCTTCCTGGCCGCGACCGGCCGCCTGGCGAAGCCGACGAAGCAGGACTGGCCGGTGATCTGGTCGGTTTCGATCCTGCAGATGGGCCTGTTCATGATGCTGACCACCATCGGCCTGCAATTCATCCCGGCCGGGCGGTCGGCCATCCTCGCCTACACCTCGCCGCTCTGGGTCCTGCCGGCGGCGATCCTGTTCTTCGGCGAGAAGCTGACGCTCTGGCGCGGCCTCGGCATGGCGGCCGGCCTCGCCGGCCTGGTCGTGCTGCTCAATCCGGCGAGCATCGACTGGTCGGACAGCCACCAGTTGATCGGCAATGGCATGCTGCTGGTCGGCGCCATGCTGTGGGCGGCGGCGATCCTGCATACCCGGCGCCACACTTGGCACCTGTCGCCGCTGCAGCTGGCGCCGATCCAGATGGCGGTGCTGGTCTTGCCGCTCGCCATCGTGGCGTGGAGCGTCGAGGGCCCGTTCCACGCCGAGTGGAACTGGCAGCTGGTCTGGATGGTGCTCTACAACGGCCCGCTGGCGACCGCCTTCGCCTTCTGGGCCTCGGTGAGCCTGCAGCGCGCCTTGCCGTCCAGCACCATTTCGCTGTCCTATCTGGCCGTGCCCGCCTGGGGCCTGACCGCCTCGACCCTGTGGCTGGGCGAGGCCCTGCCGGCCAGCCTGATCCTCGGCGGTGTGCTGATTTTCCTGGGCGTCGCCGCCATCGCGCTGGGCGATGCGCGCCGCCGCAAGGCCTGAGGCACTGCCAGGCCCGCGCAACTGACACGAGCCTTTCCCTTGCCAGTGGCGGGACGGCTTCTCATACTGTCACGATGAACAAGATAGACGCCAAGACCATGCGCGCGGCGGAGGCGCCGCAGCAGCAGACGAAGGAAGAAGCGCCGCGCAAGCGCCGTGCCCGGTTCTACGAGCCGGAGCCGCCGCCGCAGCCGCTGCATTGCCAGCATCCGGACTGCACCCTGCCCGGCATCTACCGGGCGCCGAAATCGCGCGATCACCTGAACGAATACTACTGGTTCTGCCTCGACCACGTGCGCGACTACAACAAGGCCTGGGACTACTACGCCGGGATGAGCGAGCGCGAGATCGAGCGCCATGTGCGCAACGACATCGTCGGCGGCCGGCCGACCTGGCCGCTCGGCAAGTGGGGTGCGCACGGCCCCCGCGGCCGCGCCTATACCGTCAATTCGGAGTTCATCCCGGACGACGTGGCCGAGGCCCTGGACGGCGCCAAGCAGGCGCGCCAGAAACGCCAGCGCGAGGCGCAGCGGCGCAGCTCGCGCCTCAGCAAGGAGGAGCAGGCGCTCGCCATCCTCGACCTGGCCCCGCCGGTCACCATGGACGAGATCCGTGCCCGCTACCGCGCCCTGGTCAAGCGCCTGCACCCGGACGCCAATGGCGGCGACAAAGCCGCCGAGGAGCGCCTGAAAGTCGTCAATCAGGCCTATTCCACGCTGAAAAAGGCCGCTCTGGGGTAAGATTCCCCGCGCCTGTGCGGATTGTATGGGCGCAAATTGGCCCAAACTGGGCAAATCCGGGCGCCTGCATTCCTGGGTTGTCCCAGATGCAAATCCGCAATCCGGCTGTGGCCTGGATTGACCCCCCGGAATCGGCTAGAACACCGCTTCACTTTTGCGACAAGGGTTCTTGAGATGGCGAATACGACCGCAGCCCCAGCGGAAAAAGCGGCCCTGCCCGACATCACCATTTCGGTGCGTCAGGTCTTCGGCCTGGATTCCGACATGCAGGTGCCAAGCTTCAGCCAGCGCACCGAGCATGTGCCGGATGTCGACGAAAGCTACCGCTTCGACCATGACACCACGATGGCGATCCTGGCGGGCTTCGCCTACAACCGCCGCGTCATGATCCAGGGCTATCACGGCACCGGCAAGTCGACCCATATCGAGCAGGTCGCCGCCCGCCTCAACTGGCCTTGCATCCGCGTCAACCTGGACAGCCACATCAGCCGAATCGATTTGATCGGCAAGGACGCCATCGTCCTGCGCGACGGCAAGCAGGTGACCGAGTACCGCGAGGGCCTGCTGCCCTGGGCCCTGCAGCATCCGACCGCTTTGGTGTTCGACGAATACGACGCCGGCCGCCCGGACGTGATGTTCGTGATCCAGCGCGTGCTGGAGGTCGAGGGCAAGCTGACCCTGCTCGACCAGAACCGCGTGATCCGCCCGCATCCGGCCTTCCGCCTGTTCGCGACCTCGAACACCGTCGGCCTCGGCGACACCACCGGCCTCTATCACGGCACGCAGCAGATCAACCAGGGCCAGATGGACCGCTGGAACATCGTCGCCACGCTGAACTACCTGCCGCACGAGGACGAGGTCGGCATCGTGCTGTCCAAGTCGCCGACCTATGACAACGAGGCAGGCCGCAAGGCGATCAACTCCATGGTCTCCTGCGCCGAGCTGACCCGCGCCGGCTTCATCAACGGCGACATCTCCACCGTGATGAGCCCGCGCACGGTCATCACCTGGGCGGAGAATGCGCGCATCTTCAAGGATGTCGGCTTCGCCTTCCGCGTCTCGTTCCTCAACAAGTGCGACGAGCTCGAGCGGCCGGTGGTGGCGGAATATTTCCAGCGCTGCTTCGGCATCGACCTGAAGGACAGCGCCGGCAAGGTGCAGCTGGCCTAAGCTCGGGGTCCGATGACCAACAAACCCGGCAACGCCATCGAGGAGTTCCGCCGCGCGACCGGCGCCGCCATGCGCGCGATCTCGGAACGGCCGGACCTGCAGGCGAGCTTTGCCCCGGGACCGGCGGCCTTGCTCGGTACCGAGGCGCGCCTGCCCCTGCCGGCCAAGAACCTGCCGGCGGCGGAAGTCGCACAGACCCGCGGCGAGGCCGACGCCATCGCCCTCAAGCTCAGGCACCACAATGCCAAGGTGCATGCGCGCGAATGCCCGAAATCGCCGATGGCGCGCGACGTCTTCAACGCCGTCGAGCAGGCGCGCTGCGAGGCGCTCGGCGCCAAGAAGATGGCCGGGGTGAAGCAGAACCTGCGCGCCGCCCTCGAGGAACAGTGCCGGGTGAAGGGCTATGCCCGGGTCAATTCGCGTGAGGATGCCAACCTGCCCGAGGTGCTGCGCCTGATGGTGCGCGAGGCGGTGACCGGCGAGGCGGTGCCCGACTCCGCCAAGGCGATGGTCAATGCCTGGCGCAGCGATTTCGCCCAGAAGGTGCTGGAAGACATCTCCCAGCTCAAGGACAAGCTCGACAGCCAGCGCGCCTTCGCCAAGGCGGTGCGCCGCCTGCTCTCCGACATGGAGCTGGAGCAGACCGACGAGGAGCTGGAGAGCGAGCGCGACGAGCAGGACGACCAGGACCAGCAGGACCCGAACAAGCAGCAGCAGCCGCAGCAGAAGAGCGGCAAGCAGCAGCAATCGGAAACCGACGCGCAGATGGATGCGCAGCAGGAAGCCGAATCCGACGCCCAGGAGATGGAGTCGAGCGAGCAGGAAATGGAGATGCCGGCGGAAGGCGGCGAGGAACAGCCGGGCAATCCCGGCCGCCGCAACGAGGAGCCGCTGTCCCGCCGCCGCAACGAACCTGCCTATAAGAGCTTCACCACGCAATACGACGAGGTGGTCGAGGCGCAGGAGCTCTGCGACCCGGATGAGCTCACCCGGCTGCGCGCCCTGCTCGACCAGCAGCTGAGCAGCCTGCAGACCGTGGTGGCGAAGCTCGCCAACCGGCTGCAGCGCCGGCTGCTCGCCAAGCAGAACCGCTCCTGGGTGTTCGACCTGGAGGAAGGCCTGCTCGACAGCAAGCGCCTGCCGCGCATCATCGCCAACCCGGAGCTGCCGCTCAGCTATAAGCGCGAGACGGATACCGAGTTCCGCGACACCGTGGTGACCTTGCTCATCGACAATTCCGGCTCCATGCGCGGGCGGCCCATCACCGTGGCCGCGATGACCGGCGACATCCTGGCCCGCACGCTCGAGCGCTGCGGCGTGAAGGTCGAGATCCTCGGCTTCACCACCCGCATGTGGAAGGGCGGCCAGTCGCGCGAGGCCTGGATCAATGCGGGGAAGCCCGCCAATCCCGGCCGCCTCAACGATCTGCGCCACATCGTCTACAAGCCGGCCGACGCCCCCTGGCGCCGGGCGCGCAAGAACCTGGGCCTGATGCTGCGCGAAGGCATCCTGAAGGAGAACATCGACGGCGAGGCGCTGCTCTGGGCGCATAACCGCCTGATCCAGCGCAGCGAGCAGCGCCGCATTCTCATGGTCATCTCCGACGGCGCCCCCGTCGACGATTCGACCCTGTCGGTCAATCCGGGCAACTACCTGGAGCAGCACCTGCGCGAGGTCATCGAGTGGATCGAGACCCGCTCGAACATCGAGCTGCTCGCCATCGGCATCGGCCACGACGTGACCCGCTACTACCGCCGCGCCGTCACCATCGTCGACGCGGAACAATTGGGCGGCACGGTGCTTGAGCAATTGGCGGCCTTGTTCGAGGAAGATTCCGGCCCGAAGGGCAAGCACGCCGCCCGCAAGTGGATCGCGGCGCATTAGGCCGCTTCAGCGCCGGCACAGTGCCGCGCCGCAATTCGGAGAGACAAGCATGGTGCGGAAATCCGGCATCGCATGGATCATGGCCTCGGTCGCGGCGCTGCTCGCCGGATGTGCCTCGGGACCGAATACCGGCGCCGATCTGCAGCAGAAAGCCGCCTCTCCCACCGCGTCCTGCAGCGGCTACCTGCGCGCCTTCGGCGACGTGCAATCCCAGGCCACCTCATTGACCTGCAACGGCGCCGAGCGGCCCTATGTCGCCTATGCCGACAGCATCGCCCACCGCTTCTCGCCCTGCGCCTACAGCTTCGAGGCGGCCGGCGGCGGCCAGATGAACTGCAGCAACGGCACCTCCGGCCCGTTAACCTACGACATGACGGATGCCGCCAACATCAAGGTCGTGGCCAGTCTGAACGATGGTCGGCAGATGGCGTTTACGCTGCGCGACGAATGATCGAGGTTTCCGTTCTGCCGAACTGAATGACCAACGTGGCACGAATCGGCTAGTCTCGCGCCATGTCCGCTCCCGCCCAGATCCTCCATGACGTCTTCGGCTATACCTCCTTCCGCCCGGGGCAGGAGGAGATTGTCGATCTCATCCTGAAGGGCGAGAACGTGCTGGCGGTGATGCCGACCGGCTCGGGCAAGTCGCTGTGCTACCAGATCCCGGCCCTGATCTTCGAGCGGCCGACCATCGTGGTCTCGCCGCTGACCGCGCTGATGGACGATCAGGTCGCCGGGCTGCGCGCCGATGGGGTGGAAGCCGCCGCGATCCATTCCGGCCAGCCGCGCGAGACGCAGGTGGCCGAGTGGCGCAAGGTGACCTCGGGCAAGACCAAGCTGCTCTATCTCTCGCCCGAGCGGCTGATGCTGGACAACATGCTCGCCGCCATCGACCGGCTCGACCCCGCGCTGTTCGTGGTCGACGAGGCGCATTGCATCTCCAAATGGGGGCCGAGCTTCCGGCCGGAATACGAGCAGCTGACCCGGCTGCAGCAATTGTTCCCCGGCGCCCGCATCGCCGCCTTCACCGCCACGGCGGACAAGGCGACCCGCGCCGACATCGCCGCCAGGCTGTTCAAGGGGAATGGCCAAGTCATCCTGCATGGCTTCGACCGGCCGAACCTGCGCCTTGCCGTGGCGCAGAAGACGCAATGGTCGAAGCAGTTGCTGGCCTTCCTCGCCGACAAGAAGGGGCAGGCCGGCATCGTCTATTGCCTGTCACGCAAGTTCACCGACGAGGTCGCGGATTTCCTGAAGGAGCAGGGCTTCAACGCCATCCCCTATCACGCCGGCCAGGAAGCCGAGCTACGCAAGCGCAACCAGGACCGTTTCATGAGCGAGGATGCGGTAGTGATGGTGGCGACCATCGCCTTCGGCATGGGCATCGACAAGCCGGACATCCGCTATGTGTGCCACCTCAATCTGCCGAGCTCGATGGAGGCCTACTACCAGGAGATCGGGCGTGCGGGGCGCGACGGGCTGCCGGCGGAAACGCTGCTGCTCTACGGCCTCGACGACATGCGCATGCGCCGGATGTTCATCGAGGAGGACGGCACCGACGAGGAGCACAAGCGGCGCGAGCGCAAGCGGCTCGACTCGCTCATCTCCTATTGCGAGGCGACGCAATGTCGGCGCGTGGCCCTGCTCGGCTATTTCGACGAGGAGACAGCGCCCTGCGGCAATTGCGACAATTGCCTCAACCCGCCGGTCACCATCGACGCCACGCGCCAGGCGCAGATGCTGCTCTCCGCCATCCACCGCACCGGCCAGGCCTTCGGCGCTGGCCACGTGATCGACGTGCTGCTGGGCGCCGACACCGAGAAGATCCGCCAGCGCGGCCACGAAAACCTCCCGACCTATGGAATCGGCAAGGACTTCCCCAAGAGCTATTGGCAATCGGTGGTGCGCCAGGCGGTGGCCGGCGGGCAGATCGCCATCAACGTGGCGAAATACGGCTGCCTGGAGATCACCGAGCGCGGCCGCGCAATTCTCAAGGGCGAGGCGCAGTTCGCCTTCCGCGAGCCGGGCAAGAAGGCAGCGCGCGCGTCGCGCCGCGCTGCCGCCAACGGCAACGCCGACCTGCCGGAGGTCGACCACGCCCTGCTGGTGCGGCTGAAGGAGCTGCGCCTGAACCTCGCCCGCGCCCGCCAAGTGCCGGCCTATGTCGTGTTTCCCGACGCGACCCTGATCGAGATGGCGCGCCGCCGCCCCGGCTCGCTGGACGAGATGGCCGAGATCAGCGGCGTGGGCGCGCGCAAGCTGGCGCAGTTCGGCCCCGCCTTCCTGGACGTGACGCGGTCGTGAAGCGGCCTGCCAAGGCCATGAATTAATTCGAAAAACTGATCGATTTATGTGGAAGGGAACACAGTCGTGATCCCTGGATATGATACCTATCACCCTTTCTAAGTACTCTGTTCGCTATCTTCCACATCGTGGCGCCTGCCCTTCCTGCGGCGCCGGTGCAAGGAGCGATGCATGCGCACAACCAAGTTCAAGGTCATCGGCGGCGTGATGGCGAGCGTGCTTGCCGGCGCCGCGACATACGCCTGGGCCAAGGGCGTGAGCTTCAACTCTCTGACTCCCGCCCAGTTCATTGCCAGTTGCCAGCAGATGGGCGGCGAAGTTTCCCGGCCTGGCGCCGGCGTCATTCGCTGCAAGCTTCCCAGCGGCACCGTGGTCGATTGTTCCTGGGCCAGTGACGGCGGCGGCACCATCTGCACGTGGAAGGGCGACCTCAGCACCAGCAACGTCAAGAAGCTGATGGGCGAACCGTCACCTGACTCGGTCAGCCCGGGCACCACCAGCAAACCGCCGAAAGCGACCGGCACGCCGGACGCCAACACCGTGAACTAGCCGACGTCACCCGATAGCGATCATCGCGTGTGGCCCGCCGCCTGCGCGGCGGGCCGTGCGCTCTATCCCAGCACCAGCTTCAGGAACGCCATCGTCTGGTCCCAGGCCTTGCGCGCATCCTCGGCGTCGTAGTTCTGGCCCGTCGGGTTGGCGAAGGCGTGGTTGGCGTCGTAGCGATGCACCTCCAGCACCTTGCCGGCCTGCTTCATCGCCGCCTCGAAGCCATC
>JBGAGP010000025.1:0-41324 GCA_044226685.1 Dongiaceae bacterium
ACCGGCGGCATCTGTGTGAAGGCGGAGATCGACAAGCTGGTCGCCGGCCTCGCCAGGCACCCGAACGTCGCGATCATGTCGGACGAGATCTATTCCGAGATGCTCTATGACGGCAACGTCCACACCAGCCTGCTCAAATACCCGGAGATCGCCGACCGCCTGATCGTGCTCGACGGCTGGTCGAAGACCTATGCCATGACCGGCTGGCGCATGGGCTATTCGGTGTGGCCGAAGTCGCTGATCGACCATGCGACGCGCCTCTGCATCAATGTGCATTCCTGCGTCAACGCCGCCGCCCAGTGGGCCGGCATTGCCGCCCTGCAGGGCCCGCGCGAAGAGATCGACAAGATGATGGTGGCGTTCGATGAGCGCCGGAAGTTCGTGGTCGCAGAGCTGAACAAGCTGCCCGGCGTGTCCTGCATCACCCCGCTCGGCGCCTTCTATGCCTTCCCCAACATCAAGGGGACGGGTTTGAAGTCGAAGCAGATGGAAGTCGGGCTGCTGGACGAGGCGGGCGTGGCGTCGATCGCCGGCACCAGCTTCGGCGCCTATGGCGAGGGCTATCTGCGCATCTCCTACGCCAACAGCCTGGAGAACATCGCGGAAGCGATGCGCCGCATGCGCGGCTTCCTCGAGACGCACCGCAAGGCAGCGGAGTAATCCAGCCTCAGGGTTGGCCGGAACTCAAGACTGGCCGGAAATCAGGGCTGCGACGCGGTTGTGTCGCAGCCCGTTTCGTTGGCGCTCAGGCCTTCGTCGGTCGCAGCGGACACGGGCTCCGTCCAGCCGACATCGAAGGAGGGATCCTGCTCCTCGTCCAGACTGTCGAAGGTCAATGGTCCGCCGGCCGGAATGGCAGGCGGAACGTCGGCCGAAATTGCCATCGTCGCGCACGCGAAATCCGCCGGCACAGAAATAGCAGCCTGCTGAGTCAGGTCCGGGGTCGCTTCGCGCGGGTGACCGGACAGGCCCAGGAACAGGGCGGCGAAAGCGAGGGTCGGATTGATCCCATCCATGGCTGCGGCTCCTCCGTGCTCCCCCACGCCATGAGATGCGCCCTTCCGAGTTCAAACGCCAGTGACGAATTGCCGCGTAAGGCCCTGAAACCACGCCGTTTCCCGGTTGAATCAGCTTTATCATGGCAATGTCACCGACGGCCGCAACGTTAGCCGCATTTGGCGCGAACCTGTCCCGGTTTTCGCCTCTCTCACTTTCCGGCCTCGGCCTCTTCCGTCACCATTTCCGCCAGCCGCGCATAGCCGGCGGCCTTCAATTCGGCGACTTGGTCCTGGTCGGACGAGACGCGGTTGAGCGAAGCGCTGATGGCGCTGTTTTCGACGGAGTCCGGCAGCAACATGCGCCACCGGCCGGTCGCGACCTCGATGAGCGCCGCCTTGAGCCGGATGCGCATGCGCTGCGATTCATCGGGGATGACCAGGCCAACGACCGGCACCCAGGAAACCGCCTTGGTGACGCCGTCGGTGGTCTGCGTCTCCAGTTGTCCCCAATAGACCAGAATGTGGTGATAGCCGCCTTGCGCCGCGGCTAGACGCAGGCGTTCGCCAAAAGAGCCGTCTTTCGCCGCGTCGCTTTCGCCATAGGCCGGGCGTGCGGGAATGCCGGAGAACGGCCCGACCTGGAAGTGCCGGGCCAGCGCATCTGTCATCGGTTCGTCAGGGACCTGGGCGCCGGATTGCACCACCAGGAGATGCTCGCCCGGGACCGCCGCGACCGGCCGCGGCACGGCGAGCGCGGTGGCGATGTCGGCCTCGAACGTTTGCGCCCGCTCGCGCGGGACGAGGAGGTCGAGCTCGTCGAGCTCCCCTTGGTACAGCGGATTGCCGACGGCGACGCGATAGGCGTCGCCGGGGTATCCGGAATTTGAAATCGACCGGGTGCCGCAGGCGGCAAGCATCAGAAACAAGGCCAGCGTGACGAGCGGACGTATGCGCATGTGAGTCCCCAGGCAGTCCGGCGTCCGCCGGGATGGCGGGCCGCTCCCGGCCACTATCGCCATCGGCATGGCGGCAATGCGGCGGGATCATGGAGCGGCAACGGCGATTGTGGTGGCGGCGGCCGCGACTCTCCTGGCTATGGACGAAATTCGCCGCCTGCCCGACTATTTTGCCGACAGTTTCGCCATGCTGTCGAAATCCGCCCCGGCCGAACGTCATTGCTGCGGCGGCGCATGGTGCCCGTCCCGATCCAATGGGGAAGACGATGAAATACATGCTGATGATCTACCTGAACGAATCCCGGTTCCAGACGATGACGGCCAAGGAGCGGGAGCAATCGACCGCGGCCTATACCGCCTATACCGAGGCGCTGGCCAAGGCCGGGATCATGGTGGGCGGCGACCGCCTGCAGCCGAGTAGCGCCGCCACCACCGTCCGTATCACGGACGGCAAGTCGAAGGTCCTGAACGGGCCTTATGCGGACGCCAAGGAGCAGCTGGCGGGCTACTACATGATCGATGTCCCCGACCTCGACAGCGCTCTCGCCTGGGCGGCGCGCTGCCCGGGCGCCAGCCACGGCGTGATGGAGGTCCGCCCGCTCTGGGCGATGTAGGCGCCCGATGCCGGTGGGAGGACAAGGCGAAACCAGCGAGCAAATGGCGGCGGCGGCGGCGGCGGAGGCCGTCGCCCGCCAGAGCTATGGCAAGCTGGTCGCCTTCCTCTCCGCCCGCACCCGCGATCTGGCCGCGGCGGAGGATGCCCTGGCCGACGCCTTCGCGGCCGCCCTCGCCGACTGGCCGGCGCAGGGCGTGCCGGCCAGCCCGGAGGCCTGGCTGCTCGCCGTCGCGCGGCGCAAGTCGATCGACGCGGCGCGCCGGCGCTCCACCCGCGACGACGCCGCGGCGGAACTCCGCCTGATGGCCGAGGAACTCGCCGCCTTGGAGGCGGAGATGCCCGAGTTTCCCGACAATCGGCTGGCCCTGATGTTCGCCTGCGCGCATCCCGCCATCGACGCCGGGAGCCGCGCGCCGCTGATCCTGCAGACCATCCTCGGCTTCGACGCCGCCACCATCGCCTCGGCGTTCCTGGTGGCGCCGTCGGCGATGAGCCAACGCCTCGTGCGGGCCAAGCAGAAGATCCGCGTGGCGGGAATCCCCTTTCGCGTGCCCGAACGCGAAGCGATGCACGAGCGGCTCGACGCCGTGCTGGAGGCGATCTACGCCACCTTCACCGAGGGCTGGGACGATCCGGCCGGGACCGAGCCGCGACGCAGCAATCTGGCGTCGGAAGGAATCTGGCTCGCACACCTGGTGGCGCAGCTGCTGCCCGGCGAGCCGGAGGCGCTGGGCCTGCTGTCGTTGATGCTTTATGCCGAAGCGCGCCGTGCGGCACGGCGGGACGCCGGTGGCGCCTATGTGCCGCTCAGCCTGCAGGATACCGCCGCCTGGGACGGCCGCCTGATCGCCGAGGCGGAAGCGATCCTGCTGCGCGCCAGCCAAGCCGCCACCCCCGGACGCTACCAGATCGAGGCCGCGATCCAGTCCGCCCATGTCGCGCGGCGCCTGACCGGCCGGACCGACTGGCCGGCGATCGAAAGCCTCTATGCGCTGCTGTGGGATCTCACGGGATCGCCGGTGGTGGCGATCAACCGCGCGGTGGCCCTGGCTGAAACGCGGGGACCCGCGACTGGCCTGGCGCTCCTCGACACGCTGGACGGCGACCGGCGGCTGGCGGATTACCAGCCCTACTGGGCGGCGCGGGCGGAACTCCTCGGCCGCGCCGGCAACCTGGCCGCGGCGGACCGCGCCTATGAACTTGCCATTGGCCTGGAGCGCGACCCCGCCTTGCGCGGTTTTCTGCAGCGCCGGCGGGCCGAAACCGGCGCCAGCCTGCCCCGATGACGGCTGCCCAAATTCCAGGCAGACGGGATTAAATCTTGGGCAGGAAAGCCGGTTGTAAGCGGCCGAAAATGGCGTAAAGCTGCGCCGCCGCGTTCGAGCCTAGCTTGGCACGGCCCTTGCTGATACGCGTACGGTCGCAGGCCATTCAGGTGTCGAAATGAAGAAAATCGAAGCCATCATCAAGCCGTTCAAGCTGGACGAAGTTAAGGACGCCCTGCACGAGGTGGGCATCCAGGGGTTGACGGTCACCGAAGCCAAGGGCTTCGGCCGTCAAAAGGGCCACACGGAACTCTATCGCGGCGCCGAATACGTCGTCGATTTCCTGCCCAAGATGAAGCTGGAAGTCGTGGTCGAGGATCACATGGTGGAGCGCGCCATCGAGGCGATCCGCCAGGCGGCCGCGACGGGACGCATCGGCGACGGCAAGATCTTCGTGCTCAACGTCGAGGAAGCCATCCGCATCCGCACCGGCGAGCGCGGCCCCGAAGCCATTTAATCAAAGAGACACGGCCGCGATCGAACGGCCGCCCTTCATCGGCGCTACGACCGATTCAACGTTTCAACAACAATCCAACCGCTGAGATCAGGAAGGTATCATGTCGCACGTCAAGAAAGTGCTGGAGCTCATCAAGAAGGAAGAGATCCAGTATGTCGATTTCCGCTTCACCGACCCGCAGGGCCAGTGGCAGCACCTGGCGCATCACGTCTCGACCGTCGACGAGGACTTCCTCACCGAGGGCCTGATGTTCGACGGTTCGTCCATCGCCGGCTGGAAGGCGATCAACGAATCCGACATGACGCTGCTGCCGGATTGCTCGACCGCGGTCATGGACCCCTTCTCCGCCCAGAAGCTGCTGGTCATCTTCTGCGACGTGCTGGAGCCGCTGACCGGCCAGAGCTACGGCCGCGATCCGCGCTCGATCGCGAAGAAGGCGGAAGCCTATGTGAAGAGCTCCGGCATCGGCGACACCGCGTTCTTCGGCCCCGAGGCCGAGTTCTTCGTGTTCGACGACGTGCGCTACGACGTCAAGATGAACCAGACCTTCGTCTACCTCGATTCCGAGGAAGGCCCCTACGTCTCGGGCAAGAAGTTCGAGGAAGGCAATCACGGCCACCGCATGAAGGTGAAGGGCGGCTATTTCCCGGTCGCCCCGCTGGATTCCGGTTCCGACCTGCGCTCCGAGATGCTGTCCACCCTGCACGCCATGGGCGTCGAGGTCGAGAAGCATCACCACGAAGTGGCGCCGAGCCAGCATGAGCTGGGCGTGAAGTTCGGCACCCTGGTGCAGTGCGCCGACGCCATGATCAAATACAAGTACGTGGTGAAGAACGTCGCCCACGCCTACGGCAAGACCGCGACCTTCATGCCGAAGCCGGTCAAGGGCGACAACGGCTCGGGCATGCACGTGCACCAGTCGATCTGGAAGGGCGGCCAGCCGCTCTTCGCCGGCAACGGCTATGCCGACCTGTCGGAGATGGCGCTGTACTACATCGGCGGCATCATCAAGCACGCCAAGGCGATCAACGCCTTCACCAACCCGACCACCAACAGCTACAAGCGCCTGATCCCGGGCTTCGAGGCGCCGGTTCTGCTGGCCTATTCCTCGCGCAACCGCTCGGCCTCCTGCCGCATCCCGTATGTGGCGAGCCCGAAGGGCAAGCGCGTCGAGGTCCGCTTCCCGGATCCGCTGGCCAATCCGTATCTCGCCTTCTCGGCGATGCTGATGGCCGGCCTCGACGGCATCCAGAACAAGATCCATCCGGGCGACCCGATGGACAAGAACCTCTATGACCTGCCGCCGGAGGAGCTGTCCAACGTGCCGACCGTCTGCGGCTCGCTGCGCGAGGCGCTGGAATCGCTGAAGGCCGACCACTCGTTCCTGCTGAAGGGCGACGTGTTCAACAAGGACTTCATCGACTCCTATCTCGATCTGAAGTGGGAAGAGGTCTACGCCCTCGAGCACACGCCGCACCCGATCGAGTACCAGATGTACTATTCCGGCTGATCGCCGGCCTGCGACACCGGCGTTCCGACCGCCCGCCCGAAGAGACCCTTCGGGCGGGCGTTCTTTTTATCCGGCGCGCGGCGGGCTAGTGTGGCCTCCCAATCGCTGGAAGGCCGCCATGAAGAACACCCAATCCCAAGACACCCTCTGCGCCCAGGCCCTGGGCTGGATCGAGCCGAAGACCAAGGCGCTGGTCCAGCCGGTCCATCTCGCCACCACCTTCGAGCGTGACCCGGACAACGAATACAGCAGCGGCTATTCGTATATCCGCAACGAGAACCCGAGCTGGGACCAGGCCGAGCAGCTCTTGACCCGGCTGGAGGGGGGCGCCGCGTCCCTGCTGTTCTCCTCCGGCATGGCGGCGGCCACGTCGCCGTTCCTGGCGCTGAAGCCGGGCGACCACGTCATCGCCCCGGAGGTGATGTATTGGGGCCTGCGCAACTGGCTGGTCGGCATCGGCCGGAACTGGGGGCTCAGCGTCGATTTCGTCGACATGACCGATCCGGCGCAGGTCCGCGCGGCGATCCAGCCCGGCAAGACCCGCATCGTGTGGGCCGAAACGCCGTCGAACCCCCTGTGGCAGGTCTTCGACATCGCCGCCCTGGCGGAAATCGCCCATGCGGCGGGCGCGCTGCTGGCGGTGGATTCCACCGTGGCGACGCCGGTGCAGACCCGGCCCATCGAGCTCGGCGCCGATCTGGTGATGCATGCCGCCACCAAATACCTGAACGGCCATTCCGACGTCCTGGCCGGGACCCTGACCAGCGCGCGGGACGACGCATACTGGCAACGCATCCACGCCGTGCGGACCAGCGGCGGCGCGGTCCTGGGCAGCTTCGAGGCCTGGCTGCTGCTGCGCGGCATGCGAACCCTGCCCTTGCGGGTCCGGCAGGCGAGCGCCAACGCCCTATTCCTGGCCGAGCGTCTGGAGCGCAACCCGCGGGTCGCCGCAGTGCTCTACCCCGGCCTGCCGAGCCATCCGCAGCACGCTGTCGCCCAGCGGCAGATGCAGGGTGGCTTCGGCGGCATGCTGTCGATCCGGGTGAAGGGCGGCGAAGCGGCGGCCATCGCCTGCGCCGCCAAGGTCAAGCTGTGGAAGCGGGCAACCTCGCTGGGCGGGGTCGAGAGCCTGATCGAGCACCGCGCCTCGATCGAAGGCGCCGGGTCACCGGTGCCGAAGGATTTGCTGCGGCTGTCGACCGGGATTGAAGGCGTCGAGGAATTGCTGGCCGACCTGGCGCAGGCGCTCGAACCGTGACCTGACGCACCGCCACGTGCCGGCTTGACGGCATCGGGCGGCGGGGCAGAGTCTATGTCCCGTGCGCTGTGTCCTCGCCTTCCTCGCGGCTGTCTGGCTGGTGCAGATCCCAAGTATCGCGCCGGCCGATGAAATACGTACCGACGTCAACATCGTCACCGGCCTTGATGTTTCCGGCTCGATCGCGGCCCAGGAGACGCAGATCCAGATCGAGGGCCTGGCGATGGCGATCCGCTCGCCGGAGGTCATCGCCGCGATCCGCAGCGGCCGGCGCGGCCGGGTCGGCTTCGCGGTCTTCGTCTGGGCCAATGGCAATCTCCCGGTGTTCGCCGAGTGGCGCCAGATCGGCTCTGCGGCGGATGCGGTGGCGCTGTCGGAAGAGTTGTCGCTGCGCCTGCACGCGATCCTGGAATCACCCGCCGCCTTGAAACTCGGCGAGTTGACGGACCTTTCCGGCGCCATCGCCTTCGGCGGCGCCATGCTGTTGTCAGCGCCCTATCCCACCGACCACGCGATCCTCAACATCATGGGCAACGGCCTGGACAACGTCGCGGAAGGTCCCGAACAGGCGCGCAATATCCTGGTCGCCCAAGGCATCACCATCAATGGCGTGGTGATCGGCCACGATCGCGGCGTCATTGGATACTTCCGCCGCAACGTGATTGGCGGCCCGGCTGCCTTCGTGCTGCCGGCCGGCGACCCGCAGATGCTGGTCGACGTGTTCAAGCGCAAATTCGTGACGGAGATCGTCTGGAACGCCGGAAGGTACGGGGAAGGCCCCGTTCACCCGTTGCGATAGCTGGCCGCCATCTCGCAATAGTGCTTGGCGGAATAGGCGAAGTATTTGAGCTCCGCCTCGCTCACCGCGCGCATCAGCTTGGCCGGGCTGCCGGCCCACAATTCGCCCCGCTTCACCCGCTTGCCGGGCGTCACCAGGGCGCCGGCGGCGACCATGGCGCCGGTTTCCACCACCACGCCGTCCATGACGCAGGCCTTCATGCCGACGAAGCAGCCGTCTTCGAGCGTGCAGGCATGAATCAGTGCCATGTGGCCGATGGTGATGTCGGAGCCGATGGTGGTCTTGGTCCCGGCCGCCCCGGCGCGCTCGTGATTGACGTGGATGATGGTGCCGTCCTGGATGTTGGTGCGTTCGCCGACGCGGATCGAGTTGCCGTCGCCGCGCAGCACGCAGCCGTACCAGACGGAGCTCTCGGCGCCGATCTGCACGTCGCCGATCACCACCGCGGTCTCGGCGATGAAGACGCCGGGCGCGATGACCGGCATCACGCCATGATGCGGGCGAACCAGGCCGCTCATGGGAACAGCGGCAATTGCTCGAGCGCCGTCTCCTCGGCGAAACCGGCCATGACGTTCATGTTCTGCACCGCCTGGCCCGAGGCGCCCTTCACCAGGTTGTCCTCCACCGCCATCAGGATGGCGCGGCCCGGCACCCGGTCGGCATGGACCGACATGATGACGAAATTGCTGCCGCGCACGTGGCGCGTCGCCGGCGCCGTGCCGTTGGGCAGCACCTTCACGAAATACTCGTCGCGGTAGCGCTCGGCAAGCGCCGCGCGCAGCTTGTCGACCGTCGCCCCCGGCGCCAGCTTCACATAGATGGTGGCGAGGATGCCGCGGCTCATCGGCATCAGATGCGGGGTGAAGTTCACGATGATTGGCTTGCCCGCGGCCGTGCTCAGGCCCTGCTCGATCTCGGGCGCGTGGCGATGGCTGGCGACGCCGTAGGCGTGGATGCCCTCGGTCACCTCCGAATAGAGGCTGCCCTGCTTGGCATCGCGCCCGGCGCCGGTGACGCCCGACTTGGCGTCGATGATGATGTCGTCGGCGACGATCAGCCCGGCCTCGATCAGCGGGATCAGCGGCAGCTGTGCGGCGGTCGGATAGCAGCCGGGATTGGCCACCAGCCGCGCCTTGCGCACGGCGTCGCGGTTGATCTCGGTCAGGCCGTAGACGGCCTCCTTCTGCAACTCGGGCGCCAGGTGCGCATGGCCGTACCAGGTCGCATAGGCGTCGAGGTCGGTCAGGCGGAAGTCGGCAGAGAGGTCGACAACGCGCAGATGCGCCGGCAACTTGGCGACGACCTCCTGGGTCAGGCCGTGCGGCAGGCAGCAGAAGACGAAATCGACGCCGCTCCAGTCGACCTCGTCGATCTTGGTCAGGGTCGGCAGGTCGGCCAGCACCAGCTGCGGGAAGACCT
Source organism: Dongiaceae bacterium (assembly GCA_044226685.1). Taxonomy (GTDB): domain Bacteria; phylum Pseudomonadota; class Alphaproteobacteria; order Dongiales; family Dongiaceae; genus Dongia_A. The sequence goes on from JBGAGP010000025.1 coordinate 9,339, forward strand.
CGGAGGCCGGCTTGCCGGCCTGGCGGTCGGCGGTGAGGGCCACGATCTGGACATGCGGATGGCGCGACAGCAGGCGCACGAGCTCGGCTCCGGTGTAGCCGCTGGCACCCAGGATCGCGATTCTCAGCTTGTTGCTCGCCATGTCCGACCTCGATCAAAGGGCGCTCCCCAGGGGAGCCCCGGCGGGAGTGCTAGCGAAACCATCCGCCCCGGACAAGTGAAAAGACTGTAACCGCTACCCCCGCTTCCGGTCTGCCTCCGGCCAAGTTGCGCCACCCATCGCCAGGCCTTACCGTCTCAGCGGGGCACAATTCGAGGCAAAACATGGCATTGCTCATCATCGGCCTGGCCTTGTTCGTGGGCGTCCATCTGTTGCCGAGCAGCCAGGCGCTGCGCGGCGCGCTGGTCGCGCGATTGGGCCAGAACGGCTACAAGGCGCTGGTCGCCATCGCCTCGGGCGTGGGCCTGGTCCTGACCGTGATCGGGTTTGGCCGGGCGCCGGAGGAGCAAATCTTCCAGCCCTCCGAAACCGCGCGGGCGCTGCTGCCTTTCGCCATGGCGCTGGCCTTCATCCTGGTGGCGACGGCCTATGCACCGGGAAGGCTGCGCCGCCTGTTGCGCCATCCCATGCTGGCCGGCATGCTGATCTGGTCGGTGCTGCACTTCCTGGCCAATGGCGACCTGGCCGGCAACATCCTGTTCGGCACCTTCGCGGTCTGGAGCGCCTTCGCCATCCTGTCGGCGGCACGGCGCGGCCAGAAGATCGGCGGCCCGCGGACCCGCGCCGGGGCCGATGTCATCGCGGTCGTTCTCGGCTTGGCCGCCTTCGCCGCCATACTCTATTTGCACGAAGCCCTGTTTGGCGTGTCGCCTTTCTAGGGCAACACGCATCGGCTAGTTGGTCAGCCGCCGTGTGGCATGATCCGCCAACGCCTGAACGAACGTATCGTGCGGCCAGTTCTCAGCCAGCGCGCGCAACATAAGCTGCGCCTGGGTCTCCGGCGCCAGCCCGCCGATGGGTGGATCCCGGTCGAGGTTGGTCGGGAACGAGTAACCCTCGGCACAGGCGGCCACCGCATTGGCGCATTCCGCCGTTTCCAGCGCACCGGATGCGCGCAGTTCCAGCAAGGCGGGATAAAGCGCCGCGCACATGCGCACACGGTCGACGCTTTCCATGGCCCGGCCATAGGCCGAGGAGACCTGTAGCAGGTTCGCCATACGCCGGACATGCGTGGTCCGGTTGCTGCCGGCGGCATGAAACAGGGCCGGGTTGAAGAACACGGCATCGCCCTTGGCCAACGGCAACTGGATGTGGTGCGCGGCGAAATAGGCTTCGAAATCCGGCTGGCGCCAGGCGATGTAGCCCGGTTCGTAGAGTTGGGAATACGGCAGATACAGCGTCGGCCCGCTTTCCACCGGCATGTCGCAATGAGCGACCGCACCCTGCAGCGTCAGCACCGGCGACAGCCGATGCGCGTGGGCGGGAAAGCGAACCAGCTCGTCCGCCGTCTGGAATCCCATGTGATAGTCGCGATGCGGTGACTGCGCCGCGCCGCCGGGATTGACCACGTTGACCTGCGAGGTGACCTGGTAGTTGGGGCCGAGCCAGGCCCCGCTCACCAGCGCGATAACCTCGTTGGCGTAGTAGCGGGCGAAACCGATGGGGTCGCGCAGGCACTGCTTCTCCAGCGCGTTCCAGACACGGTCATTGGCGCCCGGCTTGGCGAAATGGTCGCCGGCATTGGTGTTCGACGCGCGCTGCTCGGCGATCATCGCGTCGAAGGCTATTGTGGCGGCATCGACGACGCCCGGGTCGGCAAAGGCGCGCTCGAAGATCAGGATGCCGGGGCCGTTCAGCATCAGGTCGGCCCATTCCGCCATCAGCGCCCGCCGCGACGCATGATCCCGGGCGATCCGCCGGACAGCATCGCCGTCATAGACGGGGACGTTCTGCGTCACCGCCTTTGCGAAGGGATAGGCCGCCGGATCGGTCGTGCGCTCGACCAGTCGGCGGAAATCCTCGAGGCGGCAATCGGTTCCGCTCAGCCAGATGCCTCGGCGGTTCGACGCTGAATCCATGAGCAATGCCGGTGTTTGCTGGAACAGGGTTCGCAACTATACGGCCAAGTCGCGATACCGTCGATGAGATGCACGGCATTCGCCTTCCTGCCGCGGAAAGACGCCGGGCCCAAATGACAAAGGCCGGAGCTTGCGCTCCGGCCTTCGCCAACTCGTCGCTCTGGAAGCGGCTTAGCGCTTCGAGAACTGGAAGGAACGACGCGCCTTGGCGCGGCCGTACTTCTTGCGCTCGACGGTGCGGCTGTCGCGGGTCAGGAAGCCGCCCGCCTTCAGCGCCGACCGCAGGTCGGGCTCGAACAGGGTGAGCGCGCGGCTGATGCCGTGGCGCACGGCGCCCGCCTGGCCGGAGAGGCCGCCCCCGACCACGGTGCAGACGACGTCGAACTGGCCGGCCCGGTTCACGATCGAGAACGGCTGGTTGATCATCATGCGCAGCACCGGACGGGCGAAATAGACCGTGATGTCGCGATCGTTGACGGTCACCTTGCCGTTGCCCGGCTTGATCCAGACGCGGGCGATGGCGTCCTTGCGGCGGCCGGTCGCGTAGGAACGGCCCTGCGCGTCGACCTTGCGCTCGCGCTTCGGCGCGGCGATGGGCGCCGCCGCGGCCTTCGCGGCGCCGCCCAGGTCCTTCAGATCGGTCAGGCGCTGAGGTTCGTTGGCCATGTTATGCGCTCCGCTTGTTCTTCGGGTTCATCGCGCCGACATCCAGCACTTCGGGCTGCTGGGCGGCATGGGTGTGCTCGGCGCCGGCGAAGACGCGCAGGTTCTTCATCTGCTGGCGGCCCAGGGGACCACGCGGCACCATGCGCTCGACCGCCTTCACGATGGCGCGCTCGGGGAACTTGCCGCCGAGGATCTTGCCCATGGTGATTTCCTTGACGCCGCCCGGATGGCCGGTGTGCCAATGGAACAGCTTGTCCTGCAGCTTGTTGCCGGTGACCTTCACCTTGGCGGCGTTGATCACGATGACGTTGTCGCCGCAATCGATATGCGGGGTGAACGTGGTCTTGTGCTTGCCGCGCAGGCGGTTCGCCACGATGGAGGCCAGGCGACCCAGGACGACGCCGTCGGCGTCGATCAGGATCCACTTCTTGACCACCTCGCTCGGCTTGGCGGAATAGGTCTTCATGGTGTTTGCTCCTCTAGGCCGGTCGGGCGCCAAGGCGCCGCTCCGGCAATCGGCGGTTCGTATAGAGGAGCAATCGGGAGGCGTCAACGAGAACTATTATATATTTTTCAATGCGTTACGATTTTGGTATCATAATACCACACATACTTAGCGCGATAAACTCGACAATTCTCCGCCCTTTGGCAAATATAGACCGCAATGGACGGCCATGCAGCCCGACCCTGACTACGACCTGATCTCCGCCGACGAACTGAACCGGCAGATGATGCCGCGCGTCGCGGTGCCCGATCACGAGCGCTGGCTGACCGGCGACCTCGCCCGCGGCGAGAAGCTGCGCCGCACCCTGCCCGGACGCTATGACGAGCGCTACGGCCCCGGCCCCCGGCAGATCGCCGATCTGTTCCCGGCCCCGGAAGGCTCGACGAAGGCGCCGATCGTACTGTTCATCCACGGCGGTTTCTGGCGCGCCCTGTCCAAGGACTATGTGCGCCACGTCGCTGTGCCATTGGCGGAAGCCGGCATCGCGGCAGTCTTGCCAAGCTACGATCTGTGCCCGCAGGTGTCCCTCGCCACCGTGGTCGACCAGGCCAGGCAGGCCCTGCTGTGGACCCGCGCCCACGCCGCGCAGCTGAACGGCGATCCCGACCGCATCTTCGTCGCCGGGAATTCCGCCGGCGCGCATCTGGCGGCGATGCTGCTGGCGGAGGATTGGTCGGCGCATGGCCTCGTCCGCACGCCCATCGCCGGGGCCATCCTGGTCACCGGCCTCTATGACCTGCGCCCGGTGCGCGGCATCCAGGTGAACGAGGATACGCGGCTGTCGCCGGAGGATGCGGTGGCGCTCAGCCCGCAATTCCTGCCGGTCCGCAATCCGGTTCCCACCCTGGTCGCCGTCGGCGGCGACGAGCCGCCGCTGTGGGTCGAGCAGTCGCGGCGCTATGCCGCGAAGCTGCGCCAGGCCGGCGCGCCGGCCGAACTGATGATCCTGCCGGGGCTCAATCACTTCTCGATCACCGCGTCGCTCGGCGATGCCGCAGAGCCGCTCGCCGCCGCCATGCTGCGGCAGGTGCGCCCATGATCCCGATGACCGCTGCGCCGCAACCGCTCTACGACAAGATCGGCGCCACCTATGACGCCACGCGCCACGCCGAGCCGGCGATCGTCGATCTGCTGGTCGAGCTGCTGGGTTTGCGGCCACAGGCGCGCGTGTTGGATATCGGCTGCGGCACCGGCAACTACACCACGGCCCTGCACCGGCGCGACCTCCGCCTGGTCGGCCTCGACCGGTCCGGACTGATGCTGCGCACCGCGCGCGCCAAGGCGGACAGCCTGCCGCTGATCGGCGCCGACGCCTCCGCCCTGCCCTTCGCCAACCGGAGTTTCGACGGCGCCATCTGCACCCTGGCGATCCATCATTTCGCCGATCTCGAGGCGACCTTCGCCGAGGCGGCGCGCGTGCTCAACCGCGGCAGGCTGGTGATCCTCACCGCCTTGCCCGAACAAATCATGCGCTACTGGCTGCGCGCCTATTTCCCCCGCATGATGGAGCGCTCGGCCGAGCAGATGCCGGATTGGAGCACCATCGAAATCTCGCTGCGCCATGCCGGGTTCCGCACCTGGTCGCAGCGGCTCTACTGGATGCCGGAGCAGCCGCAGGATTTGTTCCTTTACAGCGGCAAGCACCAACCCCATCTTTATCTGGACGAGCGCGTGCGCGCCAACATCTCTGCCTTCGCCAACCTGGCGGACCAGGACGAGATCGGCAGCGGGTTGGACTGTTTGAAGCGCGATCTGGCGCAGAACCGGTTCGAGCAGGCGACCTCGGAATACGAGGACGTCGGCGGCGACTATCTTTTCATCGCGGCGCAGGTGTGATGCCGCGCAGGAGGCGAGCATGACCATCCCCAATGATCTGGTGCTGCGGCAGGACGAAGGCGGCGGCATCGTGCGGTTGACCCTGAACCGGCCGGACGCCCGCAACGCCCTCTCGCTGGAAATGATGCGGCAGTTCATGGCGCATCTGGAATCGATGGCGCATGACGACAAGGTCCGCGTCGTCATCCTGTCCGGCAACGGCCCCGCCTTCTGTGCCGGGCACGACCTGAAGGAGCTGCGCGCCGATCCGACGCCCGCCTACTACTCGAAGGTGTTTGCCCTGGTGACCCGCATCATGATCGCGCTGACGGAGATGCCGCGGCCGGTGATCGCCGAGGTGCACGGCATCGCCACGGCGGCAGGTTGCCAGCTGGTCGCCACCGCCGATCTGGCCATCGCCGCCGCCGATGCGCGCTTCGCCACGCCGGGCGTCAACATCGGCCTGTTCTGCTCCACGCCGATGGTGGCGTTGAGCCGTTCCGTCGCCAGCAAACATGCCATGGAGATGCTGCTGACCGGCGACCTGATCGACGCTGAGGAGGCGGCGCGCATCGGCCTCGTCAACCGCGTGGTGCCGCCGTCGGAAGTCGCCGCCGCCACCATGGCGCTGGCCCGGAAGATCGCCAGCAAGTCGATCTACACGATGAAGACCGGCAAAGGCGCCTTCTATCGCCAGCTCGAAATGGACCTCAAGCACGCCTATGACTACGCGGCCCATGTCATGACCGAGAACATGCAGGCCATGGACGCGGCGGAAGGCATCGACGCCTTCCTGCAGAAGCGCCATCCGGCTTGGCAGGATTGCTGATCCGCCACCCGCCGACCGAATTGCGCGCGACTCGCGGAGGCTTCTAGACTCCGGTCGATGCCACGGTGCATCGGCTTGAGTCCGGAATTGTCCCATGAGCCAACGCTATCCGCGCTGGACCAATCTCGAGTTCCTCGAGTTCTGCCATCCGCGCATACGCTCGATCTACGACTATTGGAACGAGAAGCGCGGCAATCGCAAGATGCCGAGCCGAACGGATATCGACCCGCTGGAGATGCCGAGCTACCTGCCCGGCATCGTCATGGTCGATGTCGGATACGAACCGTTCTCTCTCACCTATCGGCTGGTGGGCACGCGCGAAGCGGAGGCGCGCGGCGCCGACCCTACCGGGAAAAGCGTGTTCGAGGCCTGGGACGGCCGCTCGGAAGACGATGTCATCGAGAACTATCGCCAGGTGATCGCCCGCAAGGCGCCGCTCTATGACGCCGACCGCACGCTCGACCCGGAGCGCGACTGGCTCGAAGCCGGAACCGTGTTCCTGCCATTGTCCGACGACGGCGAGACGGTGAACAAGGTCCTCATCTACACGGAATACAAGGACCGCAACGGCTGACCCGCGTCAGCGGGTGAGATTCTTCAGCGGATCGACGGCCTTGGTGCCCTGCCGCAATTCGAAATGCAGCTGCGGCGTGTCGACACTGCCGGTGCTGCCGACCCGGGCGATGATCTGGCCCTGCTTGACCTTGTCGCCCTTCTTCACCAGCAGCGCCGAGTTGTGCGCGTAGGCGGTGACCCAGCCGTCGGCATGGCGCAGCAGCACCATGTTGCCGAAGCCGCGCAATTCGTTGCCGGCATAGGCGACCGTGCCGGCGGCGGAGGCGAGGACGGGCGCGCCGGCGGGGGCCGCGATGTTGATGCCGTCGTTGCGCTGATTGTCCTTGGTCGGGCCGAACTTGCCGATGACCTTGCCGTCGACCGGCCAGATGAAGGCGCTGTCGGGCTTCACGTCGGGCAGCGGGTCGCCCTTCGGTGCCGGCGCCGCCGCAACCGGCGGCGCTGGCGGCTCGATCGATGCGGTCTGTGGCGCGGTTTGCGGCGCGGGCACAGGCTGAGGCGCGGGCACGGCTTGGGGCGTGGGCGCCGGCTGCAAGGGCGGCAGTGACGAGGCGGTGACGCCGCCGCCCAGATCCTGTGGCGCCGCATTGGTGCCGGGCGTCGTCGGTTGCGCGCCGATCACCTGCGGCTGGCCGTTCACCTCCGGTTGCGGCTGTGGCGCCGGCGTGCCGGGAACGAAAGGTTTCGCCTGTGGCGCGGCGGCCGCCTGGGCACCCGGCTGAGGTGCATCGGCGCCTGACGGCAGCACCAGAGTTTGACCAACCTGCAACGTGTACGGCGCCCGCAGGTTGTTGAGCTGGATCAGCGCGCTGATCGACACGCCCTGGCGCGCGGCGATGCCGGAGACCGTATCGCCCTTCTGCACGACATAGTCGCCACGCGGCTGCAGCGACAAGCGCTGGCCCGGCTGCAGCGCATATGGTGGCGTCAAGCGATTGAGGTCGATCAGCGTGCGGATCGGCGTATTGGTGCGTTCCGACACCACGGCCACGGTATCGCCGGGCGCCACGACGTATTGGCCGCCGACGATCTCGCCAAAGGCCTGGTCGGAGGCGACCACCGGGCCCGGCGCCGGTGGCGGCGCGAACAGGCCGCCCGGCTGCTGGCAGCCGGCCACCATCACCAACGCCAGCGCCAGGCCGAGGCGCCACGTCCGACATGAAATCCGTGCGCTCACGCGCCCTGCACCGTGCGTTGCGGCCGCAGGTCATCCTCCGGCAGGGCGCCGCCCACCAGGGGCACGAAGCGCACTTCGGTCAGCACCTCCTGCCGGACGCCCTCGGGAGTCTTGGTCAGGCGCAGCAGCACCTGGTCGCCGCGCTCGGCGCCGACCGGGACCACCATGATGCCGCCCTCGGCCAACTGGTCCAGCAGCGTCTGCGGCACGCCATCGGCGGCGGCGGTGACGATGATGCGCTCGAAGGGTGCCTGCTCCTTCCAGCCCTTGGAGCCGTCGGCGACCTTCGAGGTGATGTTGTGGATGCGCAAGGCGCGGAACCGCGCCTCGGCCTCCTTCAGCAGCGAGGCGAAACGCTCGATGGTGTAGACGCGCCGGGCCAGCCGGGCGAGCACCGCCGCCTGGTAGCCGGAGCCGGTGCCGATCTCGAGCACCTTGTGCGACTTCTCCACCTGCAGCGCCTCGGTCATCAGCGCCACGATCTGCGGCTGGCTGATGGTCTGGCCCTGGGCGATGGGCAGGGCTTGGTCCTCATAGGCCTGGTCGTGGAAATGCGGCAGCACGAAGGCCTCGCGCGGGATCAGTTCGAGCGCCGCCAGAACCCGCGTGTCGGTGATGCCGGCGCGGCGCAGGCTCATGATCAGGCGAATCTTGCGCGCATGCAGGCTCATCGCCGCGACTTGCTCCGCTTCGGCTTGCCGAACAGCCCGGCGATCTTCTGCAACGTGGCTCCGTGGGTGAGGTCGCAATGCAGCGGCGTCACCGACACCATCCTTTCGAGAATGGCGCCGAGGTCGGTCTCGTGGTCGAGCGGATCGTCGCTCGGAAAATCGCCCAGCCACAGCATCTCGCGGCCGGACGGGTCCCGCATCTCGGTGATCTTCGTGTGCTCGACCCGGCGCCCCTGCGGCGCCACCTTGATGCCGGCGACCTCACTCGGCGGGATCGGCGGGAAGTTCACGTTCATCAGCACAGATTTGGGCCAGGGCGAGTCATACAGCCGCCTGATGATGTCCGGCGCGAAAGCCTCCGCGGTCTTCCAATGCAGGACATCGCCCTTGCGCACCTGGCTGAAGGCGATGGCGCGGATGCCGAGCAGCGCGGCTTCGCGCGCCGCCGCGACGGTGCCGGAATAGATGATGTCTTCGCCCAGATTGGCGCCGCGATTGACCCCGGAGAGCACCAGATCGGGCGGCCGGTCGGTCATGATGTGCTTCACCGCCATCAGCACGCTGTCCGACGGCGTGCCGCCCACGGCATAGCGCCGCCGCCCGACCTTGTGCAGCGCGATCGACCGGCGCAGCGTCAGTCCGTGGCTGGCACCGCTCTGCTCCGCCTCGGGCGCCACGACCCAGACGTCGTCGGAGAGCGAGCGGGCGACCCGCTCCAGCAGTTTCAGGCCCGGGGCGTGGATGCCGTCATCGTTGGAGACCAGGATGCGGGCTTTGGACAGCTTCGGTGCGGCGTCAGCCATTTGGTTTGGTGATCTTTTCCAGGCCATTCATATAGGGGCGCAGGGCGGCGGGGATGGCGATGGACCCGTCCGGCTGCTGATAGTTTTCCAGGATTGCGACGAGAGTGCGGCCGACCGCCAGGCCCGACCCGTTCAGGGTGTGGACGAAGCGCGTGGCCTTGTCGCCCGGCTTGCGGCAGCGCGCCTTCATCCGGCGGGCCTGGAACTCACCACAATTGGAGCAGCTGGAAATCTCGCGATAGGCGTTCTGGCCCGGCAGCCAGACCTCGATGTCGAAGGTCTTCTGTGCCGAGAAGCCCATGTCGCCCGTGCACAAGGTGATCACGCGGTATGGCAGGCCAAGGCGCTTCAGCACCTCCTCGGCGCAGGCCGTCATGCGCTTGTGCTCCTCGTCCGAATGGTCCGGATGGGCGATGGAGACAAGCTCGACCTTCAGGAACTGGTGCTGGCGGATCATGCCGCGGGTGTCCTTGCCGGAGGCGCCGGCCTCGGAGCGGAAGCAGGGCGTCAGCGCGGTGTAGCGCTGGGGCAAGGCGGCCTCGTCGATGATCTCGTCGGCGGCGAGGTTGGTCAGCGGCACCTCCGAGGTCGGGATCAGCCACAGGCCCTGGGTGGTGACGAACTGGTCCTCGGCGAATTTCGGCAGCTGCCCGGTGCCGTAGAGCGCCTGGTCGCGCACCAGGAAGGGCGGCGCCACCTCGGTATAACCGTTCTCGGTCGTGTGCAGATCCAGCATGAACTGCGCGAGCGCGCGTTCCAGCCTTGCCAGGGCGCCCTTCAGGACGACGAAGCGCGCGCCGGACAGCTTGGCCGCGTCCTCGAAGCTCATCAGGCCCAGCGCCTCGCCCAGCTCGAAATGCTGCTTGGGCGCGAAGGCGAAGTTGGGCTTGCCGCCCACCACCCGCTCCTCGCGGTTGCTCTTCTCGTCCAGGCCATCGGGGACGTCGGCGGCGGGCAGGTTCGGTTGGCTGGCGACCAGGGATTCCAGCGCCTCGGCCAGCTCCTTCTCTTCGGATTCGGCCGCCGCCATCTTGTCCTTGAGACCGGCGACCTCCGCCATGACCGGAGCGGCATCCTGGCCCTTGGACTTCAACTGGCCGATCTGTTTGGAGAGGTCGTTGCGCCTGGCCTGCATCTCCTGCCAGGCGGTCTGCATGGCGCGGCGCTTGGCGTCGAGGGCGATGATCTCGGACGACAGTGGCGCCAGCCCGCGCCGGGCGCGGCCCTGGTCGAAGGCCTCGGGATTGTCGCGAATCCACTTCACGTCGAACATTGCGAGCGCCGCCAAATCGAGTGTTAACAACGCTTCGGGTTATAGGTGGCGAGGCCGAGTCCGTAAAGCGGACAACAGGGCGAACCGTTGTTCCTTAGGCGTCGGCGACACCACAGCCACAGCCGTCATCCCGGGCTTGCCCCGGGATCCACTTCGACGCCGCTGGGACGACGCCGAGACATCACCCGCCCTTGCGGCTGGACCGTGGATCCCGGCGCTCGCTGCGCTCGGCCGGGATGACGCGCTGAGGGAGCAGTATTTTCATTAAAAATCAGAGTCTTGAGAATCCGACTTGAATCCCGGCCTCGCCCTGATCCCGCCGGATGCCAGCCTTGCGTGCCAAGCGCTTGCGTCCATTCGGCTTTCGGGATACGACGCCGCCAGATTCCGGGGCGGCGAAGGGCCGCCCTTAGCTCTTTCAGGCCCAGATGACAGCGACCGCGTCCAAGAGCGTTCCGAAAGTCGGCATCGTCAGCCTCGGCTGCCCCAAGGCGCTGGTGGATTCCGAGCGCATCCTGACCAAGCTGCGGTCCGAGGGCTATGCCGTCTCCGACACCTATGACGGCGCCGACGTGGTCATCGTCAACACCTGCGGCTTCCTCAACAGCGCCAAGCAGGAATCGCTCGACGCCATCGGCGAGGCGCTGAAAGAGAACGGCAAGGTCATCGTCACCGGTTGCATGGGCGGCAACGAGCAGGCGATCCGCTCGGTGCATCCCGGCGTCCTCTCCGTGACCGGCCCGCAGCAATACGAATCCGTGGTCGCCGCCGTGCACCAGGCCGTGCCGCCGAAGCACGATCCCTATGTCGATCTGGTGCCGCCGCAAGGCCTGAGGCTGACGCCGCGGCACTACGCTTATCTTAAAATTTCAGAGGGCTGCAACAATCGCTGCACCTTCTGCATCATCCCCAGCCTGCGCGGCGACCTGGTCAGCCGGCCGGTGCGCGACGTGCTCGTCGAGGCGGAGAACCTGGCCAAGGCGGGGGTGAAGGAACTGCTGGTCATCTCTCAGGACACCAGCGCCTATGGCGTGGACATCAAGTATGCCGAGAGCCTGTGGCGCGGCGACTTGATCAAGGCGCGGATGACCGAGCTGTGCCAGGCGCTCTCCCAACTCGGGATCTGGGTGCGCCTGCACTACGTCTATCCCTATCCCCATGTGGACGAGGTCATCCCGCTCATGGCGGAGGGCAAGATCCTTCCCTATCTCGATATTCCGTTCCAGCATGCCTCGCCCCGCGTGCTGAAGGCGATGCGCCGGCCCGCCAACCAGGAAAAGGTCCTGGGCCGCATCGCCAAGTGGCGCGACATCTGCCCCGACCTCACCATCCGCTCGACCTTCATCGTCGGCTTCCCCGGCGAGACCGAGGCCGAGTTCGACGAGATGCTGGACTGGCTCTACGAGGCCAAGCTGGACCGCGTCGGCTGCTTCAAATACGAGCCGGTCGAGGGCGCTGCGGCGAACTCCCTCGGCGAGTTGGTCGACGAGGACGAGAAGCAGGACCGCTACGATCGCTTCATGGAAGCCCAGCGCCAGATCAGCGAGGAGCGCATGGCGGCCAAGATCGGCCGGACCGTGCCGGTGCTGATCGACGAGGTCGATGAGGACGGCGCCACCGGCCGCTCCCCCGCCGACGCGCCGGAGATCGACGGCAATGTCTATCTGGACGGCGAGACCGGCCTGAAGCCCGGCGACATCGTCAAGGTCGAGATCGACGAGGCCGACGAATACGATCTCTGGGGCACCGTCGTCCGCTAACGACGCCGCTTCCCTTACATCCACCAATATTCCGTCATCCCAGGGTTTGACCCTGGGAACCACGCGTTTGCCTGCCGCATCCAGGCGTTGCCTGGCCGACCCCGTGACCGGCCCATTGGCCCAGGCGGGGCTGGACCGTGCCCTGGCCACCGGGTGGGTGAGGCGTTGGTGTTTCTATTTCGGCGTCCGTGCCGAATAGGCTTCCATCAGCTGCCTGGTCACCGGGCCGATGGGCAGTTCGCGCCCGTCCAGCCGGCGCAGCGGCATCACTTCCAGAAGCGCGTTGGTGACAAAGGCCTCCGTGACGCTGCGCAAAGCCTCGCGTGGCAGCCGGCCTTCCTCCGCTTCGATGCCGAACTCGGCGCAGAGGCCGAGAACGATGTGGCGGGTGATGCCGGGCAGCACGCCCTCCTCCACCGCCGGGGTCAGCACCCTGCCCTCCGCCACCACGAAGAGGTTGCTGCGCGCGCCGCACGCGACGCGGCCTTGAGCGTTCAGGAGGATCGCCTCGTCGGCGCCTTGTCGCGCCGCCTGCCCCTGCGCCAGCACATTGTCGAGGTAGCCGAGGGTCTTCAGCCGCGACGTCATCGAGGCCTCGTTGCGCGCCACCCCGGCGGCGAAAACGGCGATGAAGCCGTCATGCTGCAATGGCGCGTGATAGGCGCCGGCGGTGATCAACAGGCTCGGCAACGGGTCCTCCGGCGGCGGCAGGCCGCGATTGCCCGTCCCCCGGGTCAGCGTGATGCGCATCGCCGCGTCGCCTTGGCCCAACTGGTTGGCCTCGATCACTTCCGCGGCAGCGCCGGCGATTGCCGTCGGGTCCACGGGGAGCGGAATGCCGATCTCCCCCGCGCCGGCGGCGAGGCGCTGCAGGTGGTCCTCGAAGCGGAACAGATGGCCGCGATAGGCGCGGATGGTCTCGAACAAGCCGTCGGCCAGCAGGAAGCCGCGATCCGCAGGGTCGATATGCGCCTGGTCGCGGGGCATGAGCCGGCCGTTGAGCCAGATCATGCGGCGGAGCCCTGCGTGGAACTCGCCTCGCCCTGGGCGAGAACCTCGATGAGCGCCTTGGCCTTGGCCAGGCTCTCCTCGTATTCCGCCTGTGGATCGGAATCGGCGACGATGCCACCGCCGACTTGGAATGTCAGGTCGTTGCCCTGGATCGCGTAGGTGCGGATGACGATGTTGCTGTCCATGTTGCCGTCGGCGCTGAGATAGCCGATCGATCCGCAGTATGGCCCGCGCGCGGTAGGCTCCAGCTCGGCGATGATCTCCATGGCGCGGATCTTCGGGGCACCGGTCACCGAGCCGCCGGGGAAGCAGGCGCGCAGCAGGTCGACGGCGTCGCGCCCATGGCCGAGCCTGCCCGTCACCACAGACACCAGATGATGCACGGTGGCGTAGCTCTCCAGGCCGAACAGAACCGGCGCCTTGACCGAGCCGATCTCGCAGACGCGGCTGATGTCGTTGCGCAGCAGATCGACGATCATCAGATTCTCGGCACGATCCTTGACGCTTTCCAGGAGCTCGGCGGCGAGCGCGGAATCCTCGGCCGGAGTCCGGCCGCGCGGCCGCGTGCCCTTGATCGGCCGCGTCTCGACGTTGCCGTCCGCCAGTTTCAGGAAGCGCTCGGGTGACGAGGACAGGATCGCGGTGTCGCCGAAATCGAGATAGGCGGCGAAGGTCGCCGGATTGCGCGTGCGCAGCGCCTGATAAAGCGCCAGGCGGTCACAACCCGCCGGCAATCTGGCGCGGAAGCGCTGGGTGATGTTGGCCTGATAGATGTCACCGGCTTCGATGTAGTCGATGGCCCGCCTCACCGCGGCTTTGAATTGCTCCCGGCTGAGATCGGGCTTGGCGGCGATGCTCCAGGCGGCGGGAGGCGTGGCGCGCCGGACCCGCAGCAGCCGTTCCCGCGCCCAGGCGATGCGCGCAGCCGCGCGATCCCGGCGGGCGGCCTCCGTGGTCTCCGGGTGCCCGCTGGCCAGCAGCCAGGCGCGACCGGTCACATGATCGGCGGCGAGGACCAGGTCATAGACGCCGAGCATGAGGTCGGGAAAGTCGATGTCATGCCGGGCATGCGCCGGCACCCGCTCCACGCAATGGCGCAGCCCATAACCGAAATAGCCGGCAAGACCGGTCCGGAACGGTGGCAGGTCGACGTCCGGTTCGACGGTATAGCGCCGCGACAGCTCCGCCGCCGCGGCGAAAGGATCGTCGCCAAAATCGGCGCCGTTCAGCCGCACGCGGCCGTCGGCCGCCTCCAGCCGCGCGAAGGGGTCGATGCCGAGAAAAGAATAATGGCCGAGCTCCCCGTGGCGCAGGGCGCTGTCGAACAGCGCCAGCCCCGGGCGGTCGGCGAAGGCGCGACACCAGTCCACGGCGCAATCGGGCAATTCCTCGGGCGCCAGTTCGGCGGCAGTCAGGACGGACTTCATGCATCGAAGCTAGCATGGGCCACCCGGCCAGTCATTCCGGGAGCGGCGGGATTCAGCCCTCCGGTGTCGCTGGCCGGCCAGTTGCCGCCTGCCCATCCACGCCGCGCACCAGGGCCTCGCCCAGCGCGTTCTTGACGATCAGGTCGATCTGGCGGACCACCTGCAGGGCCTCTTTCAGGCGATCCTGCTCCAGGTCCAGCAGCCGGCGCACTTCCACCTGCGACGTGGCCGGCAGGCCCTTGCCGAGGTCAGCCAGTTGCTGATCCAGGATCAATCCCAGGATCATCTCATGGGCATCGAGCAGGCGGGCCAGGTCGTCCTCGCCCAGGATTCCCGCCGCCATGGCGGCGCGCCAGCGCTCGCGCGAGGATCGCGCCCGACAGCCCAGCCGCAGGGCCAAGACGCGCGCACCGGCAACGATCGGAAACATGCCACCGACCTTCAGGTCGATGCGGCCCTGCTGGGTCTTGAAGCGGCCGAACCAGCCGAGCGCGTCTTCCTTCTCCGAAATCGCCTTGGCCATCAGGTTGAGGAACAGGCGTGCCGTTTGGGCGCGCATGGAGACGTCGTTCAGGGCTTCGGCCAGCGCGGTCTCGCCGCCCGCGGCGGTGAAATCGTAGAAGATGTCGGCATTGAGGATCGCCCGCGGCTCCGGCCGCTCGAACCAGATGGCAATGCTGTCCCGCCAGCCGGCCAGGTTGTGGCGCAAGTTGGGCTTCGACGCCATGACACCGCCGCGGCAGAATGGCAGCCCGGCCTGGTTCAGCGTTTGCGCCACACGTTCGCCGAATTCCTGGAACCAGGGATAGTCGTCTTCGGCGCCGCCGTGGATCAACGAGTTGTCCTGGTCGGCGGAGAGCAGGCTTTCGCCCCGTCCCGCCGAGCCGAGCACCAGCAGGCACCACGGAGCCGGCGCCTCGCCGCGACGCTCGGCCAGCATGGTCGCCGATGCCAAATCACCCGCGCGCGCGGTCATGTCCCGGATGACGCCAGAGATCACCGCGGCGACCTGGTATGCCGGGACGCCCTCGGCACGCAGCGCCCGCCCGAGCTCCGGCAGCCGCGCATATGCGGCCTTCAAGCCCCGCCAATCGGCCGCCTCGGCCACCGTGTCGGCGATGTCGAGCGCGACCATCGCGCGCTGGCGTAGCACCGACCGCGCGTCCAGCAAGCCGGCATAGCGGCCGTCGGGTGCAACGGCCGCGAGGTGGCGGAACCCCAGCCGGCTCATCCGCGCGATCGCCACGTAGAGAAACGCGTCGGCCCGCACCGTCGCCACCGGCGCGCTCATGATTGCGGAGATCGGGGCCGTCATCGGGGTGGCACCGGCGGTGACCTTGCACAGCACGTCGCGCTCGGTGACGATTCCGATGGGCCGGCCGTCGTCATCGACCACCACGGTCGCGCTGGCGGGCCCCTGGACCAGCGCCTCAACGGCGGCCGCGACGCTGGCGCCGGGTTCCAGCGTACGCGCCGCCGGATTTATCAGCTCGCCGACGCGATGCTGGAACGGAAACGGGTCAACGCGCGTGACAGGTGCCGTCTCGGTCATGGCGCGCCAATACCCCGCAGCCTGCCGCTCCCGCGGGTCAGGCGTTTGACCGCCTCGGCCTGCAGCGCCTGCGCATCCGCCAGGGTCGCCACCCCGCGGCCGATCAGGATGGGCACCAGGCGGGAATAGACCTCCGCCGTGGTGAGCGCGTCGCCAAGCGCGGAATGACGCCCGATCACCGGCACGTCAAAGGCGATTGCGATGTCGTCGAGCAACAGCGACTTCGCCTCTGGAAACAGCGCGGCATAGAGCAGCATGACATCGAGGCCCGGCCCTGGCGACCAGTCGCGTCCGCATCGCCGCATCTCGCCTTGCAGCATCCGCAGGTCGAAATCGGTGTGAAAGCCGATCAGGGCCAATCCGCTCGCCGCCGCGGCGACCTGCTCGGCGACGGCGGCAAAGGGCGGCGCACCGGCCACCATGCTGTTCGAGATGCCGTGAATGGCGATCGTGCGATTGGGGATGCTGCGGCCCGGATTCACCAGCAAGTTGAGCGTCGAAGACCGGTAGAGCCGCTCACCCTGCAACCGGATCGCGCCGATCGAAATGACCCGGTCCTGGCGGGGATTCAACCCCGTGGTCTCGGTATCGATGGCAATCGCCGAAAGCTCCGCCAGCGCCGTTTCCGGCCCTGGCGTCACCGGGGCCGGCGGGCGGTCGTGCAGCGACAGATCATGCTCGCCACGCAAAGTCGCCGCCTCCGCCGCCGGATAGCGCAGCAGCGCGCTGCCCTCCTGACCGATCACCGTGACAGTCGCCGGGATGGATTCGGACCATATGGTGAAGAGCTCGGTGTCGACCGGGCGGCCCGCGGCGCGGGCCCGGTCGATCGCCTCACCCAGGGATTGCCGCGACAGGGTCTCGAAGACGCTCTTGCCGATAACCCGGTCCGCGTTGCCGAACAACGACCGGCCGGCCGTGTTCACCAGGCTGATGAGGCCTTCCTGGGTCAGCACCGCGATGCCGTCGGGCAGTGCGTTCAGCACCTCTTCCAGGCGACGATACACCGCCGATTGCTGGTCTGTTCGCAGGCCGATCATGTCGATGATGGCAAGTTGGACGCGGTCTACGGCGTCGGCATCGGGAGCCACATCGCGGCGTGCCAGATCGTGCTGCCCGGCCACGAGATTGACCCAGCCACGCAGGGCCTCGACCCGCAGTTCCAGCCGCCGCCCCTGCCGGAGCAGCAGGAAGCCGCCACCACCCGCAATGGCCGCGAGAAGCGCCGTCACCAGATGCGCCGCCAGACCCGGCGACCCGGCGTCGAACCAAGCCATGGCCGCCAGCCCGCCGGCACCGAGGATCACCGCTCCAAGACCGATTTCCGTGCGCATTCACCCTGTCCCGCCGGTGCCCACAGGGGCCGCCCGACCAGCTTCAGATCTTAAGGCTAGCCCCCCGGCAGGGGAATTCCATTGCCCAGAATGCCGCGCCCAGGAAATGCCGGGGCACCGCCGGAACAGCATCGTGGCGGCCGGCCTTTGCTGTTGCCAGCCATTTCGAAGGGTTGAATGATGCCCCGACGGAGGCGCCGAGGTGCGAATCCGGCGGTGTTGAGCAAGGTCGGGCAATGGCGGTCTCTCAGGTTGAAATACGGGAACGGAGCTGGAGCAACGCCTTCCAGCCTGCGGCGTTGCGCCAGGCGGCCCTGATCGCCGGTGGCTATTTCCTGTTCTTCTGGATCGGCCACTCCTTTGCCACCGAGCACAACATTTCCGTGGTCTGGCCCCCCAGCGGCTTCGCCCTGGCAATGGTCTACCGGTTCGGCGCCCGCGCCATCGCCCCCATCTGGATCGCCGATGCACTGGCGCATCTGAGCTTGATCGACGCCCCGTTCCTGCCCTCGATCCTGCTTCCCGCCCGCGCCGTCGCCGAGCCGCTGATCGCCGTCCTCCTGCTGCGTCTCGTTGCCTTTGACCACCGGTTGCGGCGGCCACGCGACATCGCCGCCATGGCCCTGGTCGGGGCGCCGATCAGCACCCTGCTGAACGCGTTGGCTACACTCTACATTTCCTGCATGCAAGGCGACGTCCCATGGGCGGACTACTGGCATCATGTCCTGATCTATTGGGCCGGCAACGCGGGGGGCGTCCTCACGCTGGCGCCGGGCCTGCTCATCATCTTCGATCGCGAGGCCGCCCCCGGGAACGTACAGCACTGGATCGAGGCCCTGGCCTTGTGCCTGCTGGCCTTCTTCGTCCTGCAGATCCCGCTGATGCTGCCGCATGTGCCGGAAGGCCCGACCGCGGTCTATTTCATCTTTCCGATGGTGGCGTGGATCGCGATGCGGGTTCCGCGGCGGGTCGCCATCGCGACAACGCTCGGAATCTCGGCGGCGACGTTGCTGACGCTCAAGCTTGCCGCCGATCATCCTTTGGGCGGCCAGGCGCTGATGAGCGCGCCGGTCGGCATCCAGAGCTTCATCGCCTGTCTCAACCTGACCTGCCTGCTGCTGGCGGCGCTCAATCTGGAAAAGACCGAGATCGCGGCCCGGCTGCGCGAGAACGAGCAGTTCCTCCGCCTTGCCATCCTGGGCAGCAATGACGGCATCTGGGACTGGCACCCGCGGGAGCAGAGACTCTGGCTGTCGCCCCGCTGGAAGGCACAGCTCGGCTATGCGCCCGATGAACTGCCGGATACGCCGGCCACCTGGTCGGCCCTCGTCCACCCGGAGGATCGCGAGCGGGTCGCCCAGCGGTTCAGCGACTTCCTGGAGGATCGCAGCGAGTCCTTCGAGCAGGTCCAGCGCTTCCGGCACAAGCTGGGCCATGACGTCCACATCCTGACCCGCGGCATCAAGATGATCGCGGACGACGGCACAATCAGCCGCGTCGTCGGGGTCCATACCGACGTGACCGAACTGGTCAACGTGCAGGACGAGTTGCGCCACCAGGCGGCGTCGCTTGCCAGCCTTGCCCGAGGCTTGGAGGAGCAGCGGCGCGCCGCCGACGCGGCCAGCGCCGCCAAGTCGCAGTTCCTTGCCACCATGAGCCATGAAATCCGCACGCCGATGAACGGCATCATCGGCATGCTGTCGCTGATGCTGGATTCGCCGTTGGACCGCGAGCAGCGCCGCTGGACCACCAGCGCACTCGATTCCGCGGAGACCCTGCTCACCATCATCAACGACATCCTCGACCTGTCCAAGCTCGACGCCGGCAAGACCGAAGTGGAGGCGCTCGATTTCGACGCCACCGCGCTGATCGACGGCGTCGTCGCGCTGCTGCAGGTCCGCGCCAATGCCAAGGGCATCGCGCTGCACACGCAGATCGCCGACAACATGCCGGCGCGGCTGCGTTCCGACCCCACCCGGCTGCGCCAGATCCTGTTCAACCTCGTCGGCAATGCAGTCAAGTTCACCGAGACCGGCGGCGTGCTGGTGCGCGCCGCGGTCGAATCCGTCCACGGCGACACCTGCGAACTGCGCGTCGAGGTCGTCGACACCGGCATCGGCGTTTCGCCAGACCAGCTGCCCAATCTGTTCGAGCCGTTCCACCAGGCCGAGACCGGCATGACCCGGCGGTTCGGCGGCACCGGGCTCGGCCTCGCCATCGTGCGCCGCCTGATCCACCTGCTGGGCGGCAGCGTCACGGTGCGCAGCGAGATCGGCATCGGCAGCACCTTCACGATCCTGCTGCCCTGCCAGATCGCCGTCATTTCCCGCGGTGCGGCGCGGGATGTCGGCGCCGAGCCGCTGCCGCGCCACGCCAAGGAGACCCGCATCCTGATCGCCGAGGACAATGCCATCAACCGCGAGCTGGCAACCCAGATGCTGGCGCGCCTCGGACTGACCGCGACCACGGTGAACAACGGCCGGGAGGCTGTCGCCGCCGCGACCGCGGGGCTGTTCGACATCATCCTGATGGACATCCAGATGCCGGAGATGGACGGGCTGTCGGCTGCCGCCGCCATCCGCAAGCTGCCCGGCCTGCTGGGCCGGGTGCCGATCGTCGCCGTAACCGCCAATGCCATGGTCGGCGACCGGGAGCGCTACCTGGCGGCCGGATTCGACGACTACCTGGCGAAGCCGCTGCGCCTCGAGCAGATCTCCGAGATCATCCTGCGCTGGACCGGAGAGCTGCCGCCGTCCCGGTCGCAGGACGTCGGCCGCGACGACGGCGCCGCGCCGATCGATTCCGGAGCGCACTGAACCATGCCGACGGCGCCAATGCGTCTGCGGGTCGGGCTGATCGTGGCCCTGGTTTCGCTGTCGCTGGCCATCGCCTTCGTGGCGCAGCAATTGCAGACGAGCCCGGCCGATGCGGGTGCCGTTCCGGGCCAGTGGTATGTCCCCCTGGCACTGATGCTGGTCAGTCTCGCAGTCCTCGGTTACCTCCTGCTGGCTCTGGCGCGCGACAAGGCGGGCGACAACTCAACGGCAAAGAATGATGCGGCGCAGGCCTTGCTGGAGACCGCCGCCGCGACCACGCCCAAGCCCGTGGACCTGCGACCGAGCTACTCCGTACTGCCGTCGCCCGAGGCCGGGCACCTGATGGCGACCGGCGCCCTGATCCGGCGGTTGTGCCACGAACTCAATAACGCGCTCGGCCCGATCCAGGGCTTTGCGGAGCTGCTCGGCAACGATCAGCGGATCAGCGAGGCGCAACGACGGCAAGCGGCGAAGATCGGCGATGCGACGGCCGCCGCCCAGGGCGCGGTGCAGAACTTCGCGGCCGCGTTGGCCTGGTCCAGCGACCATGCGACCGCCGTCGAGCTGGGCGCGATGACCCGTGCCGCCGCCGCCGCCGCCCAGGCGGCCATCGGCCAGCCTATCGCGGTAACGCTCCCGCCAGGCCGCGACATCCAGATCACCGCGACGGAGGTGGAGACCGGGCAAGCGATCCTGCATCTGTGTGCCGCGCTCACGCCCCTTCTCGCCGAGCGCGACGTGCGGCTGGAGATGACGGTCGATTCCGCGGTCGGCGCGTCCAGTTCGAGCCTGGGCGACGGCACCGCCTCCGGCCAGCGATTGCAGATCTGGTCCGACCCCTTCGATCCTGAGCATGCCAGGATCCAACTCGGCCTGGTGCATGGCAGCGGGCGCTACGGTCGGGTCCAGCTCACCTGCGTCGGCCACGGCTGGTCGCGCGACCTGGCGAGCCGCCTGTTCGTCGCCGACCTCACGGAAGAGCACCATCCAAGCTGCCTGTCGATGACCGTGCTCGGCGGGCTCATGCTGGATCTGGGCGGCGTGGTCATGATCGACACCTGCCCGCTGCGGCAGCTGACGGTGACTCTGCTATGGCCGGCGCGCATCCCCTCGGAAGTCGCGGCACCGCTAGAGACCGATACCACGGGGGACGATCTCGACGCGCTGATCATCCATGCAGCCGAGCCGGCGGCGGAAGAGCTGTCGCGGCGGCTGGGTGGCTTCGGTTTGAGAGTGGCTTCCACCACCAGCCCGGAAGCCGGGCTCGACCTCATCGCCGAAATGGGCACCCGGTGCCGCGCCATTCTGCTCGGCGATACGCCGGATGCGGCATTGCTCGAGAAGATTCTCGCCATCCGGCCGAGTGCCGTGGTCCTCACCCTGGAGGCCAGAGCCGGGATGACGCCGGAGGGGCAGGAATCCTGGCAGATAGATCCCGATCGTGACGCCCTGGGCCGCCTCGCCGCCCGTCTGCGCCGTGGCGGCGCGCTGCCTCCAGGAGACTGGGACGCCGCTAGCTGAATTGCCCCAATTGCGCCAGGCGAACCGCGATCTGGGTCCGGTTCTTGGTCTCCAGCTTGCGGCACAGATTGCGCACATGCAGCTTGACGGTGACTTCCTGCAGTTCGAGCGCGCGGGCGATCTCCTTGTTGGAAGCGCCTTTCACCAGCATGGCCGCAACCTCGAGCTCGCGCGGCGTCAGGAATTCCGAACCGATGATCTTGAGCCCCTCGGGCGCCGCACCCGGGCGGAGCAGGTCTGTCGGGGCATAGGTTTCCCCTGCCGCCAACTGGCGGATCGCGGCGATGAGCTTGCTGCCGGTGAGGGTCTTCGGAATGAAACCGCGGGCGCCGGCCGCCAGGGCCGACATCGCGTGCGATTTCGACACCATGCCGGTGATGATCGCCACGGCCGAGGCGGGGCATTGCGCCACCATGCGCTTTAGCCCCTCAAGGCCGTTCATCCCGGGCATGTTGAGATCCAGCAGGGTCACGTCGTAGCAGCCATTGGCCAGAACCATCGCCCAGGCGTCTTCGAAATTCCGTGCCGTCTCGACACTGGATTCGGGCGCGTGGCGCTCGATCATGGCCTTGAACCCGTCGCACACCAGCTCGTGATCGTCCGCCAGAAGAATTCGCACGCAGTCGCCTCAGCACTGTTACGCGTGGATTTTCGGGACACTACGTCCAAAAAGCGGTTGTGGAAAGATCAAAGGGTGGGCCCAGGCTGCCGCCCTCTCCGGCTAGAATCCCCGGAGCGGCAGGTTCGCCCCCCGGCGCAACCAGTTATCGGCGGGATAGCGGCACGCCCCATCGATCACATGCAGCGTATAGGCATGTCGCGAGCGGTCCGACAGGTTGGCGCCCGAAAAATGGGGCAGCAGGCCGTGGATCACTACCAGCGAGCCGCGCTTTGCCTCCAGGGCGACCCGGGGACCATCCGACCAGGGCGCCGCATCCAGGCGCTCAATCACCAGCCGGCCGTCGCGGCGCAGGAAGCGCGTCTTCAGCGGCTGCTTGTGCGCTCCCGGCAGGCAGATCATGGCGCCGTTTTCCAGCGTCGCGTCCTCGAGCGCGAACCAGAAGCCGATGCAGCTCAGGGGCTCGGTGTAGAGATAGGTCGAATCCACATGCCAGCCGACTTCGCCGCCGATGCGCGGCTGCTTGAAGATGTACATGGATTGCAGCAGCAGCGGCTGGCGAACGCCGAGCCCGGCGACCAGCGCCTGGAGGCGATCGGTGCGCGAAAAACCGTCGAACACCGGATCGAGGTCGTGCATGGCGTGGCCGATCTTGTTGATCGACAGCGCCTTGTCCTGGCGCAAATTGCCGGCGGCGTCGAACGCGCCCTCCTCGAAGAAGAAGCGGATCTTGTCACCCGAGCTCTCGAAATACTCCGCCGCGGCATGCGCCACGCTGGAGGTTGAGAAGACGGTGCGATGTTCCGCCGGGTCGAAGCACGCCACCAGGTCGAGGGCGCGGGCGCGCAGGCGATCGCACGCCTCCGCCGGGACGAAATCCTCAAGCAACAGATAGCCATCGGCATCGAAGGCCGCGCGCATTCCGGGCGACAGGTGCTCGCCCGCCGTAAAGCGTCGCGCCGGCAAGTAGTCCAATGTGTCGATCATGAGAAACAATCCTGGCCATGCATCAGCGGCGCCAGGCCGAGATGCCGCGCCAGGCTCTGCCCCATATCGGCGAAACTGGTCCGGCGGCCGAGGGGCCGCGCCGGGATATCGGGGCCAAAGAACAGCACCGGCACATGCTCCCGCGTGTGGTCGGTGCCGCGCCACGTCGGATCGCAGCCGTGATCGGCGGTGGCGAGAACGAGGTCGCCGGGCCGCAATGCCGCTTCGAGCTCCGGCAGCCGGCGATCGAACGATTCCAGCGCCGCGGCATAGCCGGCGACGTCGCGGCGATGGCCGTAAAGCATGTCGAAGTCGACGAAGTTGGCGAAGACGAGCGACCCGTCCCCGGCCTTGGCCAGGACCTCGAGCGTGGCGTCGAACAGGCCGGCGTTGTCCTCCGCCTTGAGCTTATGGGTGATGCCGCGATGGGCGAAAATATCGGCAATCTTGCCGATGCTCCAGACTTCGCCGCCCGCCGCGCTCAGCCGGTCGAGCAAAGTCTCTTCCGGCGGCGGCGTCGTGTAGTCGCGCCGATGCGCGGTGCGCCGGAATGCGCCGCGCCTCTCGCCGACGAACGGCCGGGCAATGACGCGGCCGATATTCAACGGCTCCAGCAATTCCTTCGCGCGCTCGCACAGGCGATAGAGTCGCTCCAGGCCGAAATGGCTCTCATGCACCGCCACTTGGAAGACGCTGTCGGCGGAAGTGTAGCAAATCGGCTTGCCGGAGCGGATGTGCTCCTCGCCCAACTCCTCGATAATCTCGGTTCCCGAGGCGTGCTTGTCCCCGAGAATGCCGGGCAGATCGAATTCGCGCACCAGAGCTTCGATGATTTCGGGTGGGAAGCATGGTTGCGTACGCGGGAAATAGCCCCAGTCGAAGGCGACTGGGCACCCGGCAATCTCCCAATGGCCGCTCGGCGTGTCCTTGCCCTTGCTGGTTTCCGCCGCGCAGCCATAGGCGCCGGCGATCGCGTCGCCTTCGAGCCCGGGGGGCACCGATCCGGTGCTGACCGCCGCTGCCTGGCCGAGACCCCAGCGGACGAGGTTCGGCACCCGCAAGGGTCCCTGGCGCAGACCGGGCCGGTCGGCCCCGCCCGCGGCGCAGGCTTCGGCGATATGGCCCAAGGTATCGGCGCCGACATCGCCAAAGGCTGCCGCATCGGCGGTGGCGCCGATGCCGAAGGAATCCAGAACCAGGATGATGGCGCGTCTGCCCATCGGATCAGGATAGCGCAATTCGCGCCAGGACGGGCGACGGATAGGCCGCCTGCGCGTCGCCGATGGTGACCGCGGCACGGATCGCCGCCTCAGCCCGCGCGCAGGATTCGTCGTCGGGCGCATGGATCATGCAGATCGGCGCGTCCCGATCGACGGCCTCACCCAGGGCATGGAACGCCGTGAAACCGACCCGATGGTCGATCTTGTCCTGGGGTCGCCGGCGACCGCCGCCGAGCTCGATGAGCGCCAGTCCGATGGCACGGGTATCCATGGCCGTGATCCTTCCGCCATGCGGCGGCAGACAGGGCCGGATGACCGGCGCGGCGGACAGGTAGTGGTCCGGCCGGTCGAGAAAGTCGCCGGGGCCACCCAGGGCGGCAACCATGCGCCCGAACACCTCGGCGGCGCGGCCGGAGGACAGCGCCAGTTCGATGCGCTCCATCGCCCGCCCGATATCCACGCACAGCCCGCCGGAGACCAGCATCTCAGCCACCAGCGCCCGGGTGACCGTGTCAAGGCGCGCCTCCCGCCGGCGGCCGATCAAATAATCCACCGCTTCGCGCATCTCGGTCGCGTGCCCGACCGCATGGCCGAGCACCTGGCTCATATCGGTGATCAGCGCCGTGGTCCGCACGCCGGCGCCGGTCGCCACCTGCACGATGCTCTCCGCCAGCTCGCGGGCAGCGGCCTCGGTCGGCATGAAAGCGCCGTTACCGCTCTTCACGTCCATGACCAGTGCCTGCAGGCCGGCCGCGAGCTTCTTGGACAGGATGGATGCCGTGATCAGGGGAATGGATTCGACCGTCGCGGTCACGTCGCGGATGGCATAGAGGCGCCGGTCGGCAGGCGCCAGGTTCGCCGTCTGACCGATGATGGCGCAGCCCACCTGGCGCACGACCCGGCGAAACGTCTCGGTGTCGGGCTGCGTCTGGTAGCCGGGAATGGCATCGAACTTGTCCAGCGTGCCGCCGGTATGGCCGAGGCCGCGACCCGAGATCATCGGCACGAAGCAGCCGCAGGCCGCCGCGATGGGGCCGAGCATCAGCGAGATCTTGTCGCCGACGCCGCCGGTCGAATGCTTGTCGACCACGGGACCCGGCAGGCTGTCCCGCGACCAGTCGAGCACCGTGCCCGAGTTCATCATGGATTTGGTCAGCGCGACCCGTTCCGCCATGGTCATGCCGCGGAAGAACACCGCCATGGCGAAGGCGGCGACCTGGCCCTCGCTGATCGAGCCGTCGGTGATCCCGGCCACCAAGGCCGAAATCTCAGCTTCGCCGAGCGCCGCGCCGTCGCGCTTCCGCCGGATGATCTCCTGCGGCAGCATCAATAGCCCCGCACCGGTGCTGCGGCCGGACGCCCTTCGATCACCGCCAGCAGATCGTTGAGCACGCCGCTGGCGCCGAAACGGAATGTCGCCGGCGAGATCCAGTCTTCGCCCATGATGCCGGCGGCCAGGTCCAGGTAGGCCGCGGCGGTGGCGGCATCGCGGATGCCGCCGGCGGCCTTGAAGCCGCAGGTCCGGCCGCTCGCCTTGATGGCGCGCAGCATGGTGCGGGCGGCGTCCGGCGTCGCCGAGATCGCCGCCTTGCCGGTCGAGGTCTTGATGAAATCGGCGCCCGCCTCGATGGCGGCGCGGGAGGCCTGGGCGATCTCATCCTGATCGCGCAGGCAACCGGTCTCCAGGATGACTTTCAGGATCGCCTTGCCGCCGCAGGCGGATTTGCAGGCCGCGACCAGGTCGCTCCCGGTGCGCCGCTCGCCGTTGAGCCAGGCGTTGTAGGGGAACACCACGTCGACCTCGTCGCCGCCGGAGGCGACGATCGCCGAGGTTTCGCGCACCGCAATGGCGATATCGGACGTGCCCATCGGGAAATTGGCGACGGCCGCGACCTTCACGCCGGTTCCCGCCAGACGCGCCTTGGCCAGGGCAACGAAGCGCGGCCAGACGCACACCGCGGCCACGGCGCCATGGGGCGTCACGGCGCGGGCACAAAGCTTCTCGATGGTCGCCTCGGTGTCGTTGTCGTTCAGGCTGGTGAGGTCCAGCAGCGACAATGCCTGGCGCGCGCGATCCACGAGCGTCATGACGGCCAATCCGCGATCATCCGGTTGAGCAGCTTCCGCAGATCCGCGGCGGCGGCATCGGCGATCTTCATCGTATGCTCGTGGCTCAACGGCACGTCGCTCATCCCGGCGCCGAGATTGGTGATGATGGAAAACGCCGCGACTTTCAGTCCCAGCTGGCGGCCCAGGATTACCTCCGGCACGGTCGACATGCCGGCCGCGGTGCCGCCGATGATCCGGGCGAACTTGACCTCCGCCGGAGTCTCGAATTGCGGGCCGGAGAACCAGACGTAGACCCCTTCCGGAAGCTTCAGCCCGGTGGCCACCGCCGCCTTCTGCGCCGCCTTGCGCAGGCCGGCATCATAGGCGCCGACCATGTCGACGAAGCGGCCGTTGCCGGTCTCATCGTAGAGCGGCGAGGATTGCACCAGATTGATGTGGTCCGCGATCGCCATGATCGACCCCGGGCCGATGGCCGGATCGAGGCTGCCAGCCGCGTTGGTCAGCAGCAACGCATCGCAGCCGAGCGCCTGCAGCGTGCGCACCGGCACTTTCATCGCGTCGGAGCGGCCATGCTCGTAGAAGTGCGAGCGGCCCTGCAGCACCGCCACCGGCGTCGACCCGATGCGGCCGAGCGACAGCCTGCCGGCGTGGCCCTCGACGCTCGGCCGGGGGAAACCGGGCAGATCGCGATACTCGATCACCGTCGCGTCGGCGACGTCCTGTGCCATCGGGCCCAGGCCCGAACCCAGGATGACGCCGACCCTGGGCCGGAAGTCGGGCTTGGCCTTGGCGATCACGTAGGCGGCTTCGGTCATTTCAGATGCCCCGGCCCGAAGGATTCGGGCAGCAGTTCGTTGCAGGTGTAGGTGCCATGCAGGCCCTTGGCGCCATAGATGTGGATGCGCGTCCCGGAATCGGCGAACTCGCGGATGCGCTGGCGGCAGCCGCCGCAGGGCATGCAGGGTCGCCCCGGCTTGCCGTTCCTGCCGCCGATCACGGCAATCTCGCGGATCAGCCGGGCGCCGTCGCGGACCATCGCCGCGATCGCCGCCGCCTCGGCGCAGTTGCCCAGCGGATAGGCGGCGTTTTCGACATTGCAGCCGCTGTAGACCTTGCCGTTGTCCGCCAGGATGGCAACGCCGACCTGGAACTTCGAATAGCGCGCGTAGGCCTGCGCCATCGCCGCCTTCGCCTCCTTCAGCAGCCGCGCCGTCATGCTCAACGCTCCTTCACATAAGGCTGGCCCAGCGCATGGGGCGCCGCCGCCCGGCCGACGAATCCAGCCAGCAGCACCACCGTCAGGATATACGGCAGCGCCTGGATCGCCTCCACCGGAACCTGGCCGATGCCGGGCAAAGCCACCCCCTGCAGGCGGATGGCAATGGCGTCCAGCAGGCCGAACAGCAGGCAGGCGAACATGGCCGGCCAGGGCCGCCACTTGCCGAACACCATGGCGGCGAGCGCGATGAAGCCCTG
Source organism: Dongiaceae bacterium (assembly GCA_044226685.1). GTDB lineage: Bacteria > Pseudomonadota > Alphaproteobacteria > Dongiales > Dongiaceae > Dongia_A. The sequence continues at coordinate 37,526 of JBGAGP010000025.1, forward strand.
CCCCGCCGTCATGTGCGGGCTGAAGGCGGCGTTCTGCGCCACCGCCAGATAGGTGCCGGCGAAACCGCACAGCGTGCCGGCGATCAGCACCGCCCGATAGCGCAGCCAGGTGACCGAAATGCCGGCGGTATCCACCACTTTCGGGTCCTCGCCCACCGCCCGCAGGCGCAGGCCGAAGCGGGTACGGTAGAGCACCCACCAGGCCAGCGGGACCGCGGCATAGGCAACGTAGACCAGCAGGTTATGGCCGCCGAGGACATTGGCATAGAGCGGGCCAAGCAACGGGATGTCCCCGATCGCAGCACTGCCCGGCAGGGGAAAGGGCATGAAACGCGATTCGGGGGGCAGGTCCGGGGTCTGCCCGCCGCGCCCGAACCAGGCGTTGCCCAGCACGATGGTCAACCCGGCGGCGATGATGTTGATCGCAACGCCGCTCACCACCTGGTTGCCGCGATAGGTGATGCAGGCGACGCCGTGGACCAGGGCGAAGCAGCACGACACGAGGACGGCGCCGCCCAGGGCCAGCCAGGCCGAGCCGGTCAGCATCGCCACGCAGGCGGCGGCGAAGGACGCCACCAGCATCTTGCCCTCGAGGCCGATGTCGATGATGCCCGACCGCTCGGAGAACATGCCCGCCATGGCGCAGAACACCAGCGTGGCGGCGACCCGCAAGGTCGCCGCCAGCACCGAGACGATGAGCAGGCCGAACTCCTCCATCTCAGGTCGCTTCCGCCGCCAGCGGTCGGCGCGCCAGGACCAGGTACAGGCGCGCGATCCAGGGCCGGTTCATATAGGCGAGCGCGCCGGAGAACAGGATGACGAGGCCCTGCATGGCGACGATCATGTCGCGGTTGATGGTGGGAATCTCGAAGGCCAGCTCCGCGCCGCCCTGATACAGCGCGCCGAACAGCAGGGCCGAGAGCACGATGCCGATCGGGTGGTTGCGACCCATCAGCGCCACGGCGATGCCGGTGAAGCCGGCCCCGGCGACGAAATCGAGCAGCAGCTTGTGGTGATAGCCGATGAGCTGGTTGAAGGCGACGCCCGCCGCCAGCCCACCCGACAGGCACATCGCCATCAGAACCACGCGCTGCGGTGAGATGCCGGCATAGACGGCCGCTTTCGGCGACAGCCCGACGGCGCGGATGGCATAGCCCCAGCGCGTGCGCCAGATGAACACCCAGACAAAGACGCAGCAGGCGGCAGCCCACAGGATGGAGAGATTGAGCGGCGTGCTCGGCATCTGCAACCCGACCAGGCCAAGCACCTCATGCACCGGCGGCAGAAAAGCGGAAGGCGCAAATTCCCGGCTGCTGGGCAGCATCTCGCCCGGCGGGCGCAGCACGTCGGAGGCGATGTAGACCATCAGCGCCGCGCCGATGAAATTGAACATGATGGTGGTGATGACGATGTGGCTGCCGCGATAGGCCTGCAGGTAGGCCGGCACGAAGGCCCAGGCGGCGCCGAAGACGATGGCGGCCACGAGGGCCAGCGGGATCACCACGATGCCGGGCAGATACTGGTCGAGCGCAAGGACCATGAGCGTGGCGCCCAGCCCGGCGAGATAGGCCTGGCCCTCGCCGCCGATGTTGAACAGGCCGGCATGGAAGGCGACCGCCACCGCCAGGCCGGTGAAGATGAAATCTGTGGCGTAGTAGAGCGTATATGAGATTGCCACCCCGTCGCCCACCGCGCCCACCGCCATGATGCGCACCGCCTGCAACGGATCGGCGCCGATCACCAGCACCACCAGGCCGGAGACCAGCAAGGCCTGCACGAGATTGATGAGCGGCAGCAAGCCGATGTCAATCCAGCGCGGCAGCGCGACCTGGGGCGCGCCGCTCATGCTGCCTCACCCGGCTGGCCATGGGCATTCGCCATCATCAGGCCAAGCGTGCGCTCATCCGCCTGGTCGCCGGCCACTTCGCCGACGATGCGCCCCTGGAACATGACCAGGATGCGATCGCTGAGCGCCATCACCTCGTCCAGTTCGACTGAGACCAGCAGGATGGCGCAGCCGGCGTCGCGCAAGGCCAGCAATTGCCGGTGGATGAACTCGATGGCGCCGATATCCACGCCGCGCGTCGGCTGACCCACCAGCAGCACCTTGGGCTTGCGGGCGATCTCACGCGCCAGGATCAGTTTCTGCTGATTGCCACCGGAAAACTTGCCACAGGTCAGCTGTGCATCGCGCGGCCGCACGTCGAACTGCTCCATCAGGCGGTCGCAGCTGGCGGTCATCGCCTCCCGGTCCATCAGCACGCGCCCGTTATAGGCAGCGTCCGCGTGGTAGCCGAGGACGCAGGATTCCCAAGCCGGGAAAGCGGTGACCACGCCGAGACGCAGGCGATCCTCCGGCACATGCGCCAGGCCATGGGCCCGCGCCCGGGCCGGATCGCACGGCGCCGCTGCCGAGACCGCGGTGTCACAGAGTGTCATCTCTCCGGTCGAAACCGGCTGGATGCCGGACAGCGCCTCGAGCAGTTCGCTTTGCCCGTTGCCGGAAACGCCGGCAATGCCGACGATCTCGCCGGCGCGGAGATCGAAGCTCACATCGTCAACCCGCGTGATCCCCTTGGCGTCCCGCACCGTCACGCCGCGCACCGACAACCGCAGCTCGGCCGGACGGGCGGGTTGCTTGTCGAGTTCCAGGCGGACCTTGCGACCGACCATCAGCTCGGCGAGCTGCTCCTTGGTGGCGGTGCGCGTCGGCAGCGTCGCCACCATCTCGCCCTGGCGCATGACCGAGACCGTATCGGTGATGGCAAGGATTTCGCGCAGCTTGTGGGTGATCAGCAGGATGGTGACGCCCCGCGCATTCAGCGCGCGCAGGATCTGGAACAGCTGGTCCGTCTCCTGCGGGGTCAGCACGCCGGTCGGCTCGTCGAGGATCAGGATGTCGCAATGGCGGAACAGCGCCTTGAGGATCTCGACGCGCTGCTGTTCGCCGACCGGCAGGTCGGCAATCACGGTGTCGGTCCTGACGTTGAGGCCATAGTCGCGCCCCAGACGCTCCAGCTCGGCCCGGGCCGCCGCCCGGCCCGCCGCCAGCAAGGCGCCGCCCTCGGCGCCCAGCATCACGTTCTCCAGCACGGTGAACGGCTCCACCAGCATGAAGTGCTGGTGCACCATGCCGATGCCGGCGGCGATGGCGTCGCGCGAATTGCGGATCTCGACCGGTCTGCCGTTGATCAATACTTGGCCGGAATCGGCGGTGTAGAAACCGTAGAGAATGCTCATCAGGGTCGATTTGCCGGCCCCGTTCTCGCCGATGATGCCGTGGATCGATCCCTTGGCGACCGTGAGGTCGACCTGCTTGTTGGCACGGACGGCGCCGAAGGATTTGTCGATGCCGCGCAATTCAATCGCCGCCGGACGCCCCGAAGTCTCGGAGGCGACCGGCGGCGTTGAATCCTGGCCTGACTGCAGCGCAGTCATCCGTGTCGCGGGGTGCCGATCAGTTGGGACAGGAATTGTCCGCCATGAAATCGTGCACCTGCACCTTGCCGGCGATGATGTCGGCCCGGGCGGCTTCCACCTTCGCCTTCATGTCGTCGGTGATCAGCGACTTGTTGTTGTCGTCCAGCGCCCAATCGACGCCCTGCTCCGCCAGGCCCAGCACGGTCAGGCCGGGCTGCCAGGTGCCGTCCTTGGCCGCCTTGGCGCTGTTGTAGACGGCGACGTCGACGCGCTTCAGCATCGAGGTCAGCATGGTGCCGGGATGGATGTAGTTCTGGTTGGAATCGACGCCGATCGCCAGCTTGCCGCTGTCCTTGGCCGCCTGGTAGACGCCGATGCC
>JBGAGP010000026.1:0-40881 GCA_044226685.1 Dongiaceae bacterium
TCCTGGAGGAGATGTCGCTCGAGATCGCCACGCCCGAGGAGGCGCGCAAGATGCTGAAGCTCAAGGGCGGCGACAACGTCGGGTTCTGATCTGCGGCGAGGATTGTCCGAAGATGTCGCACAATGCTGCAGCATCTCCCACCGTCACCCCGGGCGTGACCCGGGGTCCGCGGTTGGGCCTGGCTCAGGCGGCGGGATGGACCCCGGCTCAAGGCCGGGGTGACGGGCGAGTTTGTGGGGGGAATCTTTCGCGATGACAGACCCGCTCCACGTCACGGAATCCGACGGCATCCTCGAGATCGTGCTCGACCGGCCGAAGGCCAATGCCATCGACGCGGTCACGAGCCGGCGCATGGGCGAGGTCTTCGTGCGTTTCCGCGACGATCCCGCCCTGCGGGTGGCGATCATCACCGGCGCGGGCGACAAGATCTTCTCGGCCGGCTGGGACCTGAAGGCGGCGGCGACCGGCGCCCTGACCGAGGAGTCCGATTACGGCGCCGGCGGCTTCGCCGGCCTCACCGAGCTGTTCGATCTCGACAAGCCGGTGATCGCGGCGGTCAACGGCCTCGCCATCGGCGGCGGATTCGAGCTGGCCATGGCCTGCGACCTGATCGTGGCGGCGGAGCATGCGGCCTTCGCCCTGCCGGAGACCCAGATCGGCGTCGCCGCCGATGCCGGCGGGCTGCAGCGCCTGCCGCGGCAACTGCCCTACCGGGTGGCGCTGGAACTGCTGTTGCTGGGCCGGCGCATGCCGGCGGCGGAGGCCTTGCATCACGGCCTGATCAATGCGGTGGCGCCAGCCGGCCAGGTCATGGAGCGGGCGCGCGACTGGGCGCGGATGATCGTCGATGGCGCGCCGCTCAGCGTGCGGGCGATCAAGGAGGTCCTGCGCGACAGCGAGAAGATGTCGGTCGCCGAGGCTTTCCAGGCGATCCGCGAACGGCGCTTTCCGGTGCACGCCGCCATGCTGCGCTCCGAGGATCACGCGGAAGGCCCGCGCGCCTTCGCCGAGAAGCGCAAGCCCAACTGGAAGGGGCGCTAGCGCCGGAATGAGCGATCCTCAGCGCCTGCTCTCGCTGGTCGGCAAGGGCCAAGCGACCATCGGCGAGGTGCTGGCGGCACGCGTCGCCGCCACGCCCGATGCACCCTTCATCGAGCAGCGCGACCGGCGGTGGACCTATGCCGAGGCCTGGGCCGAAAGCCGCCGCTTCGCCGGCTTTCTCGCCGCGAATGATCTGACCGGCGCCCGCATCGCCACCTTCCTGCCCAAATCCCCCGAGGCCCTGTTCACCTGGTTCGGCGCCATGATCAGCCGCGGCGTCTACGTGGCGATCAACCACGCCCATCGCGGCGCGGTGCTGCGCGACCTGGTGGAGCGGTCCGGGGCGAAGCTGCTGGTGACCGACCTGGCGAGTTGGGAGATCATCGGCCCGCTGCTGCCGGTGGCGGTGGAGCGGGTGCTGTTCACCGATCGCGTGCCCGAAGCGCCGCCGAGGCCCGGTCGGAGTTTCGGCTGGGGCGATGTCGCGGCCAGCGCGCTGGCCGCGCCGCTGCCCTGCCGGCCCGGCGACCTTGCCACCCTGCTCTACACATCCGGCACCACCGGCCGATCAAAGGCGGTGCTGCTGCCGCACAACATGTATTGCCGGGGTGCTGCCAATCTCGCGGATTGCTTCGGCTATCGCGACGACGACCGGTTCCACGACTGGATGCCGCTGTCGCATATCGGCGGGCAGCTGCACGTCACCATGACGGCCGTGGTCGCCGGTGGGTGCCTGGTGCAGTTCCCGGCGTTCTCGCGCAGCCGCTTCTGGGACGAGGTCCGCGCGGCCGAGGCAACGGTGTTCAGCGGCTTCGCCAGCATCCTGTCGCTGCTGCTGGAAGCGCCGCCGGGGCCGGATGACCGCCGGCACCGGTTGCGCGTGGGGCTGATCGGCAACATGCCGGCCGAGACGTTGACCGCCTTCGAGCGGCGCTTCGGCGTCACCTTGCTCGACACCTATGGCATGAGCGAGTGCGAGCCGCTGACCCTGCCCCGCCCCGGCGAGATGCCGCCCGGGTCCTGCGGGCGGATCTGCCCCGATTTCGAGGTCGCCATCCTGGACGAGGACGACAATCCCCTGCCGATCGGCGAAGCTGGTCGCATCTGCGTGCGGCCGCGAGCGCCCCACGTAATGATGCTGGGCTATGAGGGCGACGCCGCGGCCACGGTGGCCGCGTGGCGTAACCTGTGGTTCCACACCACCGATCGCGGCCGGTTCGACGCCGCGGGATACCTCTATTTCCTCGACCGGATGAAATACGCGATCCGCCGCGGTGGCGAGAACATCTCCGCCAGCGAGGTCGAACAGGTGTTCCTGGAGCACCCCGATGTCGCCGCCTGCGCCGCCGTCGGCATCGCCGACCCGGTCATGGGCGAGGAGGTGAAGCTGGTCGTGGTGCGGCGCGCCGGGGCGACCAGCGACGAAGCCGTGTTGCACGCCTATGCCGGCAGCCGCATGGCGGCCTTCATGGTGCCGCGCTACATCGAGATCGTGGACGCCCTGCCCTATACCGACGTGGGCAAGCTCAAGCGCGAGGAACTGGCGCAGCCCGGCCGGCGCGCCTGGGATGCGCGCGCCGCCGCCGGGAAGCCCTGATCCCCGGAACCCGATGCGGCAGGAAGCTGGGGCAGCTTCGCGCCGTCAGTTCCGTGCGTGCAGCCAGCCCGGCAGGAAGCCGTAGGGGTCCGCGCCGTCGCGCCGGAACGCAATGCCGGCGGCCTCCATCTCGCTCTGCAGGCGGCCGGATTTCCAGCCGTCGAACAAATCGGTGCAGCCGCCGACATGCCGGCCGCCGATGAAGATCTGCGGAATGGTCCGCAGGCCAGTCTCAGCGTTCAGCGCCGCGCGGATCTTCCCGCCCCAATCGTCCTTCTGGTAGGCGACCGAATCGAGATCGATGGACCGGTAGGCGATGCCATGATGCTTGAACATCTTGCGCGCGGACCAGCAGAACTCGCACCATTCCAGCGCGAACATGACGACGGGATTGGCGGGATCGCGGATCGCGTCCGTCACGAATGCGGCAGCTTCCGGCAGCACGGCCGGTTGCTCCACAGGTGTCGCGGACGGCTTCGGCGGCGTACTCGCCGCAGCGTCGAAGCGCGCGAACGGCGTGGAGCGCGAAATCGCGTATTCCTCCTCGGTCATGTCCACGGGCACGTCGGCGAAGAGCGGCGTGCTGAGATAGCGTTCGCCGGTGTCGGGCAGCATGCAGAGGATCCGGCTGCCCTGAGGAGAGCGCCGGGCCAAGGTGATGGCGGCGGCCAGGGTGGCACCCGCGGTCGTGCCGGCCAGGATGCCCTCATAGCGCGCCAGGTCGCGGGCGGCCGCGAGCGCGTCATTGCCCGCGACCGGAACGATTTCGTCGACATGGCCGAGATCGACGGCATCCTCGACCAGCTTGCTGATGAAGTCCGGCGTCCAGCCCTGCATCAGATGCGGGCGAAAGGCCGGATGGGCGCCGGCCTCGGTGCCGTCGCCGCTCCGCTGCGAGCGGATGCCGCTACCCAGCAGCGGCGAGTTGTCCGGCTCGGCGACCACAATGCGGGTCTCCGGTCGCGCGCTTTTCAGGGTCCGCGCAACACCTTTCAGGGTACCGCCCGTGCCATAACCGGTGACCCAGGCGTCGAGCCGCTCGCCCTCGAAATCGGCGAGGATTTCCCGGGCCGTCGTCCGCGCATGCATTTCGGCATTGGCTTCGTTGTCGAACTGCCGGGTCAGGAACCAGCCATGGGTCTTGGCAAGCTCGACCGCCTTGGCCAGCATGCCGCTGCCGCGCTCGGCGGCCGGCGTCAGCACCACCTTGGCGCCGAGGAAGCGCATCAACTTCCGCCGCTCGACGCTGAAGTTCTCCGCCATCACCGCGACGAAGGGGTAGCCGCGCTGCGCGCAGACCATGGCCAGGCTGATGCCGGTATTGCCGCTGGTCGCCTCGATGACGGTCTGGCCCGGTTTCAGCAGGCCCTTCTGCTCGGCATCCTCGATCGCGGCCAGGGCGAACCTGTCCTTGACCGAGCCCATCGGGTTGAAGGCCTCGACCTTGACAAAGATCTCGACGCCGTCGGGCGCCATGCGCGACAGCTTGACCACCGGCGTGCGGCCGATGGTCTCCGTGATGTTCTGGTATTTCCGCAGCATTTCTCAATCCTTCCGCAACGCGGCGCCGGCTCTCGGCTTGCGGGAGCCGGCGCGCCGCGCTTATTCGGCGACGACGTCGCCGGAGCCGCCGAATTCCTTCGGGAAGTCCTTCAACTTCGGCAGGCCGTCCTTCATCCGCAGGACGGTTTCAGCATAGTTCACGTGGACGCCGGGCTTGAAGTCGAGCTTGGGCAGCATGGCGGCGAAGACGTCGACCAGGCCGAGACCCGGATGATCGGTCAGCACGTGGCCGCCGCACTTGGTGCAGAACTTCCGCGTGCTGCCGGGAGTCTTGTTGTAGCTGGCGAGATTCTTGTCGCCCTTGGTCACCTTGACCGTCTCCGGCTGCCAGAGCGTGAAGGCATTGACGGGCGACGCGGACCATTCGCGGCACGACGAGCAATGGCAGTATCCCATTGCCGCGGGTTGCCCGGTCACCTCGATCTCCACCGAGCCGCAGAAGCACTTACCGGACTGAACTGAATTGGACATGTTCGCATTCCTCATCATTGATGCTTGAGAGCGCCCCCGGGTCGTAGCGCACGACCCCGATGCCCGGCCGACACGGTCGAGGAGAGGAGCGAATCGCTCGTCCCGCAGCCGTCGTGCTCGCGCCTGGCGCCTTGTTCGGACGGTCGGGACCATATGCGCGCCGGGTGGGCGGCACATCGGGAGTCCTCCCTATTTTTCGACCCGGCCGTGGCCGGGAAATAGGGCATCGCGCGGCCGCTTCACGCGTCCCTGCGAGCTCTCTAAATAATTGTAATAATTACGTTATTTCAATAGAGACCGGCGATTCTCCGGCGCCGCGGCGAACGCCCGGACCGGCGGAGACATCAATCCCTGCCGGCGGACCCGGGCCGTGCCGCGGACGCGGGGCTAGGCCATGTAGGAACCGCCGTTCAGGTGCCAGCTCTGTCCCGTCACATAGCGTGCCTGGGGACCACAGAGATAGCGCACCAGCGCGGCGACTTCCTGCGCGGTGCCGCGGCGGCCGAGCGGCATCGGCCGCGAGGCGTGATGATTGGGGCTGGTCGGGCTGTGCGAGCCGCGCGCGGTGCCGATCAATCCGGGCACCACGCAATTGGCGGTGATGCCGAACTGGGCCACGTCCAGCGCGACCGCCTTGGTGAAGCCGGCGAGGCCGGCCTTCCCGGTCACCACATGCACGCGCTCCATGGCGCCGCTATGACCGGTCATGCCGCCGATGGTGACGATCGAGCCATAGCCCCGCGCCTTCATATGCGGAATGCAGGCCTTGGTGCAGAGGAAGGCGCCATCCAGCATGATGCCGAGCACTTCCTTCCAGTCCGCGAAGGAGACCTCGGTGATCGGCGCCTCCTTCCGGACGGCGGCGTTATTGACCAGGATGTCGATGCCGCCATAGGCGGCGACGCCATCGGCCACCATGCGGGCGACGGCCGCCTCGTCGGTGATGTCGGCCTGGGCCACGCGCGCCTCACCGCCCGCCTGCTTGATCAGTTCGACCGTCTCCTGCGCGGTGTCGATGGACCGGCGGGTGTTGACCAGGATCTTGGCGCCGGCGGCGGCGAGCTCCTGGCAGATGGCGCGGCCGATATTCTGCGCCCCGCCGGTGACCAATGCGACCTTGCCGTCCAACTCGCCCATCGGTTCCTCCCTATGCGCCGGCCTTGCCCAGCCGCGACATGTCCCGCTGCGCCTTCAGGTTGGCGCCGAAATCCAGCAGCGCCTCGGCACGGTCTTCCGACCAGCCACCAAAGGCGGCGTTCTGCCGGAACTTGTGCTCCAGCTCGGCGCGCGACAGCGGGTCGCGGCTGCCGCCGCGCATCTGTGCCTGGTCGATCTGGATCACCTTGCCGCCCTTCAAGGTCGCGGTCAGGTGGCCGGTATAGTTCTTCGGATACTCGTTCTTCGGGTCGACCCAGTAGGTGATGCGCTGGGCGAGCTTCAGCACCCCGCGGTCCCTGATCTTCGCCTCGGTGAACTGCGCCAGGCCAGCGTCGCCTTCCAGGAAGGCGACGGCCATGCAATAGGGCGTGCTGAATTTCGCCGCATAGGCGGTCGGCGGGTTCTGCTTCAGGCTGAGCGGGTCCCACAGGCGATGCACCGTGCCCTCGCCGACCGCGCAGGAGATGCTCTCGATCTCGTCCGCCGCCACGCCCTGATTGCGCAGCTTGATCGCGCAGTCGATATAGGGTTGCACCATGGTGCCGCAGGCATAGGGCTTGAACGCCAGCTGGCTGCCGACCCAGCGGGTGCCAAGATCATCCAGCAGGTGCGAGAAGTCCGGCTTGATCGACGGCGCGAAGGCGGAGAAGAACCCATGCGTGCCTTCGAACACGGTGCCCGGGCCGGAAAAACCCGCGCCGCCCAGGGCCGCCGCGCGCAGGCCCGATTGCGCCGCCCAGCCCGCGTGCAGGCGCTTGGTCGAGGAGCCGTCGGCCAGGTATTCGATGATGCCGGAAGCGAGGCTCCCGGCCACGCCGAGGCCATCCGCGATGGCCGCAGCATTCTGCCGCCGCACGATCGCCGCCGAAATCGTCGCGGCGAAAGTTCCGAGCACCGCCGTCGGGTGAAAGCCCGCCTTGTGCACCGACTTGTCGGCGATCAGGCCCAGCCGGCACATCACCTCGATGCCCGCCGCGATGGCCAACACGGTGCGCGGCCCATCCGCCTTCAACTGTTCGGCGATCGCCAGAGCCGCCGGCACCACGACCGCGCCGGAATGGACCGGGCAGCCCTCGAAGGTGTTGTCGAAATCCTCGCCGTGACAGGCGGTGCCGTTGATCGCGGCGGCGGCACCGGCGGAAAGCCGCCTGCCCTGGGCGATCACCGTGCAGTCGCCGGCCTCGTCGAAGGCCGCCATGGTGGACTTGGTGTAGTCCATGTCCCTGGCCGCGACGCAGAGGCCAAGCACGTCGATCACCGTGTCGATGGCCGCGCGCTCCGCGGCGGCATCGAGGTGTTCCGGCTTCAGCCGCGCCACCCAATCGGCGAGGTGCGCGGAGACCGATTTCGGCTGCGGCGCGCTCACGGCTGGATGACCTTCGCCAGACCGGCCGCGTTGGCCATCTTCTCGACCCCCCAGGCGGCGGCGATCAGCGCATCGCGCCGCTGGTCGGACAGCAGGCCAGCGGTGCAGGCAGCGACCTTGCCTTCCAGATCCTTGTCGGTCATCGGATTGTTGGGCCCGCCGCGGTATTTCTCATTGGCCCATTCGGTCAGCTTGGCGCCGTCCTTCATCGTGATCTCGATGCGGGAGCGGATCACGTCCATGCCCTTGGCCTCGATCTCCGGGTCCAGATGCGTCTTGATCCGGCGTTGCATGTCCTGGGTCTTCGGGTCCTGGATGAAGGCGTTGGTGAATTCCTGCCGTCCGGCGCGCCGGCGCAGCACGATCATGCTGAGCAGGGCCGCCATGCTGAACTTCGCCTGCAGATGGTTGTTGGCGATGGGATAGCGGATCGGATTCAGGATGTTGGACCCGGCGTGGAAATCGATCTTCTCGATCTTGGCCGGGTCGACATCCTTCTCCGTCACCAGCTTCAGCATGGCGTCCATGGATTGATGGGTGACGATGCCGCTGGGATAGGGCTTGATCGAGACGCCGGGATCGACGATCGACCAGGTGGTCCTGCCGAAACCCTGCGCCGTCTTCGCCTCGGTGATGCCGGCGCCCTGCACCTGGATGAAGCCCCAGCGGCCGTCCAGCGATTCGGGGTCCGCGGTGAATCCCTGGGCCGCCAGCAGGGCGGCGGTCACGCCGTTCTCCGAGGCGCGGCCGACATGCAGAGGCTTGGTCATGGTGCCAAAATTGCAGCGGATGCCCGCCGCCATGCTGGCCGCGATGCCGATGGCATGCGCCAGCTGCGCGCCTTTCAGGCCCAGCAGCTTCGCCGCCGCGACGACCGCGCCGAAGGTGCCGACGGTGCCGCTGGAATGCAGGCCTCGCTTGTAGTGGTCCGGCAGCATCCATTCGGAGATCTTCGATTCCACTTCCACGCCGGTGACAAAGGCGTTGACGAAGTCCCGGCCCGACACGTTGCCGAGCTTCTGCGCCAGGACGACGCACGCGGTGAGCGGCGGGATGGTGGGATGGGTCAACAGCCCGTAGACATGCGCCGGGTCGCTGGTCGCCTGGGTGTCGTCCCAGTCGTGCGCGTGGCCGGCGGTGCCGAGGACGCGCGCCGCCAGGCCGGCCGGCACCTTCACCTCGCCGGCGCCGAGCAGCAGCGCATCGGGGCGGCCGCCGGTCTCGCGCGCGTCCTTCACCAGCACGTCCACCGATTCCTCGTCGCTGCCGGCGACGAACAGGCCCAGGCCGTCCAGGATGCAGCGGCGCGCGATGCGCACGGCCTCGTCCGGCAGCTTGTCGTAGCTGGCGGCTTCGATGAAGGCACAGGCGGCCTTGGTGACGTTGCTGGGGATCGCGCCTTGGGTCATGGTCTCTTCTTTTCCAGTCGTTGATCGTGATTCAAATACGGAACTGGGCGAGGCCGGACAGATCCGGCAGCCCGGCGATGCCGAGGCAGAAATCAAGCAGCTTCCGCGCGTCGGCCGGGCGCCAGCCGCCATAGGCCGCGTTGCCGTGGAACTTGCGCACCAGCTCGTCGCGGCTGAGCGGCTCATGCTTGCCGCCGCGCATATGCGGCTGGCGCAGCACGATCTCGGACCCGTTGCGCAGGGTGACGCGCAAATGGCCGGTATAGTTGACCGGATATTCGTTCTGCGGGTCGATGACGTAGCGGATGCGGCTGCAGAGCGCCAGGATCTTCGGATCGCGCGCCTTCTCGTCGGTGAATTGCTCGAGCCCGGCGGCACGGTCGAAGAAGCCGACCGCCATGCCGAAGGGCATCGAGAACTTCGCCGCATAGCCGCTCGGCGGCCGGTGCTTGGATGCCAGCGGCTCCCACAGCCGATCGACCAGCCCCTCGCCGGTCTCGCACTCGATCCCGGCGATGTCGTCGGCCTGCACGCCCTGCTCGGCCAGCCGGATCATGCAGTCGATATAGGGATGGATCATGGTGCCGCAGGCATAGGGCTTGAAGGTGATGTCCCGCATCATCCAGTTCTCGCCGAGGCCCTCGGTCAGGTAGGAGAAGTCCGGCTTCTTGCTGGGTGCGAAGGCCTTGAAGAAGCCGTGCGGACCTTCCAGCAAGGTGCGCGGTCCATCGTAGCCGGCCCGCGCCATAACCGCCGCCCGCAGGCCGGACTGCGCCGCCCAGCCCGGATGCAGGCGCTTGGTCGAAGCACCGTCGGTCAGATATTCGAGGATGCCCGAGGACAGGCTGCCGGCGATGCCGAGCGCGTTGACGAACTGCGCTCGGTCGAGGCCCAGCGTGACCGCCGCGCCGACAACGCCGCCGATGGCGCCGATGACGCCGACCGGATGGAAGCACGCCTTGTGGATGGCGCCGGGAGCCACGTGATTCATCCGGCAGACCATCTCCAGCCCGCAGATGATGCCGCGCAGCACATCGGCGCCGCTGCGGCCGTAGCGCTCGCCCGCCGCCAGGGCCGCTGGAATGACCATGGCGCCGACGCGGATCGGCGCGCCCTCCAGCGTATCGTCGAAATCCTCGCCATGGGTGCCGGTGCCGTTGAGCAGCGCCGCATCCGCCGCGCGCAGCGGCCGCGCATGGCCCAGCGCGGTACACGGCCCGTCGTCGTCGCAACTCGCGAGCAGCGCCTGCATATAGGAGCTGCGTCGCGCCGACAGGCAATTGCCGGCCATGTCGAGCAGGTCGTTGATCGCGACAGTGCGCGCCTGCTCCGGAATGTCCTCGGTCCGCAATCGCAGGAACCGATCGGCGATGTGCTCGGTCAGACTCTGCGCGTCGCCGAGCTTCGGTGTGGCATCGACGGCACTACTCATCGCCGCATCTCCTGTGACTCGCGAAATCGAGCCGGCCTGTTGTTGTCTGTGTGTTGCGATCGCGATACGATCGAAACCTTCCCGCATTCACTCCGGTAGGGCCATGACACTTCTGCTCAGCAACGACGACGCGCATCGACTGCTTGCCATGCCGGATTGCATGGCGGCCCTGGCGGAGAGCTATCGCGCCACATATGAGAGCACGGCGATCAACGGCCGGCGCTCCGACATGGTCGGTCCCGGCAGCGATGGCGACAGCGCCTATGTGCTGAAGATGATGGGCGCGATCCTGCCGCAGCAGAAGGTCGGCGCGATCCGCCTGAACTCGGACATCTTCCGCTGGATCCAGCGCGGCGACCGCAAGCAGCGGGTGAAGGTTCCGTCGGCGCCGGGCGAGCGCTGGGTCGGCCTTGTGCTGCTGTTCAGCACCGAGACCGGCGAGCCCCTGGCGATCTTCCCCGACGGCGTGGTGCAGCGGGCGCGTGTCGGCGGCACCAGCGGACTCGCGCTGGATATCCTGGCACGGAAAGACGCCAGCATCCTCGCCATGTTCGGCTCCGGCTGGCAGGCGGAGGCGCAGGTGCTGGCCGCCGCCGCGGCGCGCAAGCTGACCCGGATCCAGTGCTTCAGTCCCAACGAGGAGCGCTGCCGCGACTTTGCCCGGCGCATGGCGGCCGAGACCGGCGTCGAGGCGCAGGCGATGGCGACGCCGGAAGCCGCCCTGGCCGGCGCCGACATCGTGCTCTGCGCCACCAACAGCCTGGGCCATGTGTTCAAGGAGGCGTGGTGCGTGCCGGGCCTGCACCTCGGCACCATCCGTGACCGCGAGCTCGACCCCGGCGCCATTGCGCGGGCCGATTGCGTGATCGTGCACGACCGCGACAACCTGACCGGCCAGCATGTCGAGCTGGCCAAGGGCGCGGTGTTCCAGGAAAAGGCCAAGGAGCTGGGCCTCGACCCGCGCACCGCGCGACTGGTCGGCGCACCGTCCCTGGACGAACTGATCGGCGGCGCGGCGCCCGGACGCACGCGCGAGTCCGACATCACCTGCTTCCTGAACTATCACGGCGTGGGGCTGCAATTCGCCGCGCTCGGGGCGCTGCTCTACCGCAAGGCCAAGGAAGCCGGCGCCGGCCGCGACCTGCCGACCGACTGGTTCACCGAGGACGTGCATTCCTGAGCGAGCGGCGCGCATCGGATTAGTGCCCCCCGCCGAAGCGGCGCTCGGCGTCGATCGCCAGGCCCAGACCGACGCTGCCGAACAGGTCGCCGGTGACCGGCTTGGCGTTCGGCAACAGTCTCAGGATCTGGCGCCGCACCTCGGCGATCGCGGTCGAGCCTCCGGTCAGGAACACCGACTGGATGTCGCCGCCCGTCACGTCGGCGGCCTGCAGGCAAATCTCGATGGCGTGGACGATGCGCATTGCATCCTCGTGCACCGCGTTGTCGAGATCACGGACCGTGACTTCCGTCTCGATGGCCTCGCGCAGCGGGATTTTCAGCATGACCCGCGGCTGCTCCGACAGCGCGATCTTCGCCGCCTCAACTTCCGCCGCGATGTGGTGGCCCTTGCGATCGCGCAGCACGTCGATCAGGCGCTGGATCAGGTCAGGCTCTTCCGCGTTCGGCAGCACCTGACGCAGGTAGTTGAGATTGTCCGGCGTGTAGACCGAGGGGATCAGGTGCCAGGTCGCCAAGTCGTGATAGATGTGCTTGGGCATCGGCAGGCGCTTCTCGCCCACATGGGTGTGGTAGCCGAGATGCGGCATCACCTGGGCAATGCTGAGATGGCGATCGAAATCGGTGCCGCCGATATGCACGCCGGTGCGCCCGAGGATGTCCTGGGAGCGGTCGGCATGGCGCGCGCGGTCCGGCGACAGCCGGGCGACGACGAAATCGGATGTGCCGCCGCCGAGATCGACGATCAGCGACAATTCCTCGTGCTGCAGGTCGCGCTCGTAGGCGAGGGCCGCCGCGACCGGCTCGAACTGGGTCTCCACATGCCTGAAGCCCTGCGCCCTGGCGATGCCGACCAGCTCGGCCTCCGCGCGGCGGTCGGCCTCGTCGTCATGATCGACGAAGCGCACCGGACGGCCGAGCACGACGCTGTCGACCGCGCGGCCGGCCTCCCGCTCGACCAGTCCCTTCAAGTGCCGCAGGAATAGACCGATGATGTCGCGCAAGGCCACGCGCCGGCGCTGGATCAGCGTGGTGTCGTCGATCAGCGACGACCCGAGGACGCTCTTCAGCGAGCGCAGCAGGCGGCCTTCGGTGCCTTCGATATAGTGCTTGATGCCGTCGCGGCCGAAACGTGCCCGATGCGCCTCGTAGTCGTAGAAGATCGCGCTGGGCAGCGTGACGCTGTCGCCCTCCAGCGGACACAGCTTGAACCCGTTGCCGGCGCTGATTCCGACCGTCGAGTTGGAGGTGCCGAAATCGAGCCCGCACCAGCCCGGATGAATGGCCGTCCTGGTCAATGCGCCACCTTGTCGTTCACGGCACGGGCTGCCACAGCGGCCGGCTCAGCAGCGACAGGCCGCCGATCAGCACGATGACTTCGAGCAGTCGCGTATGCAGGCGCACCGAAGTACGCCGCAGGATCCAGCGCGCGGCGTAGTTCCCCGGCACGGTGCAAAGGCCGATCAGCAGCCCGACGGCGAGCAGCTCCAGCGGCAGCCCGCCCAGCCGGTTGAAAATGATGGTCTTGGTCAGGTTGACGGCGATGGAGATCGACGCATCGGTCGCCAGGAACGCCTCCCCCACCAGGCCGGCACCCAGCAGCAACGGCACGATCAGCACACCGGCACCGGGCGTGGTTCCCGAAACGACGCCGTAGAACCCGCCGGCGACCGCCAGGCCTGCCGGTCCCAGCGCCAGCTTGCGCCGGGCGAAGAAGCGTCCCAGCGGGATCGACAGCAGCAGGAAGCCGCCCAGCACGATCGCGATCATGTCGGGCGGCAGCTCCAGGTAGATGGTGGTGCCGAGGACGACGGCGGGCACCGTGGTCACCAGCACGGAGCCGATCAGCTTCAGATTGGCATGCTGGCGATAGAGCCACAGACGGTGCGCGTTGGTCATCAGCATGCCGAAGCTCAGAACCGGCACGACATGCTGGACGCCCAGGATCGGAGCCAGGACCGGCGGCAGAAGCAGCCCACCGCCGATTCCGGACATGCCGCTGCAAGTCCCGGCGATAAACGCCGCGACCGCCGCGATCAGCAGATCCAGCCCAGAGACGCCTTGAAAAGCCACTTCCACGCTACCGTTCCCGCGATGGACAAGCTCCGTATGAGGTTTCCTCGCCCGGCCCGAAGGCCGGCGGCGAGAGACGTCGCCGCCGGCCGGCGGCTACTCGGTCGCGTAGCGATTCTCCAGGACGACCTCCGCCAGCGTACCGTCGGGCGCCCGGAACTTCAGGGCGCCCTTGCCCAGATGCGGGAAGACCGTGCCGCCATAGGCCTTGATCTTCTCGGCCGCCGCGTCCTGGTCGTCCACCGAGATGCCCCAGTGATGGATCCTGGGACCCGGGCCCGCGAGCTGGGCTTCGTCCGAGGTCTCGTCGTCGTAGAGCATGAGCGCGATGTCGACGTGCCCGTCGGTCAGGTGGCGCGAGATGTGACCGCGGCTGCGACCGGTCTTGGTCTCCTTGAAACCAAAGACCTCGGTGTAGAACTTCGTCGCCACATCAAGATCGAGAACCTTAAGAGCGATATGAACAACGCGCGACATAGCGACCTCCAAGCATAGTTAGGATCAGAACCAGTATCGTGACGCGATCGGCGCCCGCCCAGCAGGCCAGGCCGGAAACATCTCCATCCAGGTCATGGCTGGGCCAGCTCCTGGGGCTTGTTGCGGTCCCGCCGGATCACGTACCAATTGCGACCGAGCGATGCAGCTATGAACAGCAGCGCCACGGCCAGCATGCCCGCGGACATCGGGTCCCGCACGAAGATCGAGTAGTCGCCATTCGAGACCAGCAGCGAACGGCGGAACGAGGATTCGATCAGGTAGCCCAGAATCGTGCCGAGAACCAGCGGCAGGAACGGGAAGCGGAAGTGCTTCAAACCGTAGCCGAGAACGCCGGCGGCCAGGGCTATGCCGATATCGAAGGTCTCGTTGTTGACCGAGTAGATGCCGGAGAACACCAGCGCATAGATGCCGGCCATGAGCTGCGGCTTGGGTCGCCCGACCAGCCAAAGGCACGGCGCCATGACCAGCATGCCAATCAGCAGCAGCGAGAGGTTGGCGATCAGCAGGCCGCCGTAGAGCCCGTAGATGAAGTCCGGATGCTGACGGAACAGCATCGGCCCGGGAATCAGGCCGTGCAGCATGACGCCGCCCAGCAGGATGGCGGTCGAGTTCGATCCCGGGATGCCGAAGCTCAAGGTCGGGATCAGGGAGGTAAGCGCGACGACGTTGTTGGCGGTCTCCGGCGCCGCGACGCCTTCGGGCGAGCCCTTGCCGAATTCCTCGGGGTGCTTCGACCACCGGCGCGCCTCGTTGTACGACATGAACGCCGCGATGGTGCCGCCGGCACCCGGCATGACGCCCTCGAAGGCGCCGATTCCCGACCCCAGCGCGGTCGCCGGCCACAGGCGCTTCCACATCGCCAGGTTCGGCAGCTTGATGCGGATGCTCTTGTCCGGCTTCTCCCAGTCGCCTTCGCTGGCCTGGATGAAGAGTTCACTGAGCGCATAGACGCCGATCATGATCAGCAGATAGGGAATGCCGTCCAGCAGCTCGGGGCGGCCGAAGGTGAACCGGTTGACTCCGGAGAACGGATCCGTCCCGATGGTGGCGATCATCAGGCCGATCGTCGCGCTCATGAATCCCTTGACCATCGACCCTTCAGTCAAGGTCGAGATCACGCTGATGCCCAGGATGCCGAGCGCGAAATACGCTGGCGGCGTGAACAGCAGCGCAACGCGGGCCAGCGGCTCGGTCAGCAGGACCAGCAGGACCCATCCGAACAGGCCACCCACGACGCCGCAGACGAGCGAGATGCCCAGTGCCTCGCCGGCCTTGCCCATCTTTTTCATGACATAGCCGTCAAGAACGGTCGCGGCGGCGGAATTCGTGCCAGGCGTGTTGATCAGAATGGCCGGAATCGAGCCGCCATATTCCGCGCCGACATAGGTCGACGCCAGCAGCACGATGGCCGAGGTCGGGTCCATGCCATAGGTGAACGGCAGCAGCAGGGCCATCGTGATGGATGGCGAGATTCCCGGCAACGCGCCGCCGATGATGCCCCAGAGCACCCCGCCCATGGCGGCGAACACCAAGGGGGTGGAAACAATGGCGTCCCAGGCGATCGATAAACCTTCCATCACGCAATCCTTCGAATGAGCGCTTGTGATGTCCCTGCCGTGTTCATCCGGCGCGCATAGCAAGAGCTATGCCGGCGCGCTCCGGGCGATGGCAGGTGCGCGGGCGCTGATGCGGACGAGCGCGCGGCGCAATGACCCGACAAGACGGCTCTGGTGATTTCTTCACAAGCCACGGTTCCAATTGCGGGCACGGAGCGATCCGTGCCCATCGGCCAACAAACCGGCCAACCAACTTCTATCCGGCGATGCCGCTCCACAGATCCGGCCAGATTCCCGACGGCATCGGAATGTGCAGCACCTGGTCAAAGAGCACGTAGAGCACGGCGGTCAGGCCCGCGCCGAGCGCCGGTACCCGCCAGGACATCGGCCGGCCGCAATAGACGGTCGTGACGCAGATCATCGCGAACACCGCCACGATGTAACCGACCCAGTTGAGGACGACGAGGAAGGCCACGCCGATCAGCAGCATGCCGGCGGCGCGCCGATGCCGCTGGCGCTCGTGAGCACGCGCGGCGATATCCTTTGCCGACGTGTCCGTCGCGACGCTCTTCGGCCAGGCCATGAACGTCTGCACCACCAGGCACAGCGCCAGGGTGGCCATGACCCAGGCGAGGCCCAGGGGAAGGGCGTCGGCTCCGACGCCCTTCCCGATCAGCGAACTCCTGGGAATCTTGTGGGCACCGATCAGATAGGCACCGCTCAACGTCAAGCCGATGACCGCACCGATCAGATCCCGCCGCAATTCCCGCCGCGTCTTCATGGGCTCAGTCCATCGTCTTGATGCCGTATTCCTTGAAGAATGCGGCTTGTTCGTCGACGACGCTCTGCATGAAGGGAACGAACTGATCGTGCGGCATGTAGGCCGGGATAAGCGCCGCATCCTCATACCACTTCTTGAACTCCGGATCCTCGAGGACCATCGGAACCGCAGCTTCCCAGGCCTTGATCACGTCATCGGGCAGGCCCTTCGGTCCGACGAGGCCGCGGAACTTGTTCACGACCATGTCGATGCCCTCTTCCTTGGCGGTCTTCGCGTCGGGAAACTGGGCCAGGCGATTCTCGGTCAGCACGCTGATGATGCGGACTTCGCCGGCGTCAAGCTGGCCGCGGATCTCCTGCACTTCGCCGATGCCGAGGGCCAGCGTGCCGTTGAGCACGTTGATCATCATGTCGCCGCCGCCGTCATGGGTCACCACGGTGACGTCGACGCCGGCAAGCTTCTTCAGCTTTTCCATCGCCTGGCGCTCGAGCGCGGCGGGCGTGCCGGTGCCCCAGGCCATGGTGCCCGGCGCGGCCTTCGCCGCCGCGATGACGTCCTGCAGCGAATGGAACGGGCTGTCCTTGGTGACATAGATCACCTGCGGGTCGAGGAAGAAGTTCACGACCGGCTCGATGTCCTTGTAGGAATATTCCGGGTTGCTGAGCAGCGACATGTTGATGAAGGTCGGCGTCGCGCCATAGAAGATCGATCCGTCGGCCTTCGACGTGGCGACCTTGGCGATGGCCTTGGCGCCGCTGCCGCCCTTCACGTTCTCGACGGTGAAGTCCGCAGTCATCGCCTTGTCCAGGAAGGCGATCATCTCGCGGAGATAGACGTCCGTGCCGCCGCCGGGGCTCGAGTGCGTGACGAGGGTCACGTGCTCGACAGGGTATTTGACTTCGTCGGCATAGGCGGAGCTTGCCAGCGCTAAGCTCCCCAGTGTCGTTGCAATGATGGCAAGCTTGCTCGCTTTCACGAACATCTCAGTCCTCCCAATGGGTTGCCTCGCTTATCGCGATTTTTCTCGCCAGGTTGACCTGGTTCTTGGCGCCCGCGAAGGACATCCTTCCGGACGCGGGGTGACTCAACTCACTCGATGTGCCGCGATTGCGGTTCGCCGATGCGCACATTGGCGCCGGCCTGGGTGAGCTTGTCGAAAGCGGCGAACATGCGCTGCTTACCGTGCTGCACATGCCGGAAACTCGCTTCGTACGCGGCAGGCGCGTCGCGCTGCTCCAGCGCGGCAAGTATCGCCTGATGCTCCTGGTTGGATTCCCTGAGCGCATCGCTCTGCACCAGGCCATGCGTGCGGAACAGCTGGAACTCCTTCACCAGCGCGCGGTAGCTCTTGATCAGCCTGCTGTTGCCGGTCAGCTGCAGGATGACGTCATGGAACTCGAGATTGACCGGATAGAAGCTGCGGAAATCGCCGGCTTCAGCAGCCTTTTCCATCTCTTCCACCAGCGTGCGCAGGCGGTCGACCTCGGCATCGGTCACCTTGCTCGCCAGCAGCGAGCCGGCGAGACCGGTGAGACCGGCGCGCAGGTCGTAGACCTCTTCCACGTCATGCCGGTCGAGACTGCGCACGAACACCCCGCGATTGGGGATGAGATCGAGCAGGCCCAGTTCGACCAGCGCCCGACAGGCTTCGCGCACCGGCCCGCGGCTGACGCCGAGGCGCAGCGCGATGGCGTTCTCGTTCACCCGGCTGCCGGTCGGCAATTCGCCGCTGAGGATCAGCCGCTCGATCTCATGGCGCACGACGCCACTGAGCGAGTTTTCCCGCAGCTGGGCGATGGTCGGAATCGTCGCGGTCAGGTCGTTCATGGCGGCGATAGTTCTCTGTCGACTGGAGATTGTCAACGATTTACTTAACGAGAAATCTCCGCTATGCCTCTTTTCGCTCTGTTGAAGGCTTGGCGGGGACCGGAGCCCGGCCGCGCCTAAGATAGAGAGCGCCTGGGATTGAAAGTCCCTGGGAAAAAATGCGCCTCAAGGCGCCGGTGCCTCCCCGCGGCGGAGGCAGCCAGACTTTGGGAGGTTGCGACCGCTCATGGACCAGCTCGCCGAAAAGCTCATTCAGGGCTGCCGCATCCTCGCCGACGATGGCCAGGGCGACATGATCTGGGGCCATGTATCGGCGCGCGCCTCGAACAGTCCCGACCGCATTCTGATGAAGCCGGCCGGCATCGGCCTGGAAGAGATGTCGCGCAACGAGGTGATCACCGTCGATCTCTCCGGCGACCGCACCGCAGGCGACCGGCCGCGGCATGTGGAGGTCTTCATCCACACCGAGATCATGCGCGCGCGCCCTGAAATCCTGGCCGTGGTCCACACCCATCCGCCGCATGCGGTCGCGTTCAGCTCGCTGTGCAAGCCATTGCTGGCGATCGGCCATGAGGGCGCCATGTTCTGCGACGGGCTGCCGGTCTTCGATCGCACCAGCGATCTGATCGTCAGCCCCGACCTGGGCCAGGCGGTCGCCGCCTGCCTCTCTGGCCACAACGCGCTGTTGCTGCGCAACCACGGCATCGTCACCGCCGGACGCTCGGTCGAGGAAGCGGTGATGATGGCGGTGCTGCTGGAAAAGGCCTGCAAGGTGCAATTGCTGGCCGAGCAGGCGGGCGGACCGAAGGCCGCCACCAGCCTGGAAGAAGCCAGGATCAAGCGCGAGCGGATCTACGCGCCGGCGGCGCTGCAATCGGCCTTCGACTATTGCGTCCGGCGCCACAACGCACGCAATCATGTCGGCTGCGCGCACCATGCTCCTCTGTGAGCGCCTGGCCTGATGCTGAGCAAGGCCAAGGCCGGCGACCTGCTGCGGCTGCTTTTCGGCTATGCCGCGGCAACCGCCGTCGGCTATGGCGCCTCGCGCGTTCACATGCCACTGGCCTGGGTGCTCGGCCCCTTGACCGCCGCGGCGCTGATCGGCATCGCCGGCATGCGCCTGCCCGCCCCCACGATCACCCGGCGCTGCGGCCAGCTCATCATCGGGTCCACCGTCGGGCTGAGCATGACCAGCTCCGTCGTGGCGGGGCTGCTGGACTGGCTGCCGCTGATGCTGATCACCGGCCTGTTCTCGGTGCTGGTCTCGGGCACGTTCAGCACGCTGCTCGCCCGCTTCTCCCACATCGACGGCAAGACTGCGTTCTTCGCGGTGCTGCCGGGCGGCCTGTCGGAGATGGGCAATATCGGCGCGACGGTCGGCGCCCGCATGGAGCCCATAGCGCTGCTGCAGGCACTGCGCGTCGCCATCATCGTGCTGCTGATTCCGCCCTTGATGGTGGCGCAGGGCATGTACCAGGCGCCGCTGCCGATCCCGGATCTGGCCCCGCCCTTTGTCGTCCTGGCGCTGGCGGTCAGCCTCGGCGGCGTTTTCCTGGTGCACCTGGTACGTTTCAACAATCCCTGGGTGATCGGCGCCATCATCACCACCGGCATCCTGACCGCCTTCGGTGTGACCGAGGGCCGCATGCCGCACCTCGTCTTCACCATCGGCCAGGTCCTGATCGGCTACAACATCGGCACCCGGTTCAAGCGCGACATGCTGCGCAAGCTGCCGCTGGTGGCCGTTGTCGGCGTCGGCATCATCCTGCTGATGGTGGCCGCGATGGCGGCCTATGCATGGGCGTTGACCAAGGTGGTGGATCTCGACCTCGCCGTGGCCATCCTCAGTTCGTCGCCCGGCGGCACCGCCGAAATGGCGACCACCGCGCAAATCCTGCACCTGCCGGTGGCCCTGATCACTGCGTTCCACGTGGTGCGCGCCGTCCTGGTCAACGGCCTTGCCACCTATTATTGGCGCGGCCTGACCGCGATCGGCTACCTGCCGGGACTGGAACGGCTGGTGCGCCGGGTGTTCGGCGAACGCTGACATAGGGGAAGGAAACAGCCATGCGTCCAGCCGCCGCCACGCTCTCGGACTTCGCCGCCGGTCTTGCCTATGAGCAGATCCCGGCGGCCGCGACCGAGCGCGCCGCCCATTGCCTGACCGACGCGATCGCCTGCGCGATGTTCGGCGGCCGGTTCCCCTGGTCGCAGATCGCCTTGGCGCAGACCGATCTCGATCCCGGCGCCGGCTTCCTGCCGGTCGCCAGGGACGACAGACCCGGCGGCATCCGCGACGCGGCCCTGGTCTGGGGCACGCGCGCCCACGCCTTCGAACTCGACAGCCTGTGCCGGCCCAGCGCCGGCGTGCATCCGGGTGCCACCGTCGCGCTGCCGGCCTTGGCCATGGCGCATGCGCTGGGCAGTTCCGGGCGCGACCTGCTCAAGGCCATCGTCGCCGGCTGCGAGGTGATGTTCCGCATCGGCACCGCCACGTTGCACACGCCGGAAAAGCGCGGCTTTCATGCGCCCGGCCTCAACGGGCCGTTCGGCGCGGCGATCGCCTGCGGCACCTTGCTGGGCTTTTCCGCCGACCGCTTCGTCAACGCTTTGGGCATTGCCGGGTCGCTGGGCAGCGGCCTGCTGGCCTTCAGCCGCGCCGAGCGCGGCGGCATGGTGAAGCGGTTGCATATGGGCCGCGCCGCCGAAGGCGGCATCCTGGCGGCACAGCTGGCGCAAGGCGGGTTCGACGGACCGGACACCGTGCTCGACGGCACTTTCGGGTTCCTGCAGGCGGTCTCCGACGACAACGATCCGGCACTGCTCACCGCCGGCCTCGGCGACACCTGGAAGATCGAGAGCCTGTGCCTCAAATCCTTCGCCTGCCACATCACGGCCCATGCGCCGGTGCAATTGCTCCGAACGCTGATGCAACAGCACGGCTTCACTGGCGACGCCATAGCCGCCTTGCGCATGGGCGTCAGCGAGAAGGTCCTGTCGCACCACACCGGCCGCGCCCCGGTCGACCTGATGCAGGCGCAGTACAGCGTGCCCTATTGCACGGCAATGGCGGCGTACCGCGACCTTGCCGACCCCGAGACCGTCTCCGGCGACGTGCTGACGGACGAAAGCATCGCGCGCTTGGCGGAGGCGATCACCCTCGAGCCCAAGCGTGACGGCAACAGCAAGGGCTGGGGCGTCGACATGACCGTCACCTTGAACGACGGCCGCGTCTTCGACGAGGTGATCGAGGATTTTCCGGGCTGTCCGTCGATGCCGTTCTCGCCCGAGCAGCTGCGGCGGAAATTCCGCGCCCTGACCAAGAATGCCGCTGTCGACGCCGAGCGGCTGTTCGAGGCCGTCATCGCGATTGAGAGCTGCACCACGGTCCGGGATCTGTGGTCGCGCTAGGCGACCTACTGTCGCGAGACGAAATGGTGGGTCCACCAGAACTTTCAGGCCTGCTCATCGCTTGAGGAGCCTTCGAGCTAGACGCAATCGCTCGTCTATTTTTCCGGGGTCTTGCGTGAGGTATGCCACAAGAGGTGCTCGAGCATTTCCGCGGAGCGCGATACCGACGACTGCACGCTATCGAGCATCTCCGGCACGCGGTCCAGATCCAGCCCCCGGTGGTCTCCAATGCGGCGAGCTGCGCATTGCCCACCAGCGACGACATCAAAGGGCCGGTACATGAGGTCGGTCTGGGTGCCGAGCGGCTGGGACATGCTGCGATGACGCTCGATGGTTTCCTGCTGGAAGCGGCGGCGGGCCGCCTCCGCCGCCCGCCTCTCGGTGAGGTCGGTGAACAGCAGCACAAACCCGAGCACCCGGTCCGCCGCAGCGAAGACGGGGTCGGCCCGTACATTCAAGGCCTTCGACTGGCCGGTTCGAAGGTTCAAGCTCAATTCCCCGCGCCAGGATCGCCGCTGCGATATGAGCTCCCGCAGGCCCTGGCGGACTTTCGAAGGCGCCGTGAAATAGGGCGGGAGATCCTCGATCGCTTCGAAGTGCGGATGGGCCGACTGCAGCAGCCGGTCGAATGCCTTTACTGACGACTTAGTCCGGCGCGTGAAGGAGATTTCGAAGAGAGCGGCTGACGGATCAGGCGAAATCTAGGGGACGAAACAAGTCGGCCCGCTGCCGAGCTAGACTGCCTATATCGGCGATCGCTCGCGAAAGGGCCGCTTTGTGCCAATTGAGGACATCAATAAGGCTGGGGTCCAAGCGAGAAATCCGCCTTGCGCCAAAGCGCCACGACCTCAGAGCCGGGATGAGCGCCTGACTCAGTCGCCATCTATGCGGTCGAGGAGCTGGTAAACTGACTGGAGATTGCCGACCGTGCAACCTACGCCGAGCAGGTGGCGCTTGTAGCCGGTATACATGGGATTGGTGTAGCGCTGCACGGCGATGCAATGCGAATCCTGTCCGCTGATGTCCCGCGAAAACTCGACCACCTCGTATCCAGCTCTTTTGTCGAGCGACTTCCAATCTTTGATGCCGTCTTCCTTGAACATTGCACCAAAGTTGTCCCGAAGGCTGCGGTATTCCAAGAAGACGTGCGGCTGGTCGGTGATCCGTCTCTCCACCATGGTGAAAAAAATCGTGCGCTCGTGGTTAGTCACCGACATGACCTCGGCCGCGCCGCCTCCATCCAGAGGCACGACAGTTTCACAATCGATGTTGTACGCCGCGTCCGAGAATTTGAAATTCGTCGAGCTGCAGTCGACGGCGAATCCGAGGGCCTTGGCCGGAGATGTGCACAAAATGACAAGCGCCACCAAGGACATGGCCTTCATGGACGCCCTCTTCAAGGCCGCTGCGGCCTCTCTCCCAATAGGCGCGCCGGACTCGTGCACTCCAAGTCGTGGTCGCCATTCGGCGTCGTTCATTTCAGACGGATGCTCTTGCGACATCGGGAAAAAACACTCTTCGCCAATTGTTCCACTCGATGCGAGGATAGCAGTGGACAATTCCTATCACCAGCAAGCGATAGAGCGCATGGCCGCCAAGTGCCAGCAGCAGAAGTTGCCCTCGCCCATGGCGTGCACCGTCTAGTTGCGTGCAAGCCGTCGCGCGAAGTGGGCTTCCTCGATCACCGGCCACGCACCCTGAACGGCGGACTGCGCCGCCGCACCCACCGGCCGTCACGGGCCGGACGCGATAGATCTTACCGTCGAAGCACGGTTCCGCGCTCGGCGCATCCGTGCCGGACCATCCAGAGCCGACCGGCCGTCCGGCGAAGCGGCTAGAGCGGCTTGTAGGCGGTCACCTTGATCTCGACCCGGCAATCGAACATGAAGTCGATGCGGAAGATCGAGCGGGTCGGCTGGCTTTTCTTGAAGAACTCGCCGTAGGCCCGGTTCATCTCATGGAAGTCGCGCGGGTCGCGCAGCCAGACGGAGGCATCGACCACGTCCTCCAGCGTGCAGCCGGCCTGCTTCAGCGCCTTCTCCAGATTGCGCAGCGCGCTGCGTGTCTCGTCGGCGACGCTGCGCGGCGGCAACGTGTTGCCGTCGCTTACGACCAAGCCCTTCTTGTCGTAAGTCACGTCGGCCGGATCGAATTCGTGGTCGCCTTGCGCCGAGGTAAAGACGAAGTCGCCGGCGCGCATGGCCAGCGAGATCGGGAATCCCGGCTCGGAGCCGAAGCCCTGCTTGGCCGGCGGGCGCTTGGCGCCGGCCGACCGCCGTTTCGCCGCTTTCGGTTGCGACCGCCGCTTGCCGCCCTGGAGCGCCTTCGTGCCCGCCATGTCTGCTGCCTCCCTTTCAATGATCCGCCGGTTCAGTGATCCGCCAGGGCGAAGCCACTCATGTCGATATCGGTCGCGGCCCCGGCCACCATCGCCGCGACGACCTGGCCCGAGCCGCATCCCATGGTCCATCCGAGATGGCCATGGCCGGCGGCTATGTAGAGATTTGCGATCGGCGAGCGATCCAGAATCGGCGTTCCTGTCGGCGTCACCGGCCGCACGCCCGCCCAGTATTGCGCCGTCGCGGGATTCAGGCACCTGGCGAATTCCGGAAACACGCTGATGACGTTGTTCAAGATCGCACGGCAGCGCGCCGGGCTCGGCGTGGTATCGAAGCGGGCGACCTCCGCCGATCCGGAGACGCGCAGCCGGTCGCCCAGCGGAACCAGGCCGAAGATCCGCGAATCATCCACGATCGGGATCCTCGGGCGGCCGGGCCAGGCATCACCGGGCACCGTGATCGTGACGCCCTTCACCGGATAGATCGGCACATCGATGCCGACGGTGCCCAGGACCTTCGGCGTGAAGCTTGCCAGCGCGGCGACGAATTTGTCCGCGCGCAGGGTGCCGCCGCTGGTCGTCACCCCGACAATCCGGCTGCCGTTGCGCTCAAGCCGGGAAATGGTCGTGCCAAAGCGGAATACCACGCCCAGCTCGGTGCAGCGCCTGGCGAGCGCGGTGGTGAACTTGTGGCAATCGCCGACCTCCTCGCGCGGGAAGAAGACGCCGCCGGCCAGCGCCCCGGCATTCGCCTGCAGCGCCGGCTCCCGCGCCAGGCAGGCCGCCTTGTCGAGCGCCTCGTAGGTAAGCCCGCCGCCCGAGAGAAATTCCGCCGCCCGGACGCAAGCTTCGAGCGCATTCGGGTCAGTGAAGACTTTCATCAGGCCCGAGGTGCGCAGATCGTATTCGATCCCCGTTTCGGCGCGGATCTGCTGCAGGACCTTGAGGCTATGCAGCGCCAGCCTGAGATTGGTCAGGGAATTGCGCCGGAACCGGTCCGGCGTGCAATTGGCGATGAACTTCAGCCCCCACCGCCACATGTAGGGCAGCGCGCCGTAGCGGACCAGCAGCGGCGCATCCTCCTGGCCGAGCCACTTCAGGATCTTCGCCGGCATGCCCGGCTGGGACCACGGTTCCACCTCGCTCGCATGGATCACACCGCCATTGCCGAAGCTGGTCTCCAACGCGGCACCGGCCTGCCGCTCGATGACCTCGACCTCGTGGCCCGCCTTGGCCAGGAAATACGCCGTCGCGGTTCCCACGACGCCGGCACCGAGCACAATCGTCTTCATCGCTTGCCCCCTCAGCTCCCCTCAACGGCCCCGGGCATCCACCGGCCAGATCTCGACCACCGTGTCGCCGCGCACGCAGTGATAGCGGTCGTAGAGATTGATCGTCGGGTCGCAATGCGGCGTCAGGAACTCGACGGCATCGCCGACCTTCAAGGACCCGCCCGCCGGGTCGAATTCGATGCCGCCATGCTCGTCGCCCATCAGCTTGTACCTGGCGCCGGCGAGCTTCGGAGACGACACCAGCGGCATTCCGCCCTCGGTCGCGAAGGACTTGTAGCCCGCATTGACGACGGCAAAGCCCGGGCGGTTGGCGCTGACCACGGAAGCCTGCACGAACAAGGCGGGCGCGAACGGCGAGGTCCGGTCCCTCGTCATGTCGATCTCGGCATATTCACGGTCCATGAAGGGATAGGAGCCCGGCTGGATTTCCGTGTAGACGCCACCTGCCGGGTCGATGTCGAACGTGCCGGTGCCTCCGCCGGTGACGATTCCCGGCTTGAAACCTTCCGCGCTCAACCTGGTCAGCAAATCCCGCACCCTGGCCATCTGGCCTTCGGCTGCCGCCCGACGCTCGGCAAAGCCGGCGATGTGCTGGAACTGGCCGTAATACGCCTGAACGCCGGCATAGCGCAGGCTTGAGGCGGCCCGGATCCGCCGGACCACCGCCAGCGCGGCATCGATGCTGGTCGTGCCCGTCCGGCCCTGGCCGACATCGAATTCGACCACGACACCGAGCGTCTTTCCGGCAAGGCCGCTCGCCGCGCCGAGTGCATCGATGTTGTCGGGATTTTCCGCCACCACCATCAGTCCATTGACCCGACTGTTCAGCGCTATCAGCCGATCGATCATCGGAGGCGTCACCACCGGCGAGGTGATCAGCACGCCATCGATGCCGCCGCCGGCGATCACCTCCGCCTCGCCCAGGGTCGTGCAGCAGATGCCGACCGCGCCGGCCGCCATCTGCCGGCGGGCGATCGCGATCGACTTCGCGCCCTTGGCATGCGGCCGCAGATTGACCCCGACGCGCCGGCAATGCTCCGCCATCGCCGTGACATTGCGCTCGAAAGCATCAAGATCCAGCAGAAGCGCCGGCGTGTTGAGCGCACCGCGCGCGCCCTTCACGCCGATGAGCGGTTCGTTGGGGCCGAGCCCCTGCTTCGGCGTCACAGCCATCGTCAAGCCTCCACCTCAATCCGCGCCACGGAATAGCCGCCGAGCTCAATCTCGGCGGAACCCTGGACCGCCTGTGAACGCATGAAATCCGGATCGCGTGCCGCCGCCGCAAAGCTCTCCGCGTCGAGTCGCGCCAGGCGCGTGCCCTTCCCGGCTGCCGGCACCACGACACGCCGCGCGCGGTCGCCGAGATTGGCCAGCCAAAGGACAATCCCGCCGCCCGCCGCGCGATGCGCAAGCACGCCAAGGTCTTCTCCGTCTGAGGCGGCGGCCTCGACGACCGGACGGCCCGCCGCCCGCGCCATGCCCGCGATCACATGGAAGATCGGGAAAAGCCCCGGGCCATCGAGGTCGTCGAACCAGGGCTGTGGCCAAGGCAGCTTCGAGCGGATGATGCCGAACTCGCCCGCGAGCGCCGCGGGCGTAATGGCGGACACGCCGCCATGCGCCGCGGCACCGATGGAAGCCAGCGTCCACGCGGCGCCGAAGAGGCCTCGATGTCGTGGGTCCATCCGCGCGAGAGTCCCGCGCACATTGTCGGGTACCGACGCCGGCACGTCGCAGGTCCCGGTTTCCAGGCCCAGCGTGGACGCGGCCAGGCGGTAGGGTTTGTCGCCAGCGAATGCCCGGACGGTGCGGAAGATGTGTGGGAAGGATTCGAGATTCTCCATCATCGCCCGATCGTCCGAGGCATGCACCACGCTGCAGGACGTATGCGCGATGTAGTCGATCAGGCCGATCGGCGGCCAGTTGCGATTGAGCTCGGTGAAGAATCCGAAGGTCCCGCCGCCGATGGTCACATCGGGCAGCGCCAGGCGCGCGGCACGATGGATCTCGGCCAGCAGGGCCAGCGGGGGCGGCGGCGCACCCGGTTCCTGGCGGATACGATCTTCCGCCGCCGCCACCAGCACCGATTCCGGCCGCACGCCGGAGTCCTTCAGGTTGCTGGCAAAGGCGGCGAGCTCCACCGAGGGGTCGGTCCGGCACGGGACAACGAACTCCAAGGTCAACCCGGCGCCAACCGCATCCGCCAATGACCCCAACGCGGCAATCTCCGCAACGCCGTGTCCGGCGCGCGGATCGATCCGCCCGTTGACGAGTTGCGGCGCCATCGCGCGCAAAGGCTCCACCGCCTGGCGAGCTTGCGCCAGCCATTGCAGCGGCGCGCGCAGACCGATTGCCGGCATGCGCAAGTCGAGGTCGCGACCGATTTCGATTTCCGCCGGCGGTTGCGTCCGCCGCAGGCTCGGTGCCGGCAGGGTCCCGGAGAACGTCAGCGTGACCGTCTGGGTAACCGGCTGGCCCGCCTTGAGGACATACGGATAGGGCTCGCTCATCGGCCGGACATAGGTTTTGAAAGAGGCATCGAGCCAGTTCCGATGGTCCTCCATCTCCCAGGTGTCGCCCTCCATGACACACGTCGCTGAAACACCCGGCACCACCTCGTGCGACAACGCCCGGATGTTGAAGAAGCACTGCTCCGGATCGACGAAGGCCGGGAAACGGCCAAGCCGTTCGACGCCGTCGACATGGGTGACGCGTACCGGCGACCCCACGACGCCCCGCAGCGGATGCAAGACGACAAATCCGGTTCGATTGGTGACGAAGTCGCGCTCAGGCCTGGCTGTACCCGTGAAGCGGACGGTCCCGTCCACGCTGCCGACGATCTCCGCGAACCACGGCAGGTCTCCGTCCTCCGTCCGGCACAGCGCGCCGAAGGTGACGCGAAAGCCGCTCTCGTCCTGATTCACGACGAGATCGGTGATCGCCGGGCTTGGCGTGCTCCAGATGCGATCGCGCACCAGGAAGGCGATGCCGCGCAATGCTTCGACTCCGTCCAGCCGGATCCAGCGCAGCGCTCCATTCTCGAGCGTCGCCGAGATCGCGCCCGCGTGGAGTTCGATGCGCGTGGGCAATGCCTCCGTCGTGCCGTAGAGCGCGATTGCTTGATCAGCCATATCCTCTCCATGCGAATCGATGCATGACTCCGTCGCGCTTCGCATGTAGCGTCGTGCGATCAACGTCGCGAAACATGCAGCGGGGGGAGGCTCGACAATGACGATGATTCAACGCGGACGATTTGCGGGACGACGCGCCGTGGTGACGGGCGCCAGCGCCGGCATCGGACGCGCGACCGCGCTGCGCCTTGCCGCCGAAGGTGCGCGCGTCGGCCTGATCGCACGTCGGCGCGAGCCGCTGGAGTCGGTTGCCGGCGAGATCGCCGCCGCAGGCGGCGAGGCCCTTGTGCTGCCAGCCGATGGATCGCTGGAGCAGGAGATCGCCAGTGCGATCGATGCGGCGGCGGCACGTTGGGGCGGGCTCGACATCATCATCTCCAATGCCGGCATCGAGCTGCTCGGCCAGGACAACCGCGTCGACCGCCTCGATCTCGCGGTGTGGAACAGGCTGCTGACCACCAACCTCACCGGCCAGTTCCTCACTTGCAAGCACGGGGCGCGGCATTTGCTGGCCGCAGGTGGTGGGGCGATCGTCTGCCTGGGTTCCAACTGCGCGACGCTTGGCATGGCAACCAACGAGCCCGCCTACAGCGCGAGCAAGGGCGGTATCCACGCAATGATGAAGGTGATGGCGATCGACTATGCGCGCCTCAACATCCGGGTCAACATGGTGGTGCCCGGGTTCATCGACACGCCGATGAACGCGCCGGTCATGGCCGATGCGAAGGAACTCGCCTATTGGAGCAACCAGATTCCGATCGGACGCGCGGGCACCGCCGAGGAATGCGCGTCCGCCATCCTTTGGCTCGCGTCCGATGAAGCCAGCTATTGCATCGGCACCACTTTGGTGGTCGATGGCGGCCAGTCCTCGGTCTAGCGGCCCGCGGCTCATTGGCAGGATGCCAGGGTCAGCATCGCGTCTTCCTCGAACGGCGGAGCCAGGATGACGGCTCCCTCGGCGACGAGCGTCCCGCCGGCAGCGCGGCGCCCGGTCGCCGGCTCGAACCACCCGACGGCGACGCGCGGGCCCGAAAGCGCGCCGAGCTGCACCTCAACCGGACGGCGCACCGGCAGGTAGGCCGCGCCAAACCGGCCATCGGCCGTCAGCGCCGCGGTCATCCGATCGAGGCCGCGCGCTTCGCCCAGGCCCGCCGTTATCAGGCGGTAGCCGGTATCCGGTGCCAGCTCGCTCCACGGCAGTTCGCGGAAGAAGGCGCCCCAGCGCGCCATCGCGATGGAGCCCGGCTGGTCGAGCGCCTCCTCCCAGCCGTCCCAGAACAGCCAGATCGGATGGTTGCCCATGCAGTGCCCGTTGCCGCCGCACAGCACCGACCAATAGGCCTGGCGGCGAATCTGCAGCGGGCTGGCGTTGTGCTCGCCTTCGTAGGTCGATTCGATCAGGAAGGTCGGCCACGGTGGATCGCGCTGCCAATCCGCCAACAGCCAGCGCGGTACGCAGCCATAGGTATAGGTGACATTGACGTCGAGCCAGTTCGACCCGGCAAAGGACTCGATCGGCGAGAACTCCGGCGCCGGATGCGCCGTGAACAGGGTCTTCACCCCGGCGCTGCGGATGCCCTCGGCGATCGCATCCAGGCCCGCGCGGGATTCCTCCGGATGCCAGTCGCCACCGATCATCCACACGATGTTCAGGAAGCGCCGGAAACGGCGGCCGACATATTCGCCGTACCGCCGGCACCCCGCCGGCCCGGTGGCGACGACTTCGTCGTGCCAGCCTTCGAGGCGTGGCGCGGTGCCGGTGCGGTTCCGTTTGTAACCGATGTAGCAGGGCGCCAGAAGCACGGCGAAGCCACGCGCCTCGCAAGCCTCGAGCACCCGCTCGGCGGCGTCGAAATAGGCGTCATTGGGCGTGCTCATGTCGCCAGGCTTGGTGAAGGGCTCGCGCCCCGCGAGGTCGCGCGGCGGGTTGCGCGAGAACAGGTGCTCAACCAGGTTGACGATGACCGTGTTGAAGCCCTTGGCACGCCGGTCATCGAGATAGTGGATGGCCTGCTCGTAGGTCAGGTTGGCGATCAGCGACCAGGCGGCGTCGCCCTGGATCAGGAACGGCTTGCCGTCGGCGTCGAGCAGACGCCGCCGGTCGGCCGAGATCGACAGCGGATAGCGCGCGGCGGGCCCCGGCGTGGGCAGCGGGACCGGGGCGATCACCGGCTCCGACCTGTCCGGCCGATGGATGGGATGGAAACCCCTGGTCGCCATTTGCTTGCTCATCGCGCAGCCTCCTTCGCCTCGACGCGCCGGCCGGCGGCGTCAAAGAACTGAACCCGCCCGGGCGGAATGCGAATGTGAACCTCGTCGCCTTCATGGATCGCCGTGCCGGCGTCGACGGTGGCGAAGACCGTCGCCCCCTTCGCCAGGATCAGGGTCACGTTGGAATCGGATCCGATCCGCTCGACGAGCTCGACTCGCGCGGCGACGGCATCGGGGTTGCTCGCCGGGACGATCTCGATATGCTCCGGCCGGATGCCGAGCGTGGCGGGGCCGGCAGAGAGCCCGACCAGGGCGCCGGCATCCGAAACCTGCACCGCGCCGCGAAATACCGGACCATCGGCGCCCAACTCGACCTCGCCTTCGACCAGGTTCATCGGCGGGCTGCCGACGAATTTCGCGACGAAGGTATTGGCAGGCCGCTCGTAGATCTCAGCCGGGCTGCCGATCTGCTGGATCTCGCCCTTGTTCATCAGCACGATCCGGTCGGCCATGGTCATCGCCTCGATCTGGTCATGGGTGACGTAGATCGTGGTGCGGCCGACGCGCTTGTGCAGGCGCAGCAGCTCGGTGCGCATTTCGACGCGCAGCAGCGCGTCGAGATTGGACAACGGCTCGTCCATCAGGAAGGCCAAGGGCTGGCGCACGATCGCGCGGCCGAGGGCGACGCGCTGGCGCTGACCGCCGGAGAGCTCGTCCGGGAACCGGTCGAGCTGGGCGGTGAGCTGCAGAAGATTCGCCGCCGACTCCACCCGTTCCCGCACCTGCCCGGACGGCACGCCACCCATCTTGAGCGGAAAACCGACATTCTCCCGCACCGTCATGTGCGGATAGAGCGCGTAGTTCTGGAACACCATCGCGACATTGCGGGCGCTCGGCTTCAGGTAGTTGGCAAGCTTGCCGCCGACATAGATCTCCCCGTCGGTCAGTTCCTCCAGCCCGGCTATGAGCTTCAGCAGCGTGCTCTTGCCGCAGCCCGAGGGGCCGAGCAGGGCGACGAATTCCCCGTCCGCGATGGCAAGGTCGATGCCGCGCACCGCCTCGGCCTTGCCATAGTGCTTGGTCACCTCGATCAGCTCGATGGCGGGAGCGGCGGCAGTGGCGATGGTGGCGCTCATTGCTTGAGTGCTCCCGCGAGTGAGCGCGCCAGGAACTGGCGCTGGAGGATGAAGAACAGGACCGCGATCGGAACCAGCGACATGACCGCGGATGCCGACCACAGGCCGTAATCGACGCCGCCATGCGCACGCAGCGACGCGACGCCGACAGTCAGCACGATCAGGTCGTCGCTGGTGGTCGCGATCAGCGGCCAGATGAAGCTCATGAACTGGTCGGTGAACAGGATGACCGCGAGCACCACCAGCGCCGGCTTGATCAGCGGCAGGACGATCCGCCAATAGACCTGGAACTCGTTGAGCCCGTCGAGGCGCGCCGCGTTCTCGAGGTCGCGCGGCAGCCCGAGGATGAACTGCCGCATCAGGATGGCGCCCAGCGGATTCGCCAAGGGCGGAAGGATCAGGGCGAAATACGTATTGATCAGGCCGAACGAGTGAACCAGGGACCACAGCGGCACGACCAGGGCGCCGCCCGGCACCATCAGCAGCGTCAGCATGAGGAGGAAAACGGCCTTGCGGCCGGTGAAGTCGATTTTCGCGAGCGCGTATCCGGCCATCGAGTCCAGGAACACCTTGAGCACGGTGACGGTGGTCGCCACGAACAAGGTGTTGAACATCCAGCGCAGGAAGTTGGTGTGGCTGAATACGTTCGCGTAGTTGCCCCAATAGGGCGGCCAGGGAACCAGATCCGGCGGATACTGGAAAATCGCGTTGCTATCCTTCAGCGACGCCAGCAGCACATAGTAGAACGGCGCCACCAGCAAGAAGGTGACCAGGCCGAGCGCGAGGTGGCGCGCAAGCTCGTTGAGCCGTCGCCTGCGCAGTCTGATGCGCGCGTGATCGTTCGCCAGGCGCTTGACCGCCTGGCGCCCGCCGGGAGCGGATTGTTCGGCCACTACCGCCATCAGTCGCCTCCCCGCCGGGACCGTAGCAGGCGCATCTGCAGGAGCGTCAGGGCGAGGATCGCCACGATCATCACCAGCGAGATGGCCGAGGCGTAGCCGACCTTGTTGTTGGCCCCGAAGACATATTGCCAGACCCGGTAGATCACGGTCGTGGTCGCCCCGGCGGGCCCGCCGCGGGTCAGCACGATCGCGGTGTCGAATACCTGGAACGCCCAGATCGTCGAGACCACGACGGCGAAGAAGATGATCCGACGCAGCAACGGCAGGGTCAGGAAGCGGAACCGCGCCAGCGGCGACGCGCCATCGAGCTCTGCGGCCTGGTAGAGCTCCCCTGGCAGGCCGATGATGGCGGCGACGAAGAACATCGCCCAATAGCCGACATTGCGCCACACATCGAGGGCGACCAGGAGGCCGAGCGCGTTGCCGGCCGAGAGCCATGTGACCGGCGGCAGCCCGACCGCGCGCAGGACGGTATTGAACAGGCCGAAATCGGAATTGGTCAGGAACAGCCAGATCAGACCGGCCACAACCCCTGGCACGAGCACGGGGAAATAGACCAGGAAGCGATAGACCGCGCCGCCTCGTTCAAGACGGGCGAGCAGAAGCGCCACGCCGAGGGCGCCGGCCAGGATCAGCGGCACCGAGCAGCCGGCGAAGACCACGGTGTTCCAGATCGCCTGGGGCGCGCCGACCAAATCGATCAGCCGGGTGAAGTTGTCGAGCCCGACGAACTTGGTCCCACCGGTCAGGCTGCCGAAGCGCGTGCTCCACCACACCGTTCCGAAGACCGGGACGACCAGGAAGACGACGAAGCACGCGAACATCGGCGTCAGGAAGCCCCAGCCCGAGACCTCGTGCCCCCAGCGCGCCCTGCGGCGCAGGCGCACGTGCTCTTCCGGCGACAACCGCATGCGGCGCGGCGCTGCCTCCATGGTCCCCCCGCGTCTTCAGTGGCGGCGACGGCCGGCGTTCAGTGGCCGGTTTCCTGCTTCACGACCGCCTCGACGTTGGCGATCGCTTCCTCGACCGTGGCGTCACCGGTGAAGCACTTCTGGATTTCCGCCCGGGTGAGCTCCTCGACGCTCGCCCAGCCGGCGAAGTTCTCCAGGCCGACGCTGAACTTCTGATAGGTCGGCAGCGCCTCCGCCAGTTGCGGCGCCGCGTTCTTGCCGTAGCCATGGTCGAGCGCATCGGCCCGCGCGGGATAGGTTCCCGAGTTGTCGGCCCAATAGGCGTCGTTCTCGCCGGTGGTCCAGAACTTCACCACCTCCCACATGAGGTCGGTGTTCTCGGACTTCGAGTTGATCATGTAGTAGGTGATGTCGTTGAAGTTCATCCGCCCGGCCGCCTGCGGCGGATTGGGGATGAGTTTCCAGTTGAACGGCAGCGGCAGTTCGACGACGGTCGTCGCCGCCAGGTCGATGGACAGGATCGCGACCTTGCCGCCGGCGAATGCCGCCGGGCCATCGTCGTAGTTGTAGGTGCCGAGCGGCGCCGCCAGATTGTCCTTGAACAAGGCGGCCATGCGCTCGGTTGCGTCGACGACTTCAGGCTTGTTGACGTTGACCGCGCTAAGATCCGGCGTCAGGAACGAGCCGCCGGCCGCACGCATCACCTGGTACCATTCGCCATATGGCTGCACGCCCAGGGCGATGGGATAGACTTCGCCTGGCTTGCTCATCTTGGCGAGGCAGTCCCGGAAGGTGTCCCAGCTATCGGCGAAGGTTTCGTCGAAGCCGGCCGCCTTCACCATGTCCATGTTCACGAACAGCGCGCTTTCGACATGGAAGCTGATTGGAACGCCCATCAGCTTCGGCCCGAAGCCGAGCGTCCGGTCCAGGTAGAGGTATTTGGCCTTCTCTTCCGCGAATGCCGGGTCGTTCACGCGCGAGGTCAAGTCGACGAACGCATCGTTGGCTTCGTAGTCGGGATAGGCGCTTTCGGTGATCATGTAGATGTCGTGGGCGCCGGCGGCGGCCGAGGTATTTATCTCCTGGTCGTCCGTGTCCCAGTCGTAGAGCCGGAACTCGAACGTCACGTCCGGGTGAAGCGCGGTGAACGCCTCGCCGATCTTCTTGTGATGGTCCGCCTCTTGCGGTGACCAAGGCCCAACGAGGAACCGCACATTGCCTTTCAAGTCCCCGGCGGCATGGGCCGGCCGGAAAGCGGCCGCAACCGAGGCGGCCGCGCCGGCCGAAAGGCCGAGCGCCAGAAGCCGCGTCACGAAGCCCCGGCGCGACAGTTTCCCCGCGGCATGCGCGTCCGCTAGGTCACGGATATGCCGATTCAATGTCCGATTGGTCATGCCCCACTCCCTGGCTTAAGCCCCGGCCATTTTTGGCCATTCCCTGTTTGGTCGATGTACCGTTAGGCGGTACAATTGCAATTTTATAGGCCTCGCTGTGCGCGCCTGTCAACGCAGCGTTTGATAAGTCGCCGCTAAATCGCTCTTTTAACGTACATTTTTCACTAGACCGCCTCGGCAAGTCATTGTACCAGAATAGGAACAATCAAGGTTTCTCGAATGAATGAGTGGTATTCGGACTGGCTTCAGCACCGCGGCGACGTGGCGACGTCTTTGGCCGACACCTTGGAAGACGCGATCCGTAGCGGACGCCTTTCACCGGGTGCGCAACTGCCGACGCACCGCGATCTGTCCAAGCGACTGGGGATCGCCGTCAGCACCGTCTCACGCGCCTATGCCGAGGCGACGCGACGCGGGCTGATCGGCGGCACGGTCGGGCGCGGCACTTTCGTTCTCGCCCCCGGCAGGGATGGCGACTTCGCCGCCAACCGGGATGGCCTGCGCCCGATCGATCGCCTGTACCTGCCGCTGATGCAGCGGGAGGACGCGATCAATCTGAGCCTCAATGAGCCGCTGTCCACCGGCACCGGCGAAAGGCTGCGCGGCGCGCTGCAGGCATTGGCCTCGCGCCGCGACCTTGACGAGCTCACGCACTACCTGCCGCCGCAAGGGGAGCAGGAGCACCGCGAAACCGGTGCTGCCTGGCTGCGCCAGTTCGGGGTCGATGTCTCCGCCGACGACGTCTACGCGGTATCCGGCGGGCAAACTGCGCTGATGACCGTGTTTCTGGGCCTGGCGCGGCCGGGGGATACGGTTCTGACCGAGGAGTTGACCTGGCCGGGTGCGCTTTCCATCGGCCGGCTGACCGGCATTCGCCTGGCGCCGGTCGCCATCGACCAGGAAGGCCTTGTCCCCGAGCAATTCGAGATCGCCTGCCAGACGATGCGGCCGCGATTTCTTTACACGATGCCGACCCTGCACAACCCCACGACGGCGACCGCCAGCCTTGAACGGCGCAAGGAGATCGTTCGCATCGCCCGCGCGCACAATGTCATCATCGTCGAGGACGACGCGTATGGATTCCTGGTGGAGCCGCGCGCGACGCCCTATTTCGCCCTCGCGCGCGACATCACGATCTACCTGACCAGCCTGTCGAAGTCGATCGTGCCGTCCTTGCGGGTCGGATTCATGGCCGTGCCGCCGCGGCTGCATCGTTCGCTGCGCTCCGCCATGCGCGCGACGACCGCCATGGTGTCGCCGCTATTGCTCGAGCTGACGACGCATTTGATCAAGAGCGGCGCGGCCGATGATGCGATCAGGTTCCAGACCGAAGCAGCGCGCACGCGCCAACGTCTCGCCGCCGCCATTCTCGGCCAGGCGGGTACGGCGCCGACGTCCCTGCACTATTGGCTGAAGCTGCCGCCGGACATGCGCAACGCCGTTTTCGTCGCCGATGCCCTGGCGAACGGCGTCGCGGTGACGCCGGGCGACGCCTTCACCGTCTTGCCGGGGCGCGACCCGGGCGGCGTGCGTCTCTGCCTCTGCGCGGAGCCGGACCAATCGAAAGTCGAGCGGGCCCTGTCGACCGTGGCACGCCTGCTGCACACCGACCACGCTGCCGCCCTCTCCATCGTGTGACCGGTCAGACGGAGATCACGCCCTCCATGTAGAGCGCGCACTGCCCGGCGAGGCGCACGTCGCCGTCGATCAAGGCGCAGTGCAGTTCGCCGCCCCGCGCCGACAATTGCAAGGCGCGATGCTCCGTCCGCTTCAGCCGCTCCGACCAATAGGGCACCAATGCCAGATGCGCCGATCCGCAGACCGGGTCTTCCGGCAACCCCTCCTTTGGAGCGAAGGCGCGGGAAACAAAGTCGCAGTCCTCGCCCGGAGCCGTCACGATGACGGCATCCCGGTCGAGACGCATCAGGCCGTCCATATCGGGAGAGGCATTCTCGACCGTCGCCTGGCTCTCGAGAAAGACGAAATACTGGGAATCTGTCCTGCGCACGTCCGCACAATCGACGCCGAGCGCTTCGGGCAAGCCCGCCGGCGGCGCACAGCGCACTGCTGCGCTTGCCGGAAGCCGAATTGCCAGCAGGTTTCCCGGCAACTTCGAAAGCTGAAGCGTGCCCGTCCGGCGACGCAGCGTGACAGCTGAGCGATCCGGAGACAGCAACCGCAGCACCACGTGAGCCGCCGCCAACGAGGCGTGACCGACCAGCGGCACCTCGCCCATCGGCGTGAAATAGCGGATCTCGTATTCATCGCCGCGCGCCAGCAGAAATGCGACGGTCGAAATATTGTGCTCGCGTGCTATCGCCAGCAGCTGTGAATCGTCGAGCCATTGTGGCAGGCAGCAGACGACCGCCGGATTGCCCGCGAAAACCCGGGAGGCGAAGGCGTCAAGCTGGTAGATCGGCAGCTTCATCGCTATAGCGTTCGCGAGCAGCGCCTCCGAATGCGTCCGGCCGCCACCACCTGCTCCCGCCCTGCTTTCGCAAGTCCGGGGGTGATGTGGCTGGGATGGATGCCAGCAAGCTGCGCCAGAACGTCGACGCGACCGGGGCGTTCCGTTGCGTCTCCCGCGAGCCGGCCTATGCCGGCGCCGGAGACGTCCGCACGCACAAGCCTCGTGCGATTGAAGAAATGAGCAGCACACCCCGTACCGAGATCGGCGTTGATATCGGCGAGTATCGTGTGCGCCACTCCCCCCATACAGCTCCCGACCACCGTCGCATCGCTTCCACGAGACCCAATGATAACAGCACCACTCTTGCCATCGAGATTGCTCGTCATAGAAGCCCCTCTGACCGCGCGGTTGAGCAATGTGCTTAGCACGGCCTCAAGGAGTCAACAGAGAAACAAGAAAACGGAGATTGCACTGCGCCCGGGCACCCACCAATCAGTCGCTTCTGATTGTCCTCGAGTACAATCTCGTCAGCCTGAGCGAGGCGGCGTGAAAAGGCGATGTGTCCCCATAGAATCCGATGGTGAGTTCAAGCCATGGTGTGAGCCAGTCGTTGCTCGACGCCCGCCGGAATTGGCTGGGACAACTGACTCGAAATTGTAAAGGTCTCCTTCTTCAGAAGTGCCTTCGTCCAAAGAATGTGGGGGTCCGTTTTCTGCCAAGAGCGGACATTTAGGCAGCCGACGATTGGTCTTGAGACAGAAGGATCGCAGCCTCGGGCTCCCAGGTCAGCCAAACGTCGCGCCCGCGGCCTTCTGATGTCGGCGCTGACGGCCGCGAGTTCTGCATCGCGACCGCGACCGGCGTCTGCAACTTCGCCACCTCTACAAAATAATGGCTGCGGTCGCCAAAATAGGCCTCCGAGTTGACCCGTCCCGCGATGGTGCCCGCCGCCATAGGCCGCTGCCATTGCAGCTGGATCTTCTCCGGCCGCACCGCGATGGTGACCGGGTTGCCCGGGCCGAAGTCAGACTTGCGCATCTGATTGAAAAGGTTGGTGGGCCCGGCAGGACTCGAACCTGCGACAACACCGTTATGAGCGGCGCGTTCTAACCACCTGAACTACAGGCCCCCAAGGCGTCCGGGTGCGGGAAATTGGTATCAGGAAATGCGCGTGGGCGCCACGGGTCGCGCACGATTTGCCTCGCGCTCGGTCGTCACCCCGGCCTTGAGCCGGGGTCCATGCTGGAACCATCTCCGCAGCGGAAATATGGATCCCGGCTCAAGGCCGGGATGACGGATGAGAGGGAGCGAACGGCCGGGATCGCCCTCGGCAGCAAAGAAAAAGGCACCGGCTTTGCGACCGGCGCCTTGATCGTCGGGTATCGAATGGCCCTTACGTGTCCAGGAAGCTGCGCAGCTTGCGCGAGCGGCTGGGGTGCTTCAGCTTCCTGAGCGCCTTGGCCTCGATCTGGCGGATGCGTTCGCGGGTGACCGAGAATTGCTGGCCGACTTCTTCCAGCGTGTGGTCGGTGTTCATGCCGATACCGAAGCGCATGCGCAGCACGCGCTCCTCGCGGGCGGTCAAGGTCGCCAGCACGCGGGTCGTGGTCTCGCGCAGATTGGCCTGGATCGCGGCGTCGAGCGGCAGGACGGCGTTCTTGTCCTCGATGAAGTCGCCCAGGTGGCTGTCCTCCTCGTCGCCGATCGGCGTCTCGAGGCTGATCGGCTCCTTGGCGATCTTCAGGACCTTGCGCACCTTCTCCAGCGGCATCATCAGCTTTTCCGCCAGTTCCTCCGGGGTCGGCTCGCGGCCGATCTCGTGCAGCATCTGGCGGCTGGTGCGGACCAGCTTGTTGATCGTCTCGATCATGTGCACCGGGATGCGGATGGTGCGCGCCTGGTCGGCGATCGAGCGGGTGATCGCCTGGCGGATCCACCACGTCGCGTAGGTCGAGAACTTGTAGCCGCGGCGGTATTCGAACTTATCGACCGCCTTCATCAGGCCGATATTGCCTTCCTGGATCAGATCCAGGAATTGCAGGCCGCGGTTGGTGTATTTCTTGGCAATGGAGATGACGAGACGGAGGTTCGCCTCCACCATCTCCTTCTTGGCGCGCCAGGCTTCGCGCTCGCCCTTCTGGATGATGTTGACGATGCGGCGGAAGTCGCCGACCGGCAGGTGCACGCGGTCGGCCACCAGCGCGATCTCGCTCCGGATGTGCTTGGCCTCGTCCTTGTGGTTGGCGAGGAAGTTCTTCCAGCCCTTGCTGGTGAAGCGCGCGAGCTTCTGGAACCACTTGGGGTCGAGCTCGGAGCCGTAATAGCGCTGCAGGAACTCCTCGCGCGTCACGCCGGCCTTCTGCGTCAGGCGCAGCAGCTGGCCCTCCAGGCCGATCATCAGCCGGTTGAGGCCGTACATCTCGTCGACCAGCGCCTCGATGCGGTTGTTGTTGAGGCGGATGGCGCGCATCAGCTCGACCATCTCGAGCTTCAGCTTCTCGTAGTTCTTCTCCGAGCGGGTGTTGAGCTCCTCGCCCTCCTTGATCGAATCCAGGCGCTTCTGCTGGGTCTTCTCCAGCTTCTTGTAGAGGGCCGCGATCTTGTCGAAATTCTCCAGCACGCCGGGCAGCAATTGCTGCTCCATGGCGGCCAAGGACATGTTCACCTCGTCGGCATCCTCGGCGCCCTCGGCCTGGGCCTCGCCCTCGGCGACCTTCTCGGCCGACTCTTCCTCTTCAGCCTCTTCTTCCTCGCCCTCGCGCATCAGCTGTTCCTGGGTCGGGCCGCCGCCCATGGTGGCGTCCAGGTCGATGATGTCGCGCAGCAGGATCTCGCCCGCCTTCAGGCGGTCGCGCCAGTCGATGATGTAGCGGTGGGTGATCGGGCTTTCGCCGATGCCGCCGATCATCATGTCGCGGCCGGCCTCGATGCGCTTGGCGATGGCGATCTCGCCCTCGCGCGACAGCAGCTCGACCGAGCCCATCTCGCGCAGGTACATGCGCACGGGGTCGTCGGTGCGGCCGACTTCCTCGTCGTCGAGGTTGCCGACGGTCCGGGTCTCTTCCTCCGGCGAATCCTCGGTCTCTTCCTGCTCCTCGTCGTTGTCGACGACGTTGATGCCCATCTCGTTGAGCGCCGACATCGTGTCTTCGATCTGGTCGGCGGACATCTGCTCCTGCGGCAGCACCGCGTTGAGCTCGGTCAGGGTGACGAAGCCCTTTTCCTTGCCCTTGGCCAGCATCTTGCGGACGGCATTGTTCATGCCGTCCATCAACGGGCCCTCGGCGGTTTCCTCGCGGGGCTTGTTCGCATCCTGCTTCGGCTGCGGCTTCACGGCCATTTCACACCTGCTTTACGTTTTTACGGTCGCAACGGGCAGAACCCCCGGCCCCGGCGCGACACATGTCCCTACCCTATGTCTAGTCGCCACTACCCGGGGCGCGGTCGAGATCGCGGCGCTGGCTCTCGCTGTCCAGGGCCATCTGTCGCGCCGCCTCGAACCGGGTCAGGGCGGAAGTCTCTGCCTGCGGGTTGCCGGGATTCGCCATCGCGCTTTCGAGCGCCTGTGCCATCGCGGTCACCTCGGGTTTCACGCTCAGCCGCTCCCTCAAAAGCCCCAACACATGCAAAACACCCTCCTCGGCGGAAACGATATCCGCCGCTGGAAGGGTGAACTTGTTGTGGC
Organism: Dongiaceae bacterium; assembly: GCA_044226685.1. Lineage (GTDB taxonomy): Bacteria > Pseudomonadota > Alphaproteobacteria > Dongiales > Dongiaceae > Dongia_A. The sequence continues at coordinate 40,773 of JBGAGP010000026.1, forward strand.
CGGTGCGCGCCGCCAGAGCCTCCAAGGTTCCGGCAAAACCCACGTCATTCAAGTGGTTCCGGAACCCGGCGGCGTCAAGGTGCGGCTCCCGGGCAGCGAGGTCTATAAT
>JBGAGP010000027.1:0-40875 GCA_044226685.1 Dongiaceae bacterium
GTCCTTCCCCCCTTGCGGGGGAAGGCAGCGGAGGCTTGGCGAGCGTGAGCGAGCCTAGCCGAAGCCGGATGGGGGGGGGTAGCGCGCCTGGCGGCGCGCTTCGCCGAACGCGATACAGAGCGTTGGTTTTGGCGGCGACACTTGGTGCTGCAACACCCCCCTTCCCACCCTTCCCCCGCAAGGGGGGAAGGAGCAGGAAGTGCGGCGGCGGGATGGCGCCCTCTCGCGAGCTACCTTCCCACCTCCCTCGCCGCTAGAATGCCCGCTCAACGGCTGGAGCAATCATGGCGCAACAGGGCGAGCGGTTCGCGAGCGGGTTCGGGTTCGTGCTGGCGACGATCGGCTCGGCGGTCGGGCTCGGCTCGATCTGGAAGTTTCCCTACGAGGTCGGCGAGAATGGTGGCGGCGGCTTCCTGCTGTTCTACCTGCTCGGCCTGGCGCTGGTCGTGTTCCCGCTGCTGCTGGCGGAATTCGTCATCGGGCGGCGCGGCCGCGGCGATGCGGCGCAAAGCCTGCGCGCGGTGGCGGCGGAGGTGCGGCGCGCGCCCGGCTGGCGCTGGATCGGCACCGCCGGCATCGTCACCGGGTTCCTGATCCTCACCTATTATGCGGTCATCGCCGGCATGACCATGGCCTATGTGCCGCATGCCCTGATCCAGGGCTTCGGCGGCAGCGACGCGGCGCGCAGCGCCGCCGATTTCGCCGCGCTCACCGGATCGCCGGTGACGCTCGGCCTGTGGCAGGCGGCGTTCCTCGCCGTCACCGTCGCGGTGGTGGCGCGCGGCATCCGCCAGGGCGTCGAGACCGCCTGCACCATCCTCATGCCGGTGCTCGCCGTCCTGATGCTGGCGCTGATGCTCTATGCGATGGTCGAAGGCGACCTCGCCCGCACGCTCGGATTCCTGTTCCTGCCGCACTGGGCCGCGATCTCGCCGCGCGCGGCGCTGGATGCCCTCGGCCTCGGCTTCTTTTCCATCGGCGTCGGCATGGGCGTGATGATCACCTATGCCGCCTATGCCGGCGAGAGCTTCGACCTGACCCGCGCCGCGGTGACGACGCTGGCCGGCGACACCGCCATCTCGCTGATGGCCGGCATCGCCATCTTCCCCATCGTCTTCGCCGAGGGGCTCGACCCGGCCGGCGGCGCCAACCTGATGTTTCTCACCCTGCCCCTCGCCTTCGGCGACCTGCCCTTGGGCGACCTGGTGGGGGCCGCGTTCTTCCTGCTGCTGTTCGTCGCCGGCCTCGCTTCCGCCATCTCGCTGGTCGAGGTGGTGGCGGCGCCGGTGATGCGCTGGACCGGCCTCGGCCGGCCCACGGCGGCGATCCTCATCGGCGTCGCCGCCTGGATCGGCGGGGTGCCGTCGATGCTGTCCTTCAACCTGTGGGCCGGGGCGCGGCCACTCGCCTGGCTCGGCTTCAGCAATCTCAACCTGTTCGACGCGGTCGACGGCATCACCTCGAACGTGCTGCTGCCGCTCTGCGGCCTGGCGCTCTCGATCTTCGCCGGCTGGTGCCTGCCCGAACGGCTCTACGCGGCGGAGCTCGGCCAGGCGGCCCGGCGGCTGACCCTGGCGCTGCGCCTGCTGCTGCGCTGGGTCGCGCCGGTCATCATCATTGCCTATGTCGTGGCGGCGCAGCTGGCGCGGGGCTGACCCCGCCTATCCGCTGAAGGCCTGCAGCAATTGCTGGGCGATGGCCGGGGCCAGCGCCAGGAGATAGGTGCGGTAGCGCTCGAAATAGACCTGGGCGCTCGAGCCGGCGAAGGTCTCGTCGATCAGCTTCTGCGCCGCCTCCTTGTCGGCATCGCCGCTGGCGGGATCGGTGAGGATGGCGTCGGCCAGCTGGCGGCATTTGTGGCTGAGGATCAGGCGCGTGGTGAAGATCAGCGCCGCCACCATCAGCCCGTACCACACGGCGCTGTATTGCAGCACGCTGTCGGACAGCGCCTCGTAATTCGCGCGCAGGGTCTCCACCGCCTCCTTGCCCTGCAGCACCTCCTCGTTCATCAGCGCCAGCGGCCATTTCATCCAGGAATTCAGCTGGGCGATGCCGGCCACTAGCATCAGCGAGGTGAGGAAGGAGAGCAGCTCGAAGCGGCGCAGCCGGCGCGCGAACCACTTCTGGAGCTCGGCGATCGGCGGCACCGCGCCCGCCTGTTCCAACCCGCGCGGCAGCAAGGTCATCGCCGCCAGCAGGGTGAAGGCGGCGACGGCGACGGAGATGTTGCCGGCGATGGCGGCGTTCTCCAGCGTCAATCCCGGCGCGATGTCGGTGACGCCGAGGGTCTTCAGGTAGTCGTCGAACAGCCCCGGCAGGATGCCCTTGCCCAGGCACTGGTGCAGGTAGAACTCGCCGCATTGGGTGCTGCCCAGCACGGCGATGAAGGCCGGGATGGTGACCACCAGGATGACGCCGATGCTGAGCCAGGTATCCGTAGACTCCATCCCGGTGGAGGCGCGGCCCCGCGCCTCGCCGGCGATGCCCCAGGCGGTCGCCGCGGCGCTTGCCGCGAGCACGCCGGCGGCGATGACCAGCAGCAGCGACACGGTGACGATCTCGTGCTTGCCGGCGACCACGGCGCCCAGGGCCGGACGCAAAGTCGCGATGTCGGCGAAGGGCGGCCGGCCGAAATCGGGCACCGCCAGCAGCATCAGGAAGTTCCAGGCACAGAAGCCGAGCAGCAGCACCAGGCCGAAGCTCGCGGCGGGCAGCAGGCTCATCAACCGCCAGTCGGTGCGCATCGAGGCCATGAATCCCCCACAGGTCTATGCCCTGCAACGACTATGTCACCTTCCGGCGCGGCGCGGAATGCGATTCCGGTCGCGACCCGGTGGCGCGCGGCGGTTTCGTCGCCTATCTTGCCGTGGCCATGACCAAGACACATCCATCGGCCACGGCCGTCATCGTCGCCGTCAGCCAGAGCGCCACGCATTCCATGTCGAAGCCCGCCGCGTTGTCGATCCGCCTGCTGGCCGGGCTCGGCGTCGAAGGCGACGCCCATGCCGGCATCACCGTCAAGCACCGCTCGCGCGTGGCGCGCGACCCGACCCAGCCAAATCTGCGCCAGGTGCATCTGATCCATGCCGAGCTGCATGACGAATTGCGCGCCCGCGGCTTTGACCTGGCGCCGGGCGAGATGGGCGAGAACGTCACCACGCGGGGCATCGACCTGCTCGCTCTGCCAACCGGCACGCGGCTCCACCTCGGTGCCGAGGCGGTGGTCGAGATCACCGGCCTGCGCAATCCGTGCAACCAGCTGAACGGCCTCCGCCCCGGCCTGATGAACGCCGTGCTCGACCACGACGCGGACGGCAACCTGATCCGCAAGGCGGGGGTGATGGGGATCGTGCTGGCGGGCGGGGATGTACGGCCGGGGGATGCAATCCAGGTGATGGGTCCGACGCACGGCGGCATAGCGCTGAAGCCGGTGTAGTCGACCCATCGACGCCGCCGACAAGCTTGTGCGCCTGTGCGCCTTCGGCAAGGCCGCACAGCTCTGAGACTACCCCGCCCGCTTCCTTGCAATGATCTCGCACGGCCCCAGCCGGCCGGCCTTCAGGTTCTCCAGCAGGTTCGCCATCTTCACCTTGGCGTCGCCGCCCATCACCTGGTGCAGGCCGAGCGGCGGCGGGCCGCCGGCGGCTTCCTGCCGGGCGCGGATGGTCTCGAAGAAGGCGATGGCGAAGTCGCGGCGGTTGCGCTCGGCCACCACGTCGAAGCCGGCGAGCTGCAGTGCCTCCTTGTAGACGTTCGGCGTGTCGACGCTGCTCAAGCCCGAATGCGCGGCCCAGGGCACCGGGAACTTCAGCGGCTCGTCGTTCAGGCGCATCACGTCGAAGACGGCGAACAGGCAACCGGGCTTCAGCACCCGCGCCGCCTCGCGCGCCAGCGCCTGCTTCTCCGCGATGTTCATGCCGACATGCAGCATGTAGGCGGCATCGAAGGTCCCTTGCGTGAAGGGCAAGGACGTGGCGCTGGCCTGGCGCAGGCTCACCCGGTCGGCGAGGCCGACCCATTGGCTGAGCGTCTGGCCGATCTCGACATAGTCGGCGGTGAGGTCGATGCCGCAGACCCGCACGCCATAGGTCGAGGCGGCGAAGCGCGCCGGGCCGCCGATGCCGCAGCCGATGTCGAGCACCTGGTGGCCGGGCTTGAGGCCGAGCTGGTCCAGCACCTCCTTGGTCGCCGGGCGGCCGCCGATGTGGAATTCCTCGATCGGCGCCAGGTCCTCGACCGTGACGCTTTCCGGTGTCTTGCCGAGCGCGGCGAGGCCGGCGCGGATGGTCTCCAGCAGATGCGGCACGCGGTAATGCGCGGTCACGTCTTCGGGCCTGGGACCCAGCACGGAGGATTTCGGCGCGTTGGAGTCCGGCATGGCGAATGTCCTTTGCGGAGCGCGAGAGCGCGATGCTATCGACGCGGCGGCCTTGCCGCAACCGCCCGCATCCGGCCCGGCCGCTAGCGGATCGTCGCCGCCGGCACGTAGACGGTGAGGAACAACACCATGTTCACCTTCTCCCCATCGTCGGAAAGCGGCAGGAAGATGGTTTCGTGGCAGATGTAGCGGTCGTCGCTGGTGCGGCTGGGGTCGCGGTCGATGACCGGGCACCGGTCGCGCACCACCTTGTCGTAGTTGAGGTAGACGGTGTCGACGCTGGTGCCGAAATAGGCGTCCCTGACCGCCAGCCCGGTCGGGTCGCGGCCGCGCATCTGCGCCTCGTTGGTGCCGATCAGGCGGTAGACGTAGCGGCGGTCATCCGGCACCACGTCGACCAGACCGACATCGGGCAAAAGGCGGTGGAATTCGAGGGGGTCGAGGTCGCTCCGCCGCGGCATCAGCCGGTCGGCGCGCTTTTCATCCCAGTAATAGTACATGTCGCGCACCCGCTCGTGGCAGGAGGCGATGAAATCGGGGTCCCGCATGAATTCCAATCCGGATCGGCAACGCGCCATCTTTACGCAAGATGCCAGCCTGTTCCAAGCACGGCCTTGGCCGCCTATGATGGCGGTCCTAGACCATATCGCCGCAGCCGGACTTTGAGGGAAATCTCCGCATGAACCAGCATCCAGCCTTCGCCAAGGGCAATGTCGCCGTCATCACCGGAGGCGCGTCGGGCATCGGCCTGGCGGCGGCCCGGCGTTTCGCCGGGTTCGGCATGAAGGTCGTGCTGGCCGATCTGGCCGGGCCGGCGCTGGAAAAAGCCGCGACGGAGGTCGCGGCGACGGCGTCCGCCGGCGTGGCCAATGTGCTGGCCGTCGCCACCGATGTCGCGGTCCTCCCCGACGTGCAGCGGCTGAAACAGCTGGCGTTCCAGAAATTCGGCGCCGTGCATGTGCTGATGAACAACGCCGGCATCGGCAATGGCGGCGGACCGACCGAGAAATACGAGCGCTGGCAGAAGGTTCTGGGCGTCAACCTGTGGGGCGTCATCAACGGCGTGCAGAGCTTCACCGACGCGATGGCGGCACAGGCCGCGCCGGCGCTCATCATCAACACCGGCTCCAAGCAGGGCATCACCTGCCCGCCCGGCGACACCGCCTATAACGTCAGCAAGGCTGGCGTGAAGGTGCTGACCGAGGCGCTGGCGCACGAGCTGCGCAACCGGCCGGGCTGCCGGACGACGGCGCATCTGCTGATCCCCGGCCATGCCTGGACCGGAATCACCGGCCGGCCGGCCGACGCGCCGGACAGCGCCAAGCCGAAGGGCGCCTGGACCGCCGACCAGGTGGTCGATTTCATGCTGGGTCGCCTGGCCGAGGGCGGCTTCTACATCCTCTGTCCCGACAACGACGTCAGCCACGCCCTCGATTCGCGGCGCATCCAATGGGCCGCGGACGACATCATCCAGAACCGCCCGGCCCTGTCGCGCTGGCACCCCGACTATAAGGAACTCTTTGCCGCCTATGTGAAGGACGTGACTCGCTAGGCTCACGCGGCCGATGGTAGAGTGCGCACATTCAGAGGGCGCGCCGAAGGCGTCTGGAGTCGTGCCGGAGGGGGAATGCCGGCGATCAAACAGAGTATGCGCTTCCGGAATCTGCCGACCGCCCTGGCGGTCGTTACCGCCTCGGTCGCCATCACCTGGCTGGTGCTGAGCGCCAAGGCGGAATACAAGCGCGACATCGGCCTGGGCGAACGCCAGACCCAGCTGCTGGCCACCGGCCTGCAGGACACGACCGAGCGCCAGTTCAACGAGATCAACCGCGAAGTCATCACGATCCTGGATGCCGTGGAGCGTCATATCGCCGCCGCGCGGCCGCTGCCCGTGGATCTGTCCGATCTGGCGACGGGAGCGCTCGACGACGACGGCGACATCCTGCGCGTGGTCATCCGGATCGACGGCCAGGAAGCGGCCAACCTGTCGCCGATTGCGACGGACGCGGCGCGGATCGACACCGCGAAGATCGAATGGTCGCCAGCGGAAACCCCGTTTCCCTTCGGGTTCGTCAACATCGGTGCGCCGGTCGCGCTGCCCGAGGGTGGCTACACCTTGCCGCTGCGCTACAATTTCGTGGCCAGCGCCGACCGCAAGGCGATCGAGATCGTCGCGTTCACCGCGCCGGAGCAAATCCTGCAGGGCTATCAGTCCGTGGAACTGGCCGACGGCAGCGCCTTCGCCGTGTTCCGCGCCGACGGGCTGCTGCTGACGCGCTGGCCGCCGACGCCGGACTATGTCGGCCGCAAGTTCGCGGGCCCGATCTTCGGCGAGCATCTGAAGCTCGAAGCGGCGGCGACCATCCGGGCAACCGTCGAGACCGATCCGCGCGAGCGCATCTTCACCTATCGCTCGACGCGCGGGTGGCCGCTGGTGGTGGTGGCCGGGGTGCCGGTGCGCGGCGTGGTCACCGGATGGCTCGCCAGCCTGCCCGGCAAGTCGGTGCTGCTGCTGTTCATCCTCAGCGCCATCTTCCTGCTCTGGGTCGCCCTGCGAAGTTCGCAATCCGACCTTCGGCGCTCGGTCGAGCAGCTGACGATGAACGAGAGCCGCTACGCCAGGCTGCTGGCGAACATCCCGGGCGGCGTGTTCACCCGGCGCCTGGACCCTCCCGACAAGATCAAATACACCTTCGTCAGCGAAGGCTTCGAAAATGCCTTCGGCATCAGGACCAATTCGGACGCGCCGGACACCGCCTCGCTGCTTGACCTGGTCCACCCGGACGATCGCCGGCAGATGCAGGAATCCATCCTCGCCTCCCGCGACGGCGACGATGTCTGGACCCAGGAATTCCGCGCCATCAAGCCGAACGGCCAGCTGATCTGGGTGCAGTCGGTGGCGCGGCGCTATCCCGGCGAGGACGGCAGCATCATGTGGGATGGCATCGCCATCGACGTGACCGACGTCCACCAGCAGCAGACCCTGCTGGAGAACGTGCAGAAGATCGCCGGGCTGGGCTACTGGACCTGGCAGCCGGAAGCCGGCAACGACACCAACGACCAATGGCGCCGGCAGACCCGGTATTCGCCGGCCTGCGCCGCCATCCTCGGCCTGCAGCCGGCGGACCTGCAGATCAGCGATGCGGCGTTCATCGACAAGTTCGTGCATCCAGAGGACCGTGCGCGCGTGGCGCGCGAATACCAGCGCTTCCTCGAAGTCGAGGATGCGCCGCACGACATCCAGTACCGGATCGTGCGGCCGAATGGCGGCCTGCGCTGGGTGCATTGCACGGCAACCAAGGACGTCGTCGGCGGCAAGGTCGTGCGCATCATCGGCGTGTTGCAGGACGTGACCGAGGCGAAGCAGCACGAGACGCAGATCGCCCAGGCGCAGAAGATGGAGGCGATCGGCGGCCTCACCGGCGGCGTGGCGCACGACTTCAACAACCTGCTGACCGTCATCATCGGCAACCTGGAGGCCCTGGCCAGCCGCCTGCGCGACCAGCCGCAGCTGCTCGAGCTCACCGAGGCCGCAATCGGCGCGGCCGAGCGCGGCGCCACGCTGACCAAGCGGCTGCTGGCCTTCGCCCGGCGCCAGCCGCTGAGCCCGCAGCCGACGGATCTGAACCGGCTGCTGACCGATCTGCTCCCGCTGCTCAATCGCTCGGTCGGCGCGCTGATCGAGGTGGCGATCAAGGCGGCGCCCGACCTGCCGCGCGCCCTGGTCGACCCCAACCAGCTCGAGAACGCGATCCTCAACCTGGCCAACAACGCGCGCGACGCGATGCCGCGCGGCGGCCGGCTCTCCATCGGCGTCGATCTGGTCGAATGGTCGTCGGAGGAGGACGGCGCCGTCGAGATCGGCGAGCACCGCCCGGCGCCCCATCTGCGCATCTCGGTCACCGATACCGGGATCGGCATGGCGCGGGAGACGCTGGAGCGCGCCATCGAGCCGTTCTTCACCACCAAGCCGGTCGGCCAGGGCACCGGCCTCGGCCTCAGCATGGTCTATGGCCTGGCGAAGCAGTCGCGCGGCCACCTGCGCATCTACAGCGAGCCCGGCATCGGCACCACGGTCCGCCTGTTCCTGCCGGTGGCGCCCGAGATGGCGCCGAACCCGGCGGTGCTCGGAATCGGCGTGGGCGATTTCGCCGGGCGCAACGCGCTGCTGGTCGACGACGATCCGCCGGTCCGGGCCACCACGGCGGCCATGCTGCGCAGCCTCGGCTTCAACGTGAGCGAGGCGCCGACCGGCCAGGAAGCCCTGCGCATCCTGGAAAGCGGCAAGCCGATCGACGTGCTGGTGACGGACGTGATCCTGGCTGGCGGCATGCTGGGGCCGGACGTGGCCCAGCGCGCCCGCGCCGTGAAGCCGGAGCTGAAAGTGTTGTTCATCTCGGGCTTCGCGTCGGACACGCTGGTGGACCATCGCCCGCTGCTCAGCAAACCGTTCCGGCGCGCCGAACTGGCCGCGGAACTCACCAAGCTGCTCGGGCAATGATTGGCAAGGAATCTGGGATCCGGCGCCGTGGCAGCGCCGGCGCGCAGCCGGCAATCGCCGCTCCCGCTTCGCCAGTCAGTACATCCGTGATCGGGCAAAGGGTCGCGGCAATCGGGACCCCGGAGGGGTCCGGTCTCTAGACCAGCTTGACCTCGGCATAGGCCGCCGGGTCGATGCCGAGAGTCCTGAGGGACTCGTCGCTCGGCCGCTGTCCGGCTTCCAGCGCGGCGGCGCAATCGCGCGCCGCGACCAGGGCCCGGAGATAGTCCAGAACCACGCTCCCGGAGGTCGACCGAAGCGACTGGTCCGGGGGCAAAACTTCAAGTTTATCAAGAGTATAAGCAGTCATGGCCTTTACCTTCGGCGCTGCGCGAACACCCCTGACAGGAGCTAATATAGGGCGTTTGCTGCGTCGCACAAGGTATATTGTGCAATGCAATAAAATTCTCTTAACGCCGTTGCCGAAAAGCCGCGGCGGAAGCGCGCGGCAGGTCCCCTTGCGGGCGTGGCGGGGGCCTCAGCCAAGAACCTGGAAATGCGCCTCGGTGGGGGAACAGGCCTTGCCGTTGATCGGCAGGATGTCCTGCGGGCAGGCCGACATGGCGACGATGCAATCCATCTCCGCCCGCAGCACGACGTAGTCGCCGGGCTTCGACAGCGGCTCGCCCCAGGACGTGGCTCCGTCGGGCGCCACCGGGATGTTCATCCACAGGTTCAGCGGGCTCGGCACCTCCGGCACGGCGAGGCCGATCTGGCGCATCGCCGCCTTCAAATTGTCGGTGCAGTTGTCATGGTATTCGGTGCAGCCAAGCAGGCCGTAGCGGTAGTCGTCGCAGGCGGCGATGATGGTGTCGTGCCGGCCGGGCGAGGTGTCTTCCTCCAGGGTGAGGATCGGCCGGCGGCGGTTGGAATGCAGCGCATCGCCCCGGCGCGGCCATAGCCGGCCGAGCGTCGGGCGCATGTGCTCCATCGACATGAACTCGGTCAGGTCCTCGGCGCTGAAGCACCAGGTGTCGACCACCTGGGAGCCATGGGTGTTGATGATCTTGATCGCCTGGCCCCTGGCGAGGCGCTGCGCCCGGCCGTGCCGCGCGGGAATGGTCTTGAGGTCACCCATCGTCATCGCTCACGCCCCCTGCAGCCTTGCCGGCAACGATAGGAGAAGCGGCAGGGGGCGGCAATGGCTGCTTAACCTTTATCGGCTAATCCCGTAGAGGCCCCGTCCTGCAACGCCAGCCGGGGCCAAGGGATTGCGATGCGCCGAACCCGCCCCGCCCTCGCCCTCGCGGCCTGCGCCATGCTGACCGGCCTCGCCGCCGGACCGGCCCAGGCCGCCTGCGTCGAGGCGGTGGCCTTCCAGCAGCCGCTCGCGAAGGGCTCCGCCACCGTCACCTGGGTCGACAAGGCCGCGCTGAAATTCCGCAGCCCGCTCGCCATCAACACCGACGGCGCGCCCAACGCCTATCACATCGACGGCCGCCCCGGCGGCGCGCTCAACACGCTGTGCAACGCGGGGCGCGTGCTCACCGCCGACGGCGCCTATGACGGCTACCAGGATTGCGACCGTTTCCTGGCCGACGTGAAGGCGGCGCAACAGGGTGGCTGGCACGGGCCGACGCGCATCGTCTGGCATGGCATCGTCACCCGCGACCGGTCGCGGCATGAGCCGCTGGTGCAGAGCTCCGGCGCCTATGCCGGCTATTTCATCTCCGCCACTTCGCTGCAGAACAAGGCGTACAAGGAGAGCGACCAGCGCCGCTATCTCGACTCCCGCGCCGTCCCCTTCCTGGTCCTGCCGAAGCGCAGCGCGTTCCTCGGCGACGGCGGCGCCAGGCTCGGCGACCTCGCCTTCGTCATCGACCCGAAGACGAAGCTCTACACTTTCGCCGTGGTCGGCGATCTCGGTCCGAAGAACAAGCTCGGCGAAGCCTCCATCGCGCTGGCCGCCGCGATCAAGGGCGTCGCCATCGACCCGCAGACGGTGACCGGCCGCACGATGCGCAAGCTGGTGGTGCCGAACGAGGTGGTGACGCTGGTCTTCCCGGGCGCCAAGGTGGCGGCGCCCTATGGCCCGGCGGAGATCGCCGCGGCCGGCATCGACGCGATCCAGCGCTTCGGCGGCCTCGACCGCCTGAAGCAATGCGCGGCGCAGGAGTGAGCTAGGCCAGCTTCCGCGCCGCGCGGCGGCGCAGCGCGTCGGCCATCATCACCAAGGCAATCCCCGGAATGAACACCACCGTGGCCATCGCCGGATAGAGCGGCGAGGAGCCGGTGGCGATGCCGCTGAAGACGAAGGTCGGCAGGGTGCGGGTCGACCCGGCCAGCGAATAGGTCAGGTAGAAATTGCCCCAGCTCAGCAGGAAGGCGAAGATCGCCGCCGAAAAGATGCCCGGCCACAGCAGCGGGATGGTGACGTAGCGATAGACCTCCCACGCCTTGGCGCCGCAATCGCGCGCGGCGTCCTCCAGGCTGGCGTCGAAATTGAACACCTGCACGGCGACGATGATCATGGCGAAGGGCGTGATGTAGACGATATGGCCGATGATCGCCGTCACCATGCCGGTGTTGAAGTCGAGCCAGCGGCCGAGCACCGAGAACCACAGCAGCAGAACCACCCCCATCAGCAGCTGCGGGAAGGCGAGCGGCGCCGCGCTGAGGCCCAGGAAGGCGGTCTTGCCCCTGAAGCGGTAGCGCACGGCGACGATGGCGGCGGCCGTGCCGAGGATGGTGCTGAAGAAGGTGGCGACGACGGCGATCAGGGTCGAGTTCCACAGCGCATTGCCGGCGGCGGCGTTGCGGAACAGCTCGCCATACCAGTTGAGCGAGAAGCCCTCGAAGGGCAGCACCAGGTAGCGGCCCTGCTGGAACGAGAAGCCGATCAGGGTGAAGATCGGGATGTAGAAGAAGACCAGCACGGCGGCGACCGAGCCGTAGAGGATGACGTCGATCAGCCGGTCGGAGAGCCGCGTCCTCATCGCGCCGCTCCGGCACGCTGCAGGCCATAGACCCGGTTGAACAGCAGGATGCAGAAAACCGCCGCCACCATCAGCACGATGGTGAGCGCCGCGCCCAACGGCCAGTTGACCCGCGTCTCGAAGGTCTGGCGGATCAGCTCCGCCGACATCGGCGACTTGCCGCCGCCCAGCACCTTCGGCTCGAGGAAGACGCCGACGCTCAACAGGAAGACCAGCACGCTTCCCGTCCAGATGCCGGGCCGGCACAGCGGCAGCGTCACCTCCCAGAAGGCGCGCCACTTGCCCGCCCCCGCGTCATAGGCGGCCAGGATCAGCGAGCGGTCGATGTTGTCGATGGAGAGGTAGATGGTGAAGATGGTGAAGGCGAGCAGGTTGTAGACCATGCCCAGCATGGTCGCCCAGTCGGTATAGAGGAAGGCAAAGACTTCCGGCGGGAAGCCGATTTTCTCCAGCAGGAAATTGGCGGCGCCCTTCTGGTCCAGGAACAGCACCCAGCCGAAGGTCTTCAAGGTCGCGTCGGTCAGGAAGGCGAAGGTGATCAGCACCTTGACCTGGCCGCTGGCCGTGCGCAGCCGCGTCGCCAGCGCATAGGCGATCGGCAGCGAGAGGAAGACGCAAAGCGCGGTGCACAGCGCCGACATCCACAGCGTATGCCACAGGATGGTCCAGTAATGTGGCTTGCTGAAAACGTCAGCCCAGATCTTCAGCGACCAGGTCCATTGCAGCATGAAGCTCTTGGTTTCCTGGAAGGTCAGCACGAACGTCATCAGCAACGGCGCCAGGAAGAAGGCGGCTTGCAGCAGGACGCTGGGCAGTGCCTTGGCCCACAATTCGCGCTGCGCCCAGTGGCGCGGCTCGCCCTCGTCGCCGATCACGGCGTCGCCTCGCGCGGGCGGTCCTGCAGCAAGTAGATGTCCTGCTTGGTCCAGCCGAGACGCACCTTCTCGCCCAGACGCGCCGGCCAGTGCGAGGTGCCGGGCACCTCGACCACCACCGGATCACCGTTGGGCGTCACCGCGCGGAACTGGATCGCCCCGCCCTTGCCGAAAGTCTCGGTGATCTCGACCCCGATGGTGCAGGGATAGCCGAGCGTGCCGTCGACGATGTTCAGCAGCTCCGGCCGCACCATCAGCCTGGCCGGGCCCGGCGCGATGTCCGGACGGGCCAGCGCGCGCGGCAAAGTGAAGTCGATGTCGGCGATCTCCGGCGCGCGGTAGCGCACGATATCGGCACCCACCTCCATCACCAACACCGGCAGCAGGTTGGTATCGCCGATGAAGCCGGCGACGAACTCGTCGGCCGGGCGGTAGTAGATGTCGTTGGGCCGGCCGATCTGCAGCGCCTCGCCGCCGCGCATCACGCAGATGCGGTCGGCCAGCATCATCGCCTCCTCCAAATCGTGCGTCACATGCACGAAGGTGACGCCGACGCTGCGATGCAGGCGCTTCAGCTCGGCCTGCAGCACCTTCTTCAGCTTCACGTCGAGGGCGGAGAGCGGTTCGTCCAGCAGCAGCAGCTTGGGCGCCGAGATCATCGAGCGGGCCAGCGCCACGCGCTGCTGCTCGCCGCCGGAAAGCTGGCGCGGGAAACGCGCCAGGTATTCCGGCTTCAGGTGCATGAGGTCGGCCATCTCGCGCACCTTGGTGGCGATCAGGCCGGGGGCGTGGCCGCGCAGCTTCAGCGGGAAGCCGATGTTCTGCGCCACCGTCATGTGGGGGAACAGCGCCAGCTTCTGGAACACCATGCTGGTCGGCCGCTCCGAGGCCGGAACGCCGGCCATGTCGCGGCCTTCGATGGCGATCCGGCCCGAGGTCGGGTCCTCGAAGCCGGCGATCTGTTTCAGCAGCGTGGTCTTGCCGCAGCCGGAAGGCCCGACCAGGGCGACGAATTCGCCGCGCTCCACCCGCAGGCTGACCCCCTTCAGCGCCTGCGAGGCGCCGTAGGACTTCTTCACGTCGACGATGTCGAGAATGCTCTCCGCCATGCCCCCTGCTCGATGCGTGATGAATGCCGTTGCCGAGAAACTCAGATCGTCACCCCGGCCTTGAGCCGGGGTCCATGCCTCCTCCGCAGGAGCGGCTGATTGATGGATCCCGGCTCAAGGCCGGGATGACGACCCGAGTGCACGCGTGTCCCTGTCGGAGACCCAGTCTTTCTACTGCGCCGCCGCCAGCTCCTCCGACCAGATCGCCAGCATCTCGTCGATGTTGGGCGCGATGCGGTGCATCTGGGAGTTCTCGTAGGCGTGCCACATGTAGTCGATCTGGAGAATGCTCTTCTCCTCGTCGGTATAGGTCTCCTCCACCGCCTTGTTGGTGACGACGTTGCAGGTGGTGTCGAGCAGCGACAGGATGTGGCCGCTGTCCTTGGAGACGACGTGCTTGATCAGCTTCTGCGCCAGCTCCGGCTGGTCGGTCTCCTTGAGGATCGCCGTCGCCTCGACCCAGATGATGCCCTGCTTCAGGCCGTTCTTCGGATCCGGCACGGTGGCGAGGATGTTCTTGTGGCCCTGCTTGCGCACCGCCGAGGTGAGGTAGGACCCGGCGCCGATGCAGCCCAGCAGCGAGCCGTCGAGCAGGCCCTTCTGCGCCTGGGTCAGGTCGCCGACCAGGGTGCGGGTGTTCTTGAACATGGCGCGCAGCACCATGCGGACCTCGTTCAGCGCCGCTTCGTCCAGCTCCTCGTACGGGTTGATGCCGGCATGCAGCGCCATCGGCAGGATCGGCCAGTCGCCCCAATCCATGACGCAGATCTTGTCCTTGTTCTTGGCATCGAACACCGGGTCGTAGCTGCGCCATTCGTCGGGGTCGGTGACGTCGGTGTTGATGCAGCCGCCGACCCAGCCCCAGCGGGTGGCGACGCCAATGGTCTTGCCCTCGTTCAGCAGCGGCTCGAAGGGCGGCTTGAACTGGTCGTAGAAGGTCGCATAGACGTCGGCGTAGTCGTCGGGGTTGAGCTCCATCGCCAGGCCCGCCGGGCCCATCCGGGTGACCCAGGGCATGTCGGTGGAGACGATGTCGACTTCGCGGCTGGCGCCGGCCTGCAGCTTGGCGAAGCCGCCGGGGGAATCGACGATCAGGTCGAAGGAGATGTCGGTGTCGTTGGCCTTGTTGAAGGGGTCGATGATGCGCGGGTCGTTGTAGCCTTCCCAGCACATGTACTGCATCTGGGTCGCCGCGCGGGCGCGGTTCAGCACACCGCCGAAGCCGGCGACGCCGGCGGCCGCGGCGGCGCTTTTCATCAGGCGGCGGCGGGTCATGCCCGCCTCGTCCAGGCCCATCGCCTTGATCTGGCGCTGATAAAACTGCGGCAGGTCGCCGTACCAGGTCTTGCTCATGTCCGTCTCCCCATCTTGCGCGTGGCCCAGCGGCCACGCCTGTCGTTGTCAGCCGGCGCAAAGTCTAACAGCAGCTTTTCCCACTGGCGATAGGAACGCATAAGACTGCCTGCCCAATGCATGCAATGTCGCAGGCGTGCCGGCGCAAATGGTTGGCGCTGGGCAAACGTGGGCGCGCTCGACTAAGCTGCCACGGCGGCGACCATGCACGGAATGCATCGTCGCGGAAGCGAGACCAATCGAGGGACCAATGGCAAAGACGGCGAAGAGCAAGACGACGAACCTGCCGGCGACCATGCAGGCGGCGGTGCTGCGCAAGATCGGCGACAAGCTGAAGATCGAGCGGCTGCCGGTACCGCGACCCGGACGCGGCGAAGTGCTGATCAAGGTCACCGCCTGCGGCGTCTGCCATTCCGACCTGCACGCCATCGACGGGGACTGGACGCCCTTGCCCAACCTGCCGCTGATCCCCGGCCACGAGGTCGCCGGCCATGTCGCGGCTCTGGGCGAAGGGGTGAACGACCTCAAGGTCGGCGACGCGGTCGGCGTGCCGTGGATGTACAGCGCCTGCGGCAAGTGCGAGTTCTGCATGGCCGGCATGGAAACCATCTGCAAGGCGGGCGAAGCGACCGGCTATTCCAAGCCCGGCGGCTACGCCGAATACATGGTGGCGGATGCCGCCTTCGTCGCGCAATTGCCCAAGGGCGTGGATTTCTACCAGCTGGCGCCGATCCTCTGCGCCGGGGTCACCACCTATCGCGGCCTGAAGCGCACCAATGCGCGGGCCGGCCAGTGGGTCGCGGTGGTCGGCATCGGCGGCCTCGGCCACATCGCCGTGCAATACGCCAAGGCGATGGGCTTCCGCGTCGCCGCGGTCGATGTCGATGACGAGAAGCTGAAGCTCGCCAGGAAGCTCGGCGCCGAGGTGACGGTCAACGGCCGCACCAGCAACGCGCCGCAGGCGCTGCAGGAGAAGATCGGCGGCGTGCATGGCGCTATCGTCACCGCCGTCGCCCCGCAGGCCTTCGAGCAGGCGATCGGGATGCTGCGCCCCGCCGGAACGGTGTGTTACATCGGCCTGCCGGGTGGCAAGAAGGACGAGATCCGCACCTCCATCTCCGCCATCACCAACTGGGAATTGTCGGTGCGCGGCTCCAACGTGGGCACGCGGCTCGACCTCAACGAGGCGGTCGCCTTCGCCGCCAACGGCCTGGTCACGGCCAAGATCAAGACCGCGCCGCTGGCGAAGATCAACGCCATCTTCGACGAGATGCGCGCCGGCAAGATCCTCGGCCGCATGGTGCTGAAGCTGGCATGACCGCGCTGACCCCCGCCCAGATCGAAGCCTTCCGCCGCGACGGCACCATCGCAGTCGAGGATGCGGTGACGCCGCAGCAGCTCGCGGACCTATGCCGCGAATTCGATGCGTGGTGGGAGGAAAGCCGGGCGCATGAGCGCAACTACGGCGAGATGATCGACGGCCGGCCGCGCTTCGACCTGCAGATTCCCGGCCACAGCAAGGAAGCGCCGCTGCTGCGCCGGGTGAATTCGCCGACCGAGATCTCCGAGGCCTATCTCGACGTGGTGGTGAACAGCCGCATCCCGGACATGGTGGCCGACCTGATCGGCGCCAACGTCAAGTTCCACCACTCCAAGATCAACGCCAAGCTGCCCGGCGCCAACACCGAAGTGAAGTGGCACCAGGATTTTCCCTTCACGCCGCACAGCAACGACGACCTGGTCACCGCCTTGCTGGCGATGGATGACGTGGACGAGACCAACGGGCCGCTCATCTCCGCCCTTGGCTCGCACACCGACGGCATCGCCGAGATCTGGCACGACGGCAAGTTCACCGGCATCGCCGGCGACGACGCGGCGCGCGCGTGGGAGCGCCACGCCAAGACCTTCACCATGAAGGCCGGCAGCGTCTGCCTGATGCACACCAAGGTCGGGCACAGCTCCGGCCCGAACCGCGGCACCCGTCCGCGCCGGCTGTTCATCGCCGTCTATTCGGCGGAGGACGCCATCCCGCTCTCGCTCAACCCGCTGCCCAGCCGGCACGAAGGCCTGATCGTGCGCGGCGAGAAAACCGGCCGTGTGCGCTCCATCCCCTTCGAGATGAAGCTGCCGCAGCGCCCGCAGACCGGTTCGTTCTTCAACCAGCAGGTCGGCTACGACGGCTAGCCGTTATTGGCGAAGTCGCGGCAGCGCTCGAAATCGGCGGGGTCGTACCAGGCCTGCCGCGCCGCGCCGTCGCTCACGCGGGCAATCAATTCCCTGGTCTTCTGCCGATCCCCCTTAAGACAGGCGAACCTGGCGAAATTCGCCAGGTTCCAGTCGTCGCCATAGGCGCGCAGGACGTCGTCCATGCCTTGCTTCATGTCGGGCCATGAGACGTCGGAATCGGTGAACAGCGCATCGCCGTACTGGGTTTGCGACGCGTACCAATAGAGCCGCGCATAGAGGCCCATGCCTTCCTGCGCGCGCGTCCAGTCGACCGCCCGCCGGGCAAAAGCCTCGATCTTGGCGGCGCTGCCGCCCCATTTCGGCGCATAGTAGTCGAGGGCGGCGAAGTAGATCTGGTAGAAACCGGGCGCCTTCTGCTGCCCCTCCGCCACCAGTGCATCGAGCCGGTCCTCCGGCCAGTCCTGGATATAGGCGATCTTGATCATCAGCTCGTACCAGCGCGGATCCTGGCCGGCGATCGCCTTGGTCTCCTCGAGATACGTGCGGGCCTGTTCGATATAGGCGTCGTGGTAGCTGTCGTACCACCAGGACAGCAGGCGGCGGAAGGCGCCGCCGCGATAGCTCCGCGCGTAGTTCATCAGCAGCTGGACCCGCGCCAGCCGGGCTGCCGGCGATTGCGGATAGGCCGTGATCCAGCGATCAACCGATTCCGCGAGCGCGTCCCAGTCGCCATCGGCGCGGCGGCGCCCATCCACGGCCTTGTCGAGGCCGACATAGAACAGCGTCAACTTCCACAGGCCGCTCGAAGTCCGCGCGCCGGTCGACCGGTAGAAATCCGACATCGATTCCAGCGTGGCGAAGGCCTCGTGGCGCATATGCGCCTGGACCTCGCTTTCGATGGCGGCGCGCTCGGCGAGCTCGCCCGCCTGCGCGCGTCCCAGGAACACGCCGACAATGACACCGGCACATCCCAGCGCCGCGATGATGGATCGGATCCCCATGACGTTCCCCACGCAATGACTTCAAGCAATGACGCCGTCGAATGCGGGAATGGTGGAGCACCGGGGTTTACGCCGGGTTAAGCCGGCGGGGATTGCTGCAACCCCCGGTTACCTACCTATTGCGCCCAGGGCGGTGTGAACGGCGCCTCACCGGCGATCTCGGCCTGGCCTCCGACCGGCAGGACCACCACCGCCCGGAATGGTGCGTCATGGGGATTGCCCAGACTGAACGCGGCACCCGCCGGCACGACCAGGGCGCTGCCCTCGGTCAGGTCATGCGCCACGCCGTCCACCGTCGCGATGGCAGCACCTTCGATCGCCACGAAGGTCTCCTCACGCGTGAGGCGGTGCGGCATCCCGGGAGTCCCCGGTTGCAGGGTGACGATCCAGACGGCGTTCTCGGTGGCGCCGCGGCTCGGCGCGGCGAGGCCGGAAAAGCGAACGCCGGGAATATCGAAGATCCGCGCCTCGGCGGCAGGAATGAATGGCATTGC
Organism: Dongiaceae bacterium; assembly: GCA_044226685.1. GTDB lineage: Bacteria > Pseudomonadota > Alphaproteobacteria > Dongiales > Dongiaceae > Dongia_A. The sequence goes on from JBGAGP010000027.1 coordinate 18,874, forward strand.
AACAGGCTCCATCATATAATTCACCATAGATTATCAACTTAGGTGAATTAAAATGTCAAGCCGCACGCCTGACGGGCCGGATTTCGGCATCCTGCTGCACTTGGCCTTCGCCGCCTTCAAGGAGGAGCTGCACCGGCAGCTGGCAAAAGACGGGTTCGACGATCTCGGCAATTCCTTCGGCTTCGTGTTCCGCGCCCTCGACGCGGCGCCGCTCAGCCTGCGGGACCTGGCAGCAAGGCTCGCCATCTCGCCGCAGGGCGCGCTGAAGATCGTCGACGAGATGGTGGCGAAGGACTACGTGCTGCGGCAGGCGGATCCGGCGGATGGGCGCGTCACGCGGCTGACGCTGGCACCGCGCGGCCGCAAGGCGATCGCGGCCGCGAAGCGCTGCCATCGCCGCTTCGAGGCGCGCCTGGCGGAACAGCTCGGCCAGCGCCGTGTCGCCGATACGCGCGCGGTGCTGGCGGAGATCGCAGCTGCGGGCGACGCGACCGGGACCGTGCGGCCGTTCTGAGTCCCGGTCCTTAAGACGACCCGCAAAAACGACGAAGGCCCCGCTTTCACGGAGCCTTCTTGCCCGCCGGCCCGAAGGCCAGAGGCGCGTTCTGCAAACCTGGATCGCGCAGTCGACTTAAACGGTGATGTCGAGGCGCCGCCCGTTGGTGCCCGAAGTATCGGACCGCTCGTTGGTTTCCTGCACGGCTTCGGTGTCGCGCACGTCCGCCTCAGACGCCGCGCGGCTGACTTCGCGCTGCGTGGTGGTGGCCGCGGCGGCGGTACCCGCCTGCTGGACGCCGGCGGTCCGCGCGGCCTCGAAGGCCGCCGCGACGCTGGCAACTTGGGTGATGTTCATGCAACCTTCCTTCTTGGGAAGAGGAGCCTGTGGATAAGCTGGGCCTGGGCGGCCTCGGAGACAAGAACTATCGCTCGGGATTTTATGGGGATTTTAGGAAATATCGTTGCCGCGCGGCCCCCCGTCGCCGTGCCCAAGCCCTTTGATTCGCTGTTCAATCCCGCGCCCTGGCGGAGCCTCCGCCCAGGCCTGGAGCCGGCGTGACCGCGACAAAAAGGACCGATTCCGGGGACAGACGGCACGGCCTGCGCCTTGCCGACGTGCTGCGCGCCGACGTGCCGGCGATCTATCGCGCGCTGTCGGAAAGCCACGGCGACGAACGCAGCCTGGTCCGCCGCACCTATCGCCTGGTGCACTGGCTGGAGCATGGCGGCCGGCGCGACATCCGCACCTATCTGGTGACGCCACTGCCCCTGCTCTGGGCCTGGGCCGCCGATGAGAGCTGGGCCGGACAGGTCCACAAGCGCTACCTGCGCGAATTGTGGCGCGAGCGCGGGTGGCTGGCGCGGATCGGCCTGCTGGCCTCGCTGCTGCTGTGGCCGCCCATCGTGCTGGCGCTCGTCGCCTGGTCGAGCGCGCTCAACGGCCTGGCGACGCGGCGCAAAGTCGCCAAGAGCATCACGCAACAAGTGCTGGAACAGATCTGGTTCGCCGGGCGTTACGGTATCCTGCCCGTCTGGTACTACATGTTCGAGATGTTCGACCCCGCCCAGCAGCGCAAGGCGCCGCACTACATCCATCGCTACGAGCTGAAAAGCGGCCTGCTGCAGGTGCTGCGCCGCAGCGTGCCGAAGGCGCGCCGGTCGCCGACGCGCAACAAGACCGCCTTCACCCACCATTGCGCCGCGGCGGGCATTCCCACCATCGGCACGCTCGCGCTGTTCTCGGACGGGCGGCTGAAGGGCGGCCGCGCCCGGCAGCATGGCCTGCCGCCGCAGGATCTGTTCGTGAAGCCGGCGCATGGCCGCGGCGGCGAGGGCGCCGGGCTGTGGCGGTGGACCGGCACCGGCTATCTCCTGCAGGACGGCGCGGAGCTGGCGCCGGACGCGCTGATGGCGCAGCTGGCGGAATGGTCGCGAATCCGGCCGCTGCTGGTGCAGCCGCATGCCAGGAACCACCCTGCCCTCGCCGATCTCAGCAACGGTGCCTTGTGCACCGCGCGCATCGTCACCCTGCGCAACGAGGCCGGCGGGTTCGAGGCGGTCTGCGCCCTGTTCCGCATGGCGGTCGGCGGCAACCACCTGGTCGACAATTTCCACGCCGGCGGCATCGCCGCGCCCATCGACGTGGCGACGGGAACGCTGGGCCGCGCCACCGATTGGGGCCTGCGCCCGCGCCACGGCTGGCAGACCCATCATCCGGATACCGGCGGCGCCATCGAGAACCGCGTCCTGCCGCTGTGGGCCGAGACCCGGGCGCTGGCCGAGCGCGCCCATGCCGCCTTCGCCGACCGCCACATCATCGGCTGGGACATGGCGATCCTGCCCGACGGACCCCATATCGTGGAGGCCAATGGCGGCCCCGACACCGACATGCACCAGCGCGTCAGCCGCGAGCCGCTCGGCAACCAGCGCTTCGGCGAATTGCTGGCATTCAACCTGCGGAAAGCATAGAAAGCGCCCGCCCCTTTCAGGAATACGACATGACCTTCCTCGCCCGCCTGTTCCGCCGCCTGCTCGCCCTCGCCGTGATGATCGGACCCTTTGCGGTGCCGGCCGAGGCGCAGACGCCGGGCGACAAGCTGTGGGATGCGATCAACGGCCAGGACGTCGCCGCCTTGCGCGCCGCCGTTGCCGAGGGCGCCGATGTCAATGCGCCGAACGACGAGGGCCGCGTGCCGCTCTACCGCGCGCTGGTGCTGCAACGCCAGAAACTGGTCGACGCGCTGCTGGAACTCGGCGCCGACGCCAATGCCAAGGACCATCACGGCGACCCGCTGCTGATCATCGCCATGTCGGTCGGCAGCGCCGAGGGCGCGCTGGCGCTGATCAGTGCCGGCGCCGACCCCAGCGCCGTCGACACCATCGGCAAATCGGCGCTCTATTATGCCATCAACATGCAGCAGCCGGAGATCATCACGGCGCTGATCAAGGCCGGCGCCAACGTCAACGCGCCCAGCGTGGCGACGGATTCGTCGGATCCCGAACTGCCGCTGTTCCACGCCATCAAGCTGAACGACGTCGAGACGGCGAAGCAGCTGCTGGCCGCGGGCGCCGACGTGCAGGCGCGCGACGCCAAGGGCTCGGCGCCGCTGCATCGCGCGGTGCAGGTGCGGCCCGGCGACCGGCTGGTGGCGATGGTGGGCCTGCTGCTCGAGGCCGGCGCCGACCCGAACGCCATGCGGGCAAAAGGCGGCACGCCGCTGCACAACCTCGTCTTCGGCGGCGCCGATCTGCAGCCGGCGGTCCTGGCGCAGGTCGTGCAGCTCTTCGCCGACCACAAGGCCGATCTCAGCCTGCCGGCCGATTTCGACGGCGCGACACCGCTCGACGTCGCCAAGGCCAAGGGCAACCAGGCAGCGGTGGATGCGCTGGGCGCGCTGGGCGGGGTGTGCAGGAAGGCCTGCTGAACGGGGCCGGCCTAGGACTCCCAGTCGCTCACGATTCCGTGATCGATGTCCGGAGCGAATCCCTGGCGCATCGTCACCGCCTTGGTTACGGTTCGGGCGATCCATAACCATCCTATGGGGGATTTCATGGCTGCACTCTCCGCGACCGCGACGGCCTGGGCGCCGCGCGTCCTGTCGATCCTGCGCATCGTCACCGGGCTCGCCTTCATCCAGCACGGCACGATGAAATACTTCAACCTGCCGGCCAACGACATGTTCACCGACATGCCGGTGCTGTCGATCTTCGGCATCGGCGGCATCCTGGAGCTGGTGGGCGGCGCGCTGATCATCATCGGCCTGTTCACCCGGCCGGTCGCCTTCATCCTCTCCGGCATGATGGCGGTCGCCTACTGGATGTTCCACGCGCCGACGAGCTTCTTCCCGGCGATCAACCAGGGTGAGCCGGCCCTGCTCTATTGCTTCATCTTCCTGTACCTGGCCTGCGCCGGCGGCGGCGCCTGGTCGGTCGACGCTTCCCGCGGCAAGGCGTAACGAAGCGCCTCTACTGCAGCCGCGCCGACGTGGCGCGGAGACGCTGGACCAGCTCGCGGATGATGGCGAGGGCCATCTCGCCGTGATCCGCGAGCAGATCCTGGAACGCCGCGCCGTCGAGCCGCATCAGCAGGCTGTCCTCCGCCGCCATGACGGTGGCCGAGCGCGGCGCCGGATCCAATAAAGCCAGTTCGCCGAACACCTCGCCCGCTTCCAAGGTGGCGAAACCGGTTGCGCCGTGGCGCACCTCCACCTTGCCGCGCGCAATCAGATACATCGCCTGCTCGACTGCGCCTTCGGCCACGATCGTGGCGCCGGCCGCCACCGGCAATTCCTCCAGGCTCGCGGCGATGCCGGCCAGCAGCGCCTCCGGCACGCCGGCGAAGAAGTTGGAGGCCTTCAGCAGCAGCACGCGTTCCACCACCGACACCATGGCGGGCTCCTTCCTTGACTCGATTCCGTTCGACAGGCGCGCAACGGCCCGGTGCGCCGCGTCGCGCAGGGCCGGGTCCGTCGCCTCCGCCAGCCCCCGCAGATCCTGCGCGGCACTGGCGGCAGATGACGCGGCCGCGCAGGCGAGCACCCAGGCATTGGCCCAGCGGGGCCGTGTCCGCAGCAAGCCAGCCGCCGCGTCCATAGCCGGTTGATCGTCGCCCTGCGGCGTTGTCGTGAACAGCGCCAGGATGCGAGCGCGCAAGGCCGGCGGCGACCACATCTCCACCAGCTCCAGCGCCGCTGCCCGCCCGCGCATGTCTTTCGTCTCCGGCCCGGCGAGGAATGGAACCGCGCGGCGCATCGCCGCCGCGTCGCGCCCGAGCCCGAGCAGCAGCACAATGCGACGCTTGCAATCGGCGAGACTGCCGGCCAGCGCCGAATGCAGCGGCTCCATGGCGGCGGCCCGCAGAGCGGCGATTTCCGCCGCGTCGTCCAGTTCGTGCGCCAGCAGGGCCGCGCGACGATCCTCAGGTTCCGCGGCGCGGTCGCCGGTCCCGCGCGCGAGGGCCTGCAAGGCATCGAGACGGAGATCGGCATCGCCCGTCTCAAGCACGGCCCAGAGCGCCCGCGCGGCTTCCGTGCCGGAGGCGCGACCGAGCAGCGCGACGGCGGCGCGGCGCGCGATCGGGGCGCGGTCCGCATCCATCGCGATGGCGGCCAGCGCCGGTACCGCGTCGGCGCCGGCCTGGGCCAGCACCCGGGCGGCGGCGCGGCGGCTGCGCGGCTGGTCGAGCAGCGCGGCCACGTCGGGCCACAATCCGAGCAGCTGCCATTCGCCGCATGCGGTCAGCGCCGCCTCGCGGATCGCCGGATCGGCATCGCGCAAGGCCTCGCGCAGCCGGTCGTCGAAGCCGGCAAGTTGCGCAGCACCAATCAGCTCCAACGCCGCGCAGCGTGCCGCGACATCGTCGCCGGCAAGCCAGCGCGTCACCTGATCGGCGACAAAGGCGGTGTCGTCGGCGCCGGAGCGATGGGCGATGCCGCGCAAGGCGGCGCGGCGCGGCGCCTGGTCCGCCGCCGCCAGCGCGGCGGCGACCGCCGGGTCCGCGCGGCCGGCCAGCTCGGCCAGCAGGGTCAGCGCGGGCAGACGCACCTCAGGCGCCGCGTCGCCGCGCGCGAGGTCGCGCAGCAGCTCCGGCTCCGCGCCGGCGAGATGCGGCAGGATGGCGGCGCGCACCACCGGCGCCGGATGGCGCGCGAGGTCGGGCAGCAGGCTGAGCAGCGCCAGTGGCGCCTGCTGCATCAGCACGTCGATGGCGTAAAGCGCCGACGCAGGCTCCCCGCCGCGCGCCGCCGTGGCCAGCACGGCGATGGCGGCGCGATCGATCGGCAGCCGGGCCTCGGCCGTAGTGTCGTAGGCACGCGCCTTCAGCAAGGCCGCGAAGCGCCGGCGATAGGAGCCGCCGAGCCCGCCGGCACCGAGGGCCCACAGCGCCAGAATGGCGAGGGCGACGGCCGCAAGCGTCGTCGAATGGGCGCCCACCCCCTGGCGCAGCCACAGCAACAGCAGGCCCGCCGCGCCGATCGCCAAGGGCTGCACGATGCCTTCGGCCAGGGTCTGCACGCCGGTGCGCAGGGCGGCGGGCAGCGGCTGGTAGGTCAGGTTCAGCGCCGGCTGGTTGACGGCGCCCATGGCGGCGACATCGGCGAGCCGCGTCGTCGCGGCGAGGACGAACATCAGCAGACCCTCGCCGGCGGTGAGCCCCGTGGCGACGATCGCCACCGAAAACAGCGCCAGCAGGACCGGCGTCGCCAGCAAGGCGCGCGGCACGCCGAGCGCCTGGATCAGCGGCCCGGAACCCATCGCCGTGATGGCGATGGTGACGATGCCATTGGCGGCCATGTAGAGGCCGATGAAGCCGGCGAGCGCGGCCGGATCGGCATAGATCGCATGGGCGCGCTCATAGAAGATATTGTCGATGACGTAGAAGGCGAGCCAGACGCAGGCGGTGACGGCGAAGACCAGCAGCGCGTGGCCGTCCTTCAGCGCAGTGGCCAGGGACGCGCGGCCATCGCGGGCGGATGGCTTCGCATCGGCGATCCGCGCGCGGTAGCGGCGCGTCGCCAGCGCCACGCCGAGCGCCGCGCAACTGGCGGCCAGGGCCGCCGGGAACAGCAGCCCGGACAGGCCGATCAGCGGCGTCAGCGCTTTCACCAACAGGCCGATGCCGACGGCGCCGATCCAGTAGCCGGTATTGACCAAGCCGAACAGCCGGCGGCCCTGGCGCACGTCGAACAGCCGGCCGGCCAGGTTCCAGATCACCAGGTTGCCGAGCACGAACATGACCTGGAACAGGATCGGCAGCGCGAAGACCAGCCAGTCCGGCGTGCCGGCCCGGAGCAGGATCGCGGCGATCCAGGCGAGCGCGGCCAAAACGGCGCTCAAGCCGCTCAGCGCCGCGCCGATGGCGAAGCGCTGCGACAGGCGCAGGAACGCAGCACTCGCCGCCACGATCACGCCGGCATTGGCGACGTAGACGATGGCCAATTGCTCGGCGGCGAAGCGCTGGAAGAACAGGGCGAAGGCGGCGCTCAGCACCAGGCAGTTGGCGATGCCGCTGGCCATGTTGATGGCCATGAGCGCCAGGATCGTGCGCCCCTCGCCGGCTTCGACCCGGATCAGCATGCAGCGGGCGCCACGCCGGCCGGCCCCTGGGACGCGCGGTTGCGGAGCACGGGACTATTATGGATTCAGCAGCACCGGCACATCGTCCGCCTCGCGCTCCGCCAGCTTCAGGCAGACGATGCGCGCGAGGTTGAGCAGGAAGCGCGCGGCGATCTTCGATTCCGAGGCGATCAGCTCGTTCAGGGCCCGCTCGCGCAGCGAGATGACGCGCGCCTCGGTCGCCGCCATCACATCGGCGGTGCGCTCGCGCCCGAGCAGGAAGGCGACCTCGCCGAACACGCTGCCGCGCGGCAGCAGCGCCACGAATTCGCCGTCGCGATGCACCTCGACGGCGCCATCGAGCACCACGAAGACGGTGCGGTCGGCGACATCCTGGCTGATGATCTTGTCGCCCGGGCCGCAATTGATCACCGGGCTCATCTCGATCAGCCGGGCGATCTCCTCCGGCTCAAGCCCCTGGAAGATCGAGACGTGGCCGTCGATCTCGTCGGCGAGGGTGTCCTGGATGCCGGTCCAGTCCGGCGACCCGACCGGGTTGCTGAGCAGCTTCACCTGGGTCGCCTGGGGCAGCATGGCGAGGATCCGGGCGCGGATGTCGGCGCGCGGCTGCCAGCCCCGGGTCAGCGGGAAGAAGCGCGACTTCAGCTGCTCGAGATGCGCCAAATCGTCCATCACCACGACCAGCGGCGCCAGGATGCCGGCGATCGGGTCGTTGTAGGTCTTGGCGTAGGTGCGGAAGCCGAGGCGCAGATAGGTATTGATGAGATGCGGCCGGCAATCGCACAGCAGCAGCCGCACGCCATGTTCCAGCCCAAAGCGGTACATCTCGTCCAGCATCCGGCCCGGCAGGTCGCCGGTGCGGTGCTCCGGCCGGATCATGAAGCGGGACAAGATCATGATGCCGTCGTTGCCCACCACCGGCGTGAAGCCGGCGAGGTGGTAGACGTGGCTCTCCTCCGCGGTGAAGGCGCATTCCCCGCCCCAGTTGAACTGCAGGGTGCCGACCAGCACGCCGTCCTCCTCCGCCATCAGCAGGCGGGTCGGCCGGGTGAAGGGCTCGACCAGGCGCTTGCCGGCATGGTCGACATTGCCGAACCTGTAGCCCATCTCGACGGCATAGATGTCGTAGCGGATGCGGTAGATGGCCTGGTAGTCCGCCTCGCCTTCGGCGTAGCGCAACGTGATGCTCATGGATGACGACTCGCGTGACAGGTCCGGGGCGGCAGAAAGACCACGCGAACCATGGCAGGACGATGACTCGGGCGCGCGCGGCCGGCGCCTGGGTAGCGTGTCATGACGCTTGGAGACAAGTGGCTAGCGGGGACCCGCCGCAGAATGCCGGCGCGCGGTCGTGGGACTGGCTTGATCACTCTGGCGGTTAAGATCTCGGGTAAGAGCCTATTTCTATGGTTTCTAACTCATTGATTTTATTGACGTGATAAATTTTATCTATCACGAAATCACCGCTTCCGATTTGATCCGCCCCAGGAACGCGCCTTTAATGGACCTTGGAATCGACCGCGAGCGAGAGTACGAGCCATGTCGGCAAGAAACTGGGATGCGGAAAGCGGGCGCCAGATCGTCCGCGCCAACAAGCACCTGGACGGAGCGCTGCTGCCCATCCTCCACGCGCTGCAGGACCATTTCGGCTATGTCGACGCAGAGGCGGTGCCGGTCATCGCCGACGAGCTCAACCTGAGCCGCGCCGAGGTGCATGGCGTCGTCACCTTCTATCACGACTTCCGCGACCACGCGCCGGGCCGGCACGTGGTGAAAATCTGCCGCGCCGAGGCCTGCCAGTCGGTCGGCGGGCGCGCGAGCGAGGCGCATGCCAAGCAGCGCCTGCGCGCCGATTTCCACGAGACCAGCGCCGATGGCCGCTACACGCTGGAGCCGGTCTATTGCTTCGGCAATTGCGCCTGCGCGCCGGCCGCGATGATCGACGGCAAGCTGCACGGCCGGGTGACGCCTGAGCGCTTCGACCAGCTGATCGACGCGCTGGAGGGCCGGAAATGAGCACGCCGGTGATCACGCTTTTTGTCCCCTGCGATTCCTCCGCCGTCTCGCTCGGCGCCGACGAGGTGGCGCACGCCATCCGCGCGGCGGCCGACAAGGCGAAGGCCGAGGTGAAGATCGTCCGCAACGGCTCGCGCGGCCTCTATTGGCTGGAGCCGATGGTGGAGGTGGCGACGGAAGCCGGCCGCATCGCCTATGGCCCGGTTTCCGAGGCCGACGTGGCCGGATTGTTCCCCGCTTTGATAAAGGGCGCCGATCACAATCTGCGCCTCGGCAAGCCGGAAGAGATCCCGTACCTGAAGAACCAGGAGCGCCTGACCTTCGCCCGCTGCGGCATCACCGACCCGCTGTCGCTCGAGGACTATGTCGGCCATGGTGGCTATCAGGGCCTGACCAACGCGTTGAAGATGACCGGCGCCGACATCGTGGCGGCGGTCACCGAATCCGGCCTGCGCGGCCGCGGCGGCGCCGGTTTCCCGACCGGCATCAAGTGGAAGACGGTGCTGGGCGCGACGGCGGAGCAGAAGTACATCGTCTGCAACGCCGACGAGGGCGACAGCGGCACCTTTGCCGACCGCATGCTGATGGAGGGCGACCCCTTCCTGCTGATCGAAGGCATGACCATCGCCGGGCTCGCCGTCGGCGCCACCAAGGGCTTCGTCTACATCCGCAGCGAATACCCGCACGCTTTCGCGCAGATGAACCGCGCAATCGAGGTGGCCAAGGCGAAAGGCTATCTCGGCGACGACGTGCGCAAGAGCGGCCGGGCGTTCCACCTGGAACTGCGGCTCGGCGCCGGCGCCTATATCTGCGGCGAGGAGACCTCGCTGCTCGACAGCCTGGAAGGCAAGCGCGGCATGGTGCGGGCGAAACCGCCGCTGCCCGCCCTGCAGGGCCTGTTCGGCAAGCCGACCGTGGTCAACAACGTGCTGAGCTTCGCCGCCGTGCCGACCGTGCTCGACAAGGGAGCGGCGTTCTACAAGAACTTCGGCATGGGCCGCTCGCGCGGCACCATGCCCTTCCAGCTCGCCGGCAACATCAAGCATGGCGGCCTGGTGGAGAAGGCGTTCGGCCTCACCCTGCGCCAGGCGATCGAGGATTTCGGCGGCGGCACGGCCAATGGCCGGCCGATCCGCGCGGTGCAGGTGGGCGGCCCGCTCGGCGCCTATTTCCCGGCCCACCTTCTCGACACGCCGCTCGACTACGAGGCGATGGCGGCGCAGAAGGGCATGCTGGGCCATGGCGGCATCGTGGTGTTCGACGACAGCGTCGATATGGCGCAGCAGGCGCGCTTCGCCTTCGAATTCTGCGCGGTGGAAAGCTGCGGCAAGTGCACGCCCTGCCGGATCGGGTCGACCCGCGGCGTCGAAGTCATCGACCGCATCCTCGCCGGCCAGGACAAGGTGAAGAACTTCACCGTGCTCGACGACCTCTGCGCCACGATGGTGGACGGCTCGCTCTGCGCGCTGGGCGGTTTGACGCCGTTCCCGGTGCAGAGCGCGCTGAAGCATTTCGCGGAAGATTTCGACCGCAACCCGGGCAAGGCCCGGGCGGCGGAATAGCTCAGGAGCGATCCCATGCTGATCAAGGAAACGGATTTCGGCACGCCTTTCGTGAATGCCGAAGCCATGGTGACCCTGGAGATCGACGGCCAGAGCGTCACCGTGCCGGCCGGCACCTCCGTGATGCGCGCCGCCGCCGAGCTCGGCACCAAGGTGCCGAAGCTGTGCGCCACCGACAGCCTGAACTCGTTCGGTTCCTGCCGCCTCTGCCTGGTGGAGATCGAAGGGCGCCGGGGCACCCCGGCCTCCTGCACCACGCCGGCCGAGAACGGCATGAAGGTGAAGACGCAGACCAAGCGGCTCGCCGATCTGCGCCGCAACGTGATGGAGCTCTACATCTCCGATCACCCGCTCGACTGCCTGACCTGTGCGGCCAACGGCGATTGCGAGCTGCAGGACATGGCGGGCGCGGTCGGCCTGCGCGAGGTGCGCTACGGCTATGACGGCGCCAACCACCTGAAGTCGGAGAAGGACACCTCCAACCCCTATTTCACCTTCGACGCCTCGAAGTGCATCGTCTGCTCGCGCTGCGTGCGGGCCTGCGAGGAGGTCCAGGGCACCTTCGCGCTCACCATCGACGGGCGCGGCTTCGCCTCGGTCGTCTCCGCCGGCCAGCAGGACGGCTTCCTCGATTCCGAATGCGTCTCCTGCGGCGCCTGCGTGCAGGCCTGCCCGACCGCCACGCTGATGGAGAACACCGTCATCGACAACGGCCAGCCGGAGCATTCCGTGCTCACCACCTGCGCCTATTGCGGGGTGGGGTGCTCGTTCAAGGCGGAGATGAAGGGCGACCAGGTCGTCCGCATGATGCCCTACAAGGACGGCAAGGCGAACCATGGCCATTCCTGCGTCAAGGGCCGCTTCGCCTGGGGCTACGCGACGCATCGCGACCGCATCACCAAGCCGATGATCCGCGCCAAGATCACCGATCCGTGGCAGGAAGTGAGCTGGGAAGAGGCGATCAACCACGCCGCCTCCGAGTTCAAGCGCATCCAGGCGAAATACGGCCGCGGCGCCATCGGCGGCATCACCTCGTCCCGCTGCACCAACGAGGAAACCTACCTGGTGCAGAAGCTGATCCGCGCCGCCTTCGGCAACAACAACGTCGACACCTGCGCCCGGGTCTGCCACTCGCCGACCGGCTACGGCCTGAAGACCACGCTCGGCACCTCCGCCGGCACCCAGGATTTCGATTCGGTCGAGGAAGTCGACGTCGCGATGATCATCGGCGCCAACCCGACCGACGGCCACCCGGTCTTCGCCAGCCGCCTGAAGCGGCGCATCCGCGAAGGCGCCAAGCTGATCGTCGTCGACCCGCGCCGCATCGACATGGTGAAGACGGCGCATGTCGAGGCCGACTATCACCTGCCGCTGAAGCCCGGCACCAACGTCGCTGTCATCAACGCGCTGGCCCATGTCATCGTCACCGAGGGGCTGGTGAACGAGACATACGTCGCCGAGCGCTGCGAGCCGGAGGACTTCAAGCTGTGGCGCGATTTCGTCTCGCAGCCGGAGAACTCGCCGGAAGCGGTGGAGAAGTTCACCGGCGTTCCGGCGGCCGACGTGCGCGCCGCCGCCCGGCTCTACGCGACCGGCGGCAACGCCGCGATCTATTACGGTCTCGGCGTCACCGAGCACAGCCAGGGCTCCACCACCGTGATGGCGATGGCGAACCTGGCGATGGCGACCGGCAATATCGGGCGTAACGGCGTCGGCATCAATCCGCTGCGCGGCCAGAACAACGTGCAGGGTGCCTGCGACATGGGCTCCTTCCCGCATGAGTTCACCGGCTACCGCCATGTCTCAGACGACGCCGTGCGGCGGTCCTTCGAGGCAGCCTGGGGCGTCTCGCTGGACGACGAGCCGGGCCTGCGCATCCCCAACATGCTGGACAGCGCGGTCGAGGGCTCGTTCAAGGGCATCTACGTGCAGGGCGAGGACATCGCCCAGTCCGACCCGAACACGCAGCACGTGACCGCCGGCCTCGCCGCCATGGAATGCGTGGTGGTGCAGGACATCTTCATGAACGAGACGGCGAACTACGCGCATGTCTTCCTGCCCGGCTCGTCCTTCCTGGAGAAGGACGGCACCTTCACCAACGCGGAGCGCCGCATCTCGCTGGTGAACAAGGCGATGGCGCCGCTCGGCGGCTATGCCGACTGGGAAGTCACCATGCTGCTGAGCAACGCGCTCGGCTACAAGATGGACTACAAGCACCCCAGCGAGATCATGGACGAGATCGCGCGCCTGACGCCGACCTTCAAGGGCGTCAGCTACGACCGCATCCGCGAGCTGGGCTCGATCCAGTGGCCGTGCAACGACGCAGCACCCGAAGGCACGCCGATCATGCACGAGAAGGGCTTCGTGCGCGGCAAGGGCAAGTTCATGATCACGGCCTATGTGCCGACCGACGAGCGCACCGGCCCGCGCTTCCCGCTGCTGCTGACCACCGGGCGCATCCTCTCCCAGTACAACGTCGGCGCGCAGACCCGCCGCACCGAGAACAGCGCCTGGCATCCGGAGGACGTGCTGGAGATCCATCCCTTCGACGCCGAGAGCCGCGGCATCCGCGACGGCGACAACGTCTCCATCGCCAGCCGCGTCGGCGAGACGACCCTGAAGGCGGTGATCTCGGACCGCATGCAGCCGGGCGTGGTCTACACCACGTTCCACCATGTCGGCACCGGCGCCAACGTGGTCACGACCGAGTTCTCCGACTGGGCGACCAATTGCCCGGAATACAAGGTCACGGCGGTCGAGGTGCGCTTGAGCAACCAGCAATCCGAGTGGCAGCGCCACTATACCGAGCTGCGCGACGCGACGCGGCGCATCGCCACGCCGGCGGCCGAATAGACGCGGCCGGATCGCGAATGTCCGTCGAGCACGACAAGACCGCGGAGGACGACCGGGCGCTGCCGCCGGTGGTGCAGCAGATCCCGGTGCATTGCGCGACGCGCGACGGCGGCACCATCGATCGCCTCGACGTGCTGGCGGAGGAGACGCCGGTAGCCCTCGTCTACAACGGCGTCAGCCACGCGGTGATGATGGCGAGCCCGGCCGACCTCGAGGACTTCGCCGTCGGCTTCTCGATCAGCGAAGGCATCGCCGACAGCAAGGCCGATCTCGGCGCGGTGGAGGTGATCCCCGTCGCCAACGGCGTCGAGGTGCGGATCGAGCTGTCCTCGCGCGCCTTCTGGCATTTGAAGGAGCGCCGGCGCAGCCTGGCCGGGCGCACCGGATGCGGCCTGTGCGGGGTCGAGTCGCTCGACCAGACCGTGCGGGACCTGCCGCGCATCGAGAACGATCTGAAGGTCCCGCTAGCCGCGGTGCACCGCGCGCTCGACGCCTTGCCGGCGGCCCAGGTCCATAACCGCGCGGCGCGTTCATTGCACGGCGCTGCCTTCGCCACCGCCGCGGGCGAGCTCAAGCTGGTGCGCGAAGATGTCGGCCGCCACAATGCCCTGGACAAGCTGATCGGCGGCATGATCCGCGGCGGGTTCGATGCCGCCACCGGCATCTGCCTGATCACCAGCCGCTGCTCCTTCGAGATGGCGCAGAAGACCATCGCCGCCGGATTTCCCATCCTGGTCGCGGTCTCGGCGCCGACCCTGATGGCGCAGCGCCTGGCGGAAGCGCACAACCTGACCATGGTGGCCCTGGCCCGGCCGGACAGCGTGGTCCTTGTCAGCCATCCGGAACGGCTGTACTGACCGGCGAAATCGAGGGGAAGCAACGTGACCACGCAACGTCTGGTGACCATGGCCAATCAGGTGGCCGATTTCTTCGGCTCCTACCCGGAGCCGGAGGCGATCGAGGGCACCTTCGGCCACCTCAAGAGCTTCTGGGATCCGCGCATGCGGCGCGAGATCGAGGCGCATCTGGCGAAGGCCGGCGGCGCCGGCCTGTCGGCGATCGCGCTGGCGGCCGTGAAGCGGCTGGCGGAGACGGACGCGGCCAAGAAGAAATCGGCCTGACGCGGGCGGCGCCGTCGTGCTGCTGCGCCAGCTCTCCTATCTCGTCGCGCTCGCCAAGGAACGGCATTTCGCCCGTGCCGCGGCCACCTGCAACATCACCCAGCCGGCGCTGTCCGCAGCCATCCGTCAGCTCGAGGAAGAGCTGGGCGTGCTGCTGGTCGAGCGCGACAAGCGCTTCAACGGCTTCACCCCGGAGGGGCAGGAGGTGCTGCTGTGGGCGCGGCGCATGCTCTCGGACGAGGAGGCGTTGCGCCAGGGCATCCTCAATGCACGCCGGTCGCTGACCGGCAAGCTCCGGCTCGGCGTCATCCCCTCCGCCTTGCCCCTGGTACCCGCGGTCACCGATCCGCTCTATGACCGGCATCCGCAGGTGCAGGTCACCGTCTGGTCGACCAGCTCGATCGAGATCCAGAAGGGCCTCGACCAGTTCGAGCTCGATGCCGGCATCACTTATCTGGAGAGCGAGCCGCTGCACGGCGTGCTGCATCGCGAGCTCTATGTCGAGCGCTATGTGCTGCTGACCCCGGAGCATGGACCGCTCGGCGGCCGCAGTTCGGCCACCTGGCGCGAGGCGGCCGATCTGCCGCTCTGCCTGCTCACCCCCAACATGCAGAACCGGCGCATCCTGGACGGGGTGTTCAAGTCGCTGGATTGCTCGCCCCGGCCGCAGCTGGAAACCAACTCCGTGGTCAATCTCTGCGCCCATGTGCGCTCCGGCCGGCTCTCCAGCATCGTGCCGAAGACCCTGATCCAGGTGCTGGGCATGCCGTCCGGCGCCGTGGCGCTGGACCTGGTGCAGCCGGAGGTCGAGCGCAAGGTCGGCCTCATCGTGCCCAACCGCGAGCCGCTGCCGCCGATCAGCCTCGCCCTCTTCTCGCTGCAATTCCCAGGCTTCAACAGCACGGATGTGGGATAGATATTCCCTGCCGTCGCCCCGGCCTTGCGCCGGGGTCCATCCATCGACCGTGCCACATCGGCAAAATGGATCCCGGCGCGCGGCCGGGATGACGAGAGAGACTGGAATCACTTCGGAGCAGCAATGCCGCAGATCTATGTCGATGCCGATGCCTGTCCGGTGAAGGACGAGATTCGCCGCGTGGCGGAGCGGCACCAGATCGTCGCGCACCTGGTCAGCAACCGCGGCTTCCGCACCGCCGACCATCCGCAGATCCGCAACGTGCTGGTGGGCGATGCCTTCGACGCCGCCGACAACTGGATCGTCGCGCACTTGGCCGCCGGCGATATCGTCATCACCGGCGACATCCAGCTGGCCGACCGCTGCCTGAAGGCGGGCGCGCAGGTGATCGGGCACAACGGCCGGCCTTTCACGCTGAACAGCATCGGCGCGGCGCTGGCCATGCGGGAGCTCTCCTCGCAGCTGCGCGACATGGGCGAGATCAAGGGCGGCGGCCCGGCCTTCTCCCAGCGTGACCGCACCGCCTTCCTCAATGCGCTCGAGCAGGCGGTGCAGCGCGCGCTGCGCGGCTAGACGTGGGCCAGGATGTTGACCAGCCTGCCGCAAGGGTCGCGCACATAGAAGCGGCGCACGCCCCAGTGCTCGTCGGCGGGGCCGTATTCGATGGCGAAGCCAGCGCTACGCATCCGGGCCAGGGCGGCGTCGACATCGTCCACCTCGATCGACAGGTCGGGGACCGGCGTGCCGGAGCCGCCTTCCGATGCGATGCTGACCTGCACCGCCATTTTCGCCGCCGATCCATAGGTGGCGATCCAGCCATGGTCCATGAGCAGGTCGAGGCCGAGCGCTTCTTGATAGAACCGCCTGGCGACCGCCGGATCGGGCGCGGCAATGTTGGCGACGATGCGTTTCACCTTCATCTCGGATTGCCTCTCCTGGTCGCTCAGGCTTCGGCATAGGGATCGTAGGTGCCGAAGCTCCACAGATGGCCTTCGCAATCGCGTACCGAATATTCGCGCGATCCGTAGGGTGTGTCGGCCAGCGGGCGTTCGATCTTCGCGCCCGCCGCCCTGGCCCGCGCGTAATGGGCGTCGATATCCGCGACCACCACGTAGATCCCGAAGGGCTCGGTGGTCCAGGGATTGGCGGCGTCCGGCTTGCCAGCCGAACCCATCATGATCATGCCGGCCCCGTGGCGGAGCTGGGCATGGGCGACGCCGCCGCCCTCGTCTGGCACCACGAATTGCCGCTCGAAGCCGAAGGCGCGGCCGAGCCAGTCGATCGCCTGCGGCGCGTCCTTGAACTTCAGCGCGGGAAAGATGTTGGGCACCCCGACCTTCTCTGCCATGCAAACCTCCTTGCGTATCGGTGATGCAACAAGGCTAGCCGCGCATCGGTTGCCGGTCTTGAAGGAATTTTACCGCGCGAGGGTCAACCCGCGACGCCGCCCCCGCCGGGCAGGAGTGCGGCGCGGAACTCGGTCGGCGTGCGGCCGGCATAGCGGCGGAAGTCGCGGCTGAAATGCGCCTGGTCGCTGTAGCCGCAGGCGAGCGCGAGGTCGGCCCAGCTCCGCTCGTCGGCGGCGCGGATGCCGTCCACCGCATGGGCGAAGCGCAGGATGCCGGCGACGGTCTTGGGGCTGAGGCCGACATGGGCGTGGAAGCGCTGGATGAGATGCTTGCGGCTGCAGCCGAGCGCCCGCGCCAGCCCGCCGATCGAGCGCGTGCCGTGGCTGTCCTCGAGTATCTTCAGCGCCCAGGCCGTGTCGGGTGCCATGGCGCGGCCGGCATTGATGCGCGCCAGCAGGAAGCGGTCCATGAGGTCGAAGCGCGCCGGCCAATCCGGCGCATCCTGCAGCCGATCCGCGAGGCGGCCGGCTTCCGCACCCAGGAGATCGCCGAGATCCAGGCAGCGGTTGGCGATGTCGGACATGGCGAGCGCGAGGAAGCGATAGGCACCCGGCAGGGTGAAGTTCACCTGCAGACCACGCTGCTCGCCCCGGTATTCGGTGAAGACGTGCACGTCGTGCAGTCCGGCGATGAAGCTGCGAAAGCGGCCGCGCGCCGCGGGCGCGTCGCCATTGATGATGTCGATGCTGGGGCCGAAGGTGATGATCATGGGAATGCCGGCGAACGGCGCCTGCAGGCGGCGCATCGGCATTGCCGCGCGCTCCCGGTAGCCCTGGTAGTCGGTCACATAGGGTCGCAGCCGCGCATCGGGCTCGCGCGAGGCTAGCGCCCAGCTTTGTCCTTCACCGTCGTGGCGGGAGATGCGGATTGCGGCTCCGGCGGACACGGGTCGCTCCTCTGCGGGGCGACGGGCGCGCCATCGCGACCGGCAGTCTGCCCGGAACCCAGGCGCCGGCGCAACGTGCCGAGCAGGAGCGGAAAAAGGGCCCGGACCGATGAGGGCACATCGGTCCGGGCCAGGTTGACGCGATGGAGGAGCGTCGCCCGGTCGTCTTTGTGGCTTGGGGACACAATCAGTGGACCGGTTCGACGCAGCGCGTCAGGCGGCAAACCCGCCCGTCCGGCGCCGAGCCGGCCGGAAGGGAGACGGGGCGGAAATCGGGAAGAGCAAGGGAGATGAACACAGGCGAGACACCATAAAAAGGAACTAAATCACAATATGATCAGGATATCACATTCTAGGCGGAATCATGTGTTCAGGATCACATAAATGTATCTTTCCTCGGCTTGGCTGATACGGCATTGTGTGTCGAGCATAGACCGCAAGTGCCAATCTAATTTATTGAATAACTTGTATATTTTGTAACCACTTCCGAGCATGCAGGGCAAATCCACAACGCCAGGGCGTGCAAATTCAAATCGCAACCACCACACTTTTGGTGCAGACGGTCACTGGATCCCAGGCATTTTGAAGGCACGGGGCGCGCGCCTTGGCCACAGACGATACCGGCCGGCAGAGGCGGAGCACCGCCAGCCAGTCTGTGCAGCCTGCGACGATCTTCGTGGCTCACTTCTCGTCAACGCCCAGAAATCCGTGCTACCCATGCCCGCAGAAACAAAACTTCCACAATTCGCGGCACAGACCAAATGCCAGGTCCTTGCCGCCCACCGGGGACAGGTATGGAGCTGACGCGTCGCGCCAAGAAGAAGGCTGATCGGCATAAGCGGATTCTGGACACCCTGCGCACCAATGCCGCCCTGCGGATCTCGGAACTCGCCAGGGACCTGGGCGTGTCGGGCGAGACCATCCGGCGCGATCTGACGGAGCTCGGCGAGGCGGGGATCATCAACCGCACCTATGGCGGCGCCGTCGCCCGGCCCTACAATCTCGAACCGGACTGGACCGACCGGCACGGCCATATGCCCGAGGAACGGGCGGCCATCGCCGATCTCGCCATCAAACTGGTCCAGCCCGGCGACGTGCTGATGCTCGAATCGGGCTCGACCCTGCTGCACTTCGCCCAGCGCCTGGCGGCGGTAGCGAAGGACCTGACCGTAATCACGCCCTGCCTCAGCGTGGCCGCCACCCTGGGCGCCAATGCCGGCATCACCGTGGTGGTGTGCCCCGGCACCTTCTATGCGCGGGAGAGCACGGTGATCGGCGCGGAGACCGTGGCGTTCCTCCAGCAATTCCATGCCAGCACCGCCTTCTTCGGGTCGACCGGCATCACCGAGGCCGGGCTGAACGAGACCCATTCGGGCATCGCCGCGGTCAAGAGGGCGATGATGGCGCGCGCGCGCAAGCGGGTGGCCCTGATGGACCATGGCAAATTCGACCTGTCGAGCCTGGCCCTGGTCTGCCCCTTGCGCGAGATCAACGTCCTGGTCACCGACCGGGCGCCGGAGGGCCCGCTGGCCGGCGCGCTGCGGCAGGCCGGAGTCGAGCTGATCTGCCCGCCTGCGAAGTGAGGCCGTTGCGTCGGCCGGGCCGCCGAGTCCGGCGCCGCAGCTGGTCGCGGACGCCCCGTCCGTAGCGCCTCGTCAAACGCAAAACGACATGCTACCCATGCTGGGCGGCCTGCAGGGCATGGGCCGCGTCGCGGCTTCTTAACACTTGCCGCCGCGACAATTCGCGAGGGCAAGCATGGAACTGAGGCGCCGCGCCACCAAGAAAACCGATCGCCAGCAGCGCATCCTGCAGGAATTGCGCGCGAACACGGCGATCCGCATTTCCGAACTGGCCAAGGAACTGGGCGTTTCGGGCGAGACCATCCGGCGCGACCTGGCTGAGCTGGGCGAAGCGGGTGCCGTCAACCGCACCTATGGCGGCGCCGTCGCCCGCCCCTTCGGCGCCGAGCCGACCTGGAACGAGCGCCACAACCAGATGCGCGAGGAGCGCCAGGTGATCGCCAAGCTGGCGGTCGGCCTCGCCTCGCCCGGGGACGTGCTGATGCTGGAATCGGGGTCCACCATCCTGCATTTCGCCCAGCAGCTGGCCGCCAGCGCCAAGGACCTGACGGTGGTGACGCCCAGCCCCTATGTGGCCGTGGCCCTGGCGCACAACCCCAGCATCACCGTGATCCTCTGCCCCGGCACGTTGAACGCCCGCGAAGGCACCGTGCTCGGCCCCGAGACGGTGCAGTTCCTCGAGCAGTTCAACGCCAACCTGGCCTTCGTCGGGTCGAGCGGCATCACCGTCGACGGCCTCAACGAGACGCTGACCGGCATGGCGATCGTCAAGCGCGCCATCCTGGCCCGCGCCCGGCGCCGCGTGGCGCTGATGGACCACAGCAAGTTCAACCAGCCGAGCCTGGCGGTGGCCGGCGCGCTCAGCGATCTCAACACCCTGGTGACCGACGCGGCGCCGGATGGCGAGCTGGCCGCCGCGCTCAACCGCGCCGGGGTTCGGGTCCTGCTGCCGAACCAGTAGGCGTTTCGCCGCCCGTGAACGGGCACCCGCATTCACACAATGGTGATTGTCCCGCGCGACGCGCATGGCCTTACGCTGGCCGTGCTGCGACAATCGAACTGCGAGGAGACGATGAGCAATATTCGCAAGATTTCGGGGGCGTCCCTGGCCGCAGCTGCCGCACTCATCCTGGTGTCGGGTTGCGCAAGCTACGACAAGTCCGCCCAATCCGCCGAGGTCCATTGCGCCGGCATCAATGCCTGCAAGGGCCAGAGCGCCTGCAAGACCGCCAACAGCTCCTGCAAGGGCCTCAACAACTGCAAGGGCGAAGGCTGGCTGCCGACCGCGTCCGCGGATGAATGCACCAGCAAGGGCGGCACCGTCATCTAGGACGGTCCATCCTCGACGAGTCCTTCGACTTCATCTCGACCTGGCGGGCGCCGGATCATTCCGGCGCCCGTTTCCTGTCCGGCGCCAGTGGACTACCTGGCGAGGCGCTTTTCCATGAAGATGCTGAGCGGGTCAGGCAAGTAGGCGCCGAAGGGCCCGCGCTCGGCATAGCCGCACTTGCGATAGAGGGCGATGGCTTCCGGCTGGTGGATGCCGGTCTCCAGCTGCATCAGCTCCACGCCAGCGCCCCGCGCGTCGCGTTCGAGCGCTTCCAGGATCGCACGCGCCACGCCCTTGCCGCGCACCGCCGGATCGACGAAGACCCGCTTCATCTCGGCCTGATTGCCGCCGCCGCGCACGAAGGCGCCGCAGCCAAGGGCGCGGCCATCCTCGCGGGCGACCAGGAAATGCACCTCCGGCCGCGCCAGGCTGTCGACATCCACCAGGTGATTGCTCTCCGCCGGATAGAGCGACTGCATCAGCGCATCGGACGCGCGGATCAGCGCGACGACATCGTCCCGATGCGGGGATTCGCGAGAGATGACGATCATAGCCTGATCCATTCCCCGTTACTTTCTTCGCACATGTGGCTTCGCCATCACCCCCATCCCACCCTTCCCCCCTCAAGGGGGAAGCAGCCGACCGAGACGCTTGCTCGTTCCGTTCCCTCCCCCTTGAGGGGGGAGGGTTAGGGTGGGGGTGACCGGCTCGGTGTCAGACATCGATCGCAAGCGCTTCAGCGATTTTCTGCAGGACACCGTCGCGATTGGAGAGCACCTCGTTGTTCCAGAATCGCAGCACGCGATAGCCCTCCTTCGCCAGCCAGGCGTCGCGCACACCGTCATCAGCCTGGTTGATCTGGTGTTGTCCGCCATCGACTTCGACAATCAGCCCCTTCTCCATACACGCGAAGTCGACGATGTATCTCCCGATCGGCACCTGCCGTCGAAATCGACACCCCTCGACCTGCCGATCGCGCAGGCTGCGCCAGAGCGCCTGCTCGGCATCCGTCATCGTCTTGCGCAGACGACGGGCGTTCGCGTCGGCCAAGGATCAGAAACTCGGCGGCGAGTTGGCGGTGACGACTTCGCATTCCTCGTCGCCGAGGTTGCGGAAGCGGTGCGGGATGCGGCTGTCGAAGTAGTAGGCGTCGCCGGCGCCGAGCACCTTCACCTGGTCTCCCACCGTCACCTCGAGGCGTCCGCGGACGATGATGCCGCCCTCCTCCGAATCATGGGTCAGCATCTGCTCG
>JBGAGP010000028.1:0-39670 GCA_044226685.1 Dongiaceae bacterium
GGCGCCCCGGCCGCGGGCGCCGCGCTGGACCATCTGTCGGCGACGGATCCGGCGCCCGATTTCGCGCCGGTCGCACCGCTCGACCCGGCTGGAAAACCGGCCGACATGGCGGCCTATCGCGGCAAGGCGCTGCTGGTGAATCTCTGGGCCACCTGGTGCGCCCCCTGCATCCGCGAATTGCCCTCGCTCGCCAAGCTGCAGGCCGCGTTGGGCGGCGGCGATTTCGCCGTCGTCACCATCGCCCTGGACGAGCCCGATCCGGCCAAGGTGGCGCCATTCCTGGCGCAGCACGCCCCGGAGCTGCCGGCCTTGATCGACGCCCACCGCACCATCGACAAGGTGCTGCGGATGTCCGCCCTGCCGACCTCGCTGCTGGTCGACAAGACGGGCAAGGTGCGCGCGGTCCTGACCGGCGATGCGGAATGGAATTGCGGCGTCGCGCTGGAGGCGGTGCGGGCCTTTGTTGCCGATGGCAGCGTCAGCACGGCCAAGCTGGAGCCCTGCAAGTAGTCAGCGCGCCGCGCGTTTCCTGGCGGGTTTCGACGCGGCGGCGATGAGCGCGTCCCAGGCCGCGATGGCGCCATGGACCACCTGCAACAGCGATTCGCGCGATGCGCCGTCGCGGGCGCGCAGAGACAGGCCCTGCAGCACCGTCATGTAGAATGCGGCGAGCACAGCGGCGTCGGCGCCGGCGGGCACGTCGCCGTCGGCGATGCCACGGCGGATGCGCTCCTCGAAGGTCGCTTGCGTGCCGCGCCGCCAATCGCAGAGCCGCTTACGCACCGTGGCGCTTTGCGCGGAGGTGTTGGCGTCGCCCAGGATCAGCAGGCAGCCATGCGGCTGCTGCGGCCGGCTCAGCGATCGCGCGCTGTTCTCCAGCAGCAGGCGGATGGCGTCCCGCGCCGTCGGTGCCGCCGCCATCATGGTCCGGGTGTCGCCATTCTCGAGCTGCACATAGAGCCGCATCGCCTCCAGGAACAGACCTTCCTTGGAGCCGAAGGCGGCGTAGAGCGACGGCGCGTTGATGCCCATCGCCCTGGTCAACTCGGCCATCGAGGCACCCTCATACCCGAGGTGCCAGAACACCTGCATGGCGGCGCGCAGGGCGGCCTCGCGGTCGAAGCCACGGGGCCTTCCCCTTGATTTCGCTTGGCTTTTCTCAGTTGCCATGGAGGCCTCCTAAATTCTGTAGTGTTCAATACATAAATCCCTTGACCGGCGCTTTCAAGCTTCCTAACTATTCTGTATCGATCATTACATAAAAAGGAAGCTGCATCATGTCGAGGCTCGCAGGCAAAGTCGCCATCGTCACCGGGGCCAGCTCGGGAATCGGCCGCGAGACGGCCAAGCTGTTCGCCAGGGAAGGCGCCAAGGTCGTCGTCGGCGCGCGCCGCCAGGCGGAGCTCGATTCGCTGATCGACGAGATCAAGGGCGCCGGCGGCCAGGCCGTCGCGCTGGCCGGCGACGTCCAGTCGGAAGACTACGCGGCCGCGCTGGTCGCCAAGGCGGTCCAGGAATTCGGCAAGCTCGACATCGCCTTCAACAATGCTGGCACCATCGGCCCGGCCGGCCCGACCGTCGGCATCGCGGAGAAGGATTGGAGCCAGACGCTGGCGGTCAACCTGACCAGCGCGTTCCTCGGCGCCAAGCACCAGATTCCCGAGATGCTGAAACAGGGCGGCGGGTCGATCATCTTCACCTCGACCTTCGTCGGCTACACCGTGGCCTTCCCCGGTGTTGCCGCCTATGCCGCCAGCAAGTCCGGGTTGATCGGCCTGACCCAGAGCCTCGCCGCCGAATACGGCGCACAGGGCATAAGGGTGAACGCGGTCCTGCCGGGCGCCGTCGACACGCCGATGTACCAGGCGGTGAACAACACGCCGGAGCAGCAGGCCTGGCTCACCAACCTGCACGCGCTGAAGCGGGTCGGGCGGCCGGAGGAGCTGGCGCGCTCGGTGCTGTATCTGGCGTCCGACGATTCCGCCTTCGTCACCGGCACCGCGTCGCTGGTCGATGGCGGTCTGTCGATCACCCGGACCTAGGGCCTGATCGTCATCTGGTAACGGCGCAGCACCGTCGCATTGCGCCTGGACGGTTGATCGCGGTCATGCAGGCCGCGATCAGCCAGCCCGGCGGCGGCAAGCACCCGCTGCGAGCGGGTGTTGTCGACATCGGTGACCGCGACGATGCTGCGCAAGGTCGGATGGCCCCTCGCATGCCGGACCAGCGCCGTAACCGCCTCCTTGGCGAGACCCTTGCCCCAGTGGTCGCGGCCGAACCAATAGCCGAGGACGCCCTCGCCGGTCGCCGCAATGTCGACCGAGACGCAGCCGAGCGCCAGGTCGCTGGCCTGGTCGGCGGCGACGAACATGGTGGGATGGCCGGTGGCGTGGTTCGCGCGGACGATTGCGAGGAAGTCCTCCCCATGCCGGCGCTCATAGGGAAAGGGCGGCTGGGCCAGCCATTGCTGGACCTCCCAGTCGTTCAGGTGCCGGACGAAGATGTCGATATCGTCCGCGGCCATCGCCCGCAGCCGCAGCCGGTCGGTGGTGATGATCGTCATCCGCTCCTCCCCGCCGCAATCTAGCGCAAAACAAAACGGGCGCCGCAAGGGCGCCCGTTTCGATCCGCGAGCCCCGAGGCTCAGCGCGTCGGGATCGGCTTCTCGCCCGAATAATCGTAGAAGCCGCGGCCGGCCTTGCGGCCGTACCAGCCGGCTTCGACATATTTCACCAGCAGCGGGCAGGGGCGGTACTTGCTGTCCGCCAAGCCCTCGTAGAGCACCTGCATGACCGCGAGGCAGACGTCGAGGCCGATGAAATCGGCGAGCTCGAGCGGACCCATCGGATGGTTGGCGCCCAGCCGCATGGCGGTGTCGATCGAATCCACCGTGCCGACGCCCTCGTAGAGCGTGTAGATCGCCTCGTTGATCATCGGCTGCAGGATGCGGTTGACGATGAAGGCCGGGAAATCCTCCGAGGTCGCGGTGACCTTGCCCAGCTTCTCCGCCAGGGCCTTGGTGGCGGTGAACGTCTCATCGTCGGTTGCCAGGCCGCGGATCAGCTCGACCAGCTGCATCACCGGCACCGGATTCATGAAATGCATGCCGATGAACTTGGTCGGCCGGTCGGTGACCGCCGCAAGGCGGGTGATCGAGATCGACGAGGTGTTGGAGGCGATCAGCGCCTCCGGCTTCAGGGTCGGACAGATCGACTTGAGGATCTCTTTCTTGACCGCTTCCTTCTCGGTCGCCGCCTCGATGACCATGTCGCGGTCGCCGAGCACGTCGACCTTCAGCCCGGTGGAGATGCGCCCCAAGGCGGCCTTCTCGTCTTCCGCGGTGATCAGGCCGCGCTTGACCTGGCGCTCCATGTTGCGGCGGATGGTGTCCATCGCCTTGTCGAGCTGGGTCTGGCTGACGTCGATCAGCTTCACGTCCAGCTTGGCCAGCGAGCACACATGGGCGATGCCGTTGCCCATCTGGCCTGCGCCGATCACACCGATCTTTTCGATCATGGTGAAGTTGCTCTCTTGCTGTTGCTGTTCCGACCGATTCCGAACTCTGTACCCGGACCGATTCTCGCTCTTGCCGGAGTGATCGTCCGGCGTCATTTCGACACGCTCACTGGACCCTCAATTCTGTTCTACTTGGATAGCGCCTGCTCCAGTTCCGGCACCGCCTGGAACAAGTCGGCGACCAGACCGTAATCGGCGACCTGGAAAATCGGCGCGTCCTCGTCCTTGTTGATGGCGACGATGACCTTGCTGTCCTTCATGCCGGCCAGATGCTGGATGGCACCCGAGATGCCGACGGCGATGTAGAGGTCCGGCGCCACGATCTTGCCGGTCTGGCCGACCTGATAGTCGTTGGGCACGAAGCCGGCATCGACCGCGGCGCGGCTGGCGCCCACGGCGGCGCCGAGCTTGTCGGCTACCTTCTCCAGCATGTGGAAGTTGTCGCCGGA
Source organism: Dongiaceae bacterium (assembly GCA_044226685.1). Lineage (GTDB taxonomy): Bacteria > Pseudomonadota > Alphaproteobacteria > Dongiales > Dongiaceae > Dongia_A. The sequence continues at coordinate 3,966 of JBGAGP010000028.1, forward strand.
CTGCATGCCGCGGCCGCCGGAGACGACGATGCGCGCCGAGGTCAGCTCCGGGCGCTCCGACTTCGATAATTCCTGGCCAACGAAGCTGGCAAGGCCGGTATCGCCCGCCGAAGCGGCGGTTTCGATCGAGGCCGAGCCGCCGGTGTCGCTGGCGGCATCGAAGGCGGTGCCGCGCACGGTGATCAGCTTGATCTTGTCGCTGGACTGCACCGTCGCCATGGCGTTGCCGGCATAGATCGCGCGCACGAAGGTGTCGGCGCTCTCGACGCCGGTGATCTCCGAGATCTGCTGCACGTCGAGCAAAGCGGCGGCGCGCGGCATCACGTTCTTGCCGCTGGCGGTGGCGGCAGCCAGCACATGGCTGTAGTTCGGCGCCAGGCTGACGATCAGCTTGGCCAGGTTCTCGGCCAGCGCATTGCCATAGGCGGCATCATCCGCCAGCAGGACCTTGGCGACGCCGCCGACCTTGGCGGCGGCTTCGGCGACGGCCTTGCAGTTGTGGCCGGCGACCAGCAGGTGGATGTCGCCGCCGATCTTCTGGGCGGCGGTGACGGCATGCAGCGTCGCCGATTTCAGCGCGCTGTTGTCGTGATCGACGATAACGAGAATGGTCATGGTAGCACTTCCACGGAATCAGGTTTCAGGAGCGCGAACGGCGGTCAGATGACCTTGGCTTCGTTGCGCAGCTTGTCCACCAGCTCGGCGACCGACTTCACCTTCACGCCGGCCTTGCGCTTCGGCGGCTCCACCACCTTCAGCGTCTTCAGGCGCGGCGCCGGGTCGACGCCGAGCGCGTCGGGCGCCAGCACGTCGATCGGCTTCTTCTTCGCCTTCATGATGTTGGGCAGCGAAGCGTAGCGCGGCTCGTTCAGGCGCAAATCGGTGGTGATGACCAGCGGCATCTTGACCTTGATGGTCTCCAGGCCGCCATCGACCTCGCGCGTCACGTTGGCGCTGCCGTCGCCGTTGATGACCAGCTTCGAGGCGAAGGTCGCCTGCGCCCAGCCGAGCAAGGCGGACAGCATCTGGCCGGTCTGGTTGGCGTCGTCGTCGATCGCCTGCTTGCCGAGGATGCAGAGCTGCGGCTGCTCCTTGTCGACCACCGCCTTCAGCAGCTTGGCGACGGCCAGCGGCTGCAATTCGACATCGGTCTGCACATGGATGCCGCGATCGGCGCCCATGGCGAGCGCGGTGCGGATGGTCTCCTGGCACTGTGTGGCCCCGAGCGAGACGGCGATCACCTCGGTCGCCTTGCCGGCTTCCTTGAGGCGCACGGCCTCTTCGACGCCGATCTCGTCGAACGGGTTCATCGACATTTTGACGTTCGCGGTCTCGACGCCCGTGCCATCCGCCTTGACGCGGACCTTCACGTTGTAGTCGACCACCCGCTTGACTGCGACCAGGACTTTCATCTCGATTCTCGGCTCTTTTTTTAAGGTTCGCTCTTACGGCCGAGGGAACGGGGGCCGGGCTCCGGCCGCGCAGACGTTCCTTCCGCCATATCCCCTGAAGGCACTGCAAGGCGCCCGCCGAACCTGTCGGCGGACGCATTTCGCAGGCGCACAATAGGGTTACGGCATCTTGGTGTCAACGCAGCGACCGGACTTGCCCAAAACCGCCGGGAAGCGGCTTTTCCGCGCAATTTCCGATGCTTAAGCCGTGCCGGGCGATTGTGCCGCAGGTGCGCAATCGAGCCCGGGAAGCGGGCGTGACCGGCCGGTCGGGCTCAGCGCCCGCGGATCGAACTTGGCCTCAGCGATTGGCGCCCGGAGTCCACAGGACGTCCTGCCGCCCCTTGTCGTTCAGCCAGCGGGACAGGACGAAAAGATGATCGGACAGCCGGTTGATGTAGCGGATGGCGGCCGGGGTCACGGTATCGCCTTCGGCGAGCCGGGTGATCGCGCGTTCCGCCCGCCGCGAAACCGTGCGCGCCACGTGGAGGTGCGCCGCCGCCGCGCTGCCGCCGGGCAGCACGAAGGAATTGAGCGGCGCCAGCTCGGCGTTCATGCGGTCGATCTCGCGCTCCAGGCGCTCGACCTGCGTCTCGCTCATGCGCAGGCGCTGGTCGCGATATTCGTCATCTGAACTGACCGGCGCGCAGAGATCGGCGCCGAGGTCGAACAGGTCGTTCTGGATGCGCGCCAGCATGGCATCGGCCTCGGCCGCTTGCGGCTCGCCGCCGCGGGTGTGCAGCCGCGCCACGCCGACGAAGGCGTTGGCCTCGTCGACCGCGCCATAAGCGGCGACGCGCAGATCGTGCTTCGGCACCCGCTTGCCGGTGCCAAGCGCTGTCGTGCCCTTGTCGCCGCTCTTGGTGTAGATCCGGGTCAGCTGGACCATGGCGCCGGCCGGATCACCGCATGACCAGGAACAGCAGGAAGCTGGCGATCGCCAGGCCCTGGAACAGCACGCGCAGTCGCATCAGGCGGTTGGCGTTCTGCTTGTTGAACTCGCCGCCCTTGCCCATGCCGATGACGCCGATGCCCAGGGTCACCAGGGTCGCGGCCATGAACAATCCAGTCAGAATGATAAAGAATGTGGCCATCCCTCAACTATATCGGCTTGCCCTTCGCGCGCACAGAGGTAAGTTGCCCACGCGCCGGGCGAAGCCATTGCCCGCCGCGCTGGACGCCGGGGACGCGACGATTTTGGAGTGAGGCAGCAAGCATGCGGCAGGTCGCATTGCGGGACGGTACGCGTGTGTCGGCGATGGGTCTCGGCACCTGGCATATGGGTGAGGATGTGCGCCAACGGGCGCAGGAGGTCCGTGCGCTGCAGACCGGCATCGATCTCGGGGCCACGCTGATCGACACCGCCGAGATGTATGCCGAGGGCCGCGCCGAGGAAGTGGTCGGCGCCGCCATCCGCGGGCGGCGCGACAGCGTCTATGTGGTGAGCAAGGTCCTGCCGCAACACGCCACCCGCGCCGGCACGGTGAAGGCCTGCGAGGCGTCGCTGAAGCGGCTGAAGACCGACCGCATCGATCTCTATCTGCTGCACTGGCGTGGCGGCGTGCCGTTCGGCGAGACGCTGGCCGGCTTCGACGACCTGCTGCAGGCGGGCAAGATCCGCGGCTTCGGCGTCTCCAACCTCGATCTCAAGGACCTCGGCGAATGGCTCGGCCTGAGCCACGCCGACAAGACCCTGGTGAACCAGGTGCAGTATTCGATCGGCGAGCGCGGCATCGATTTCGACCTGCTGCCCTGGTGCCGCGAGCGCCGCATCGCGCTGATGGCCTATTGCCCGCTGGCCCAGGGCACGCTGCCGGAGAGCGCCGTGCTGGCGCGCATCGCCAAGCGCCACAAGGCGACGCCGGCGCAGATCATGCTGGCCTGGGTGATGCGCCACGAGCACATGATCGCGATCCCCAAATCGGCGCGGCCCGAGCGGGTGCGCGAGAACGCCAAGGCGGCCGACATCGTGCTCTCGGCGGAAGACCTGATGGAGTTGGACCGCGATTTCCCGCCGCCGCGCAAGCCGCAGCCCCTGGCCATGAGCTGAGCCGCCGGGGCGGGGGCGGTTGGGGCGGGGGCGGCGATGCCGCCCGCGCATGATCACGATAGCGCTGGCGGGGCTGGCATTCCGCCCGGTGCGGCTTAGATTCTAGGTCACGCTGCGCCGTCCGAACGCGGAGGTCGTCCCGATGTTCTCCTTCAAGTCCAAGCCCCTCGCCATTCCCAGCAAAGCCGAGGCCCTGCCCGGCCGGCCAAATCCCATTCCGGTGCCGTCCACCCATTGGGTCAACGGCAACAGCATCAAGCCGCCTTTTCCTGCCGGCATGGAAACGGCCGTTTTCGGCCTGGGCTGCTTCTGGGGAGCCGAGCGCAAGTTCTGGCAGGCGCCGGGGGTCTATTCCACGGCGGTCGGCTATGCCGGCGGCCACACGCCCAACCCGACCTACCAGGAGGTCTGCACCGGCATGACCGGGCACAACGAGGTGGTGCTGGTCGTGTTCGACCCGCGCGCCATCAGTTATGAAGCCCTGCTGAAGATCTTCTGGGAAAGCCACAACCCGACCCAGGGCATGCGCCAGGGCAACGATGTCGGGACCCAGTACCGGTCCGGCATCTATGTCGCCAGCGTGGCGCAGCGCCAAGCGGCGGAGGCCAGCAAGGCCGCCTACCAGGCGCGCCTCAGTGCCTCCGGCCATGGCGCCATCACCACGGAAATCCTGGACGCGCCGGAATTCTACTACGCCGAGGACTATCACCAGCAGTATTTGGCTAAAAATCCCAATGGCTACTGCGGGTTGGGTGGGACCGGGGTGAGCTGCCCGATCGGCGTGACGGCGATCACTTAGGAGCGTTGTCACGGCTCGCGGGGCTGGCGCCCGGCCGCACAATCGCCTAGATCACTGATCGGGTGGATCGCCTCTTTACCGATTGCCAACGGAAATAGTCTCCGATACGGGCCATTCGGGATCGAAGGCGCTATAATCCATCGGTCTTTCTGGGGATTGCGTCGCGGGAGGCGCAGATGATTGCCCGGCACATCGTTGCCCGATCGGGGAAGTTCCTGGCCATTCTGGGTATCGCGCTGGTGGGGATTGCCCTGGCGACCCTATCAGGCGCGGCACCGGCGCTGGCCGATGCGCGCGTGGCCCTGGTCATCGGCAATGGTGACTACGGCGGCGACCTGGGCAAGCTCAAGAACCCGACCAACGACGCGGCGTTGATGGCCGACACCCTGAAGGGTCTCGGCTTCGACGTGACCCTGGTCGAGGACGCCGACCAGAAGGAGATGAAGCGCGCCATCCGCGAATTCGGCCAGAAGCTGCGCGGCACCGGCGGCGATGGCATCGGCCTTTTCTTCTATGCCGGCCACGGCGTGCAGGTGGATGGCGAGAACTACCTGCTGCCGATCGGCGCGCAGATCGAGGCCGAGGGTGACGTGGAGCTGGAGGCGGTCTCCGCCACCAGCGTGCTGAGCCAGATGCAATACGCCGGCAACGCGGTGAACCTCGTTTTCCTCGATGCCTGCCGCAACAATCCGCTGACCCGCAATTTCCGCTCCGGCTCGCGCGGCCTGGCGCGGGTGGATGCGCCGCGTGGCAGCTTCGTCGGCTATTCGACGGCGCCCGGCGACGTTTCCGTCGACGGCAGCTTCGACAATTCGCCCTACACGCTGGCCCTGGTCGACGCGCTGAAGACGCCGGGCACCTCGATCGAGGAGGCACATCGCGCCGTCCGCGCCAAGGTGCTGGCCGCCACCAACCAGCGCCAGACGCCCTGGGATTCCTCCTCGCTCACCGGCCCGGTGATCCTGGCCAAGGCGGCGGAGCCGGAAGCCCCGGCGGTGGCGGCGATCGAGCCCGCGCCGGCGGCCCCTGCCGCCACCGGTGGCGGCAACCAGCAGGCCGAGCTGCTGTTCTGGGATTCGATCAAGAACAGCGACAATCCGGCGACCTTCGAGGCCTATCTGAAGCAGTTCCCCAACGGCGTCTTCGCCGGCCTGGCCCAAGCCAAGGTCGACGAACTGAAGGCGAAGAGCGGCACCGCCACGACCACGGTGGAGCAGCAGGCCGCCGCCCAGGCCGAGGCCGAGAACGCGGCCTGGAGCGGCATCAAGGACAGCGACAATCCGGCGATGTTCGAGGCCTTCCTCAAGCAGTTCCCCAGCGGCACCTTCGCGCCGCTCGCCCAGGCCAAGCTCGACCAGCTGAAGGCCAAGCCGGTCGAGGTCGCCGCGGCCGAGCCGGCGCCCGCTCCGGCACCCGCGCCGGCGCCGGCGGAAACGCAGAGCGCCGCGGTGGTGCAGCCGCCCAAAGAGGTCGAGATCGAGATCGAGGCGATGCAGGCGGTCTACGTGGCGAAGAAGTCAGCCAATGTGCGCGCCACGCCCGATACCGGCGCCAAGGTTCTCGGCAAGCTGGCGGCCGACCAGGCGGTCGACGTGACCGGCCAGGTCGTCGGCAGCGATTGGCTCCGCGTTTCGCTGAAGGGCAAGGAGGGCTTCGTCAGCGCCTCGTTGATGGCGCGCTCCAGCGCCGAGGAAGTCGCCGCCTGGCAGGCGCTGAAGGGCAAGCCGAGCGAAGCCGGTGCCAAGAGCTTCCTCGGCCAGTATCCGGACGGCCCGTTCCAGCCCAAGGCCAAGGCACTCCTGGCCAAGCTGCAGCAGCCGGCCCAGCCCGCGGCGCCGGCCGAACCCGCGGTCGTCGCGGCGCCGGCCCAGGCACCCGCGCCGGCGGTGACCCAGCAGGCGGCCGTCACCCCGCCGCAGCCGGCCAAGAACGTGGTGCGCATCTCCAGCGCGCTGCGCGAAAAGGTCGAGCGCTACCTCAAGAACTCGGAATCCTTCGGCGGCTATTACCGTTTCCTGGCCGTCAACCAGTCCGGCGACAAGGTCGGCATGTCCAACTGCACCAAGCAGACGACCTGGGCGGTCGATGCCTGCGGCGGCGCCAGCAATCCGTACGAGGGCGCCAAGCGGGTCGCGATCAAGGAATGCGGCGGACCAAGTTCCTGTCGCCTGATCTTCGAGGGCGCGAAAAAAATCGGCGATTTCGAGATCGAGTGGTATTAAGTCGCCCGACGGGTCAAACCTGACGGGCGGCCATGCAAGCGGACACCTCTCTCGACGAACGCAAACCGGCGGCAGACCAGGCGGGAGTCTATGGCCTGCCCGCGCGCTGGTACCATGAGCGCACAATCTACGAGGCGGAGCGTCGGCAGATTTTCGCCCGTGATTGGCAGCTGGTTTGCGCCGAGAGCGATATCCTGTCTCCTGGCGACTACGTGGCGACCGACATCGCCGGCTACCGCTTCTTCGTCATCCGCGATCGCGACGGTGCGCTGCGCGCCTATCACAATGTCTGCCCGCATCGCGCCTCGACCCTGCTGGATGCAGGGCAGGGCCATTGCGACCTGCTGCGCTGCCGCTATCACGGCTGGGTCTTCGACAGCGCCGGCAACCTGCGCCGGGCGCCCGATTTCGGCGAGGCCGCGTGGTTCCGCAAGGAGGATCACGGGCTGAAGGCGATCCGCGTCGAAAGCTGGCGCGGCCTCGTCTTCGTCAATTTCGATCATGCGGCATTGCCGCTGGCCGAGGCGCTGGGCAGCCTGCCGGAGACGGTGAAGGACTATCCGATCGAAAGCTTCACCAAGATCCGCCAGGTCGAGTTCGAGATGAACTGCAACTGGAAGACCTACACCGACAACTTCGTCGAGGGCTACCACATCCCGGGCATCCACCCATCCTTCCACGACGTCATCGATTTCAGCAGGTTCCAGACCACCCACGCCGAAGCGCTGGTGATCATGACCGCGCCGCAGAAAAGCGGGTCGATCTATGGCGGCATGTGGCTGTGGGGCTGGCCGAACTACACGCTGTCGGTCTATCCGACCGGCATGAACTGCTCACGCATCGTGCCGCTGGACGAGAAGCGCACGCGCCTCGTCTACAGCTTCTTCTTCAAGGACGCGAGCGACAGCGCGCGGGCCGCGAACGAGGCCACCATCGAAACCAACTGCGCCATCGTGCGCGAGGATTTCGGCATCTGCGAGCATGCCCAGGGCAACCTCGATGGCGGCATCTTCAGCCGTGGCCCGCTGAGCCCGAAGCACGAGGCCGGCGTGCGCTATTTCCACGACGGCATCCGCCGGGCGCTGGGCCGCGAGGGAATCGACGAGGCGGAGTGGCTGTAGCGATCCTGGCATCGCTCAGCCGATGGTGATCACCGGCTCCATCTTCGCCAGCACGTCGTCGGACAGCCAGCACAGCATCTTGTGACCCTGCCCCAGGTCGTGCACCGGCGGCACTTCCTTCTCGCAGCGGCCGTCGGGAACCTGGCTCTTGTAACGGCAGCGGGTCTGGAACGGGCAGCCGGTGGGCGGATTCATCGCGGACGGAATCTCGCCTTCCAGGACGATGTGCTTCTTCACCACGCTGGTGTCGGCGATCGGGATCGCGGACAGCAGCGCCTCGGTGTAGGGATGGTACGGCGCCGAGAATATCTGGTCGGTGCTGCCCTGTTCCACGATATAGCCGAGATACATGACGATGACGCGGTCGGCGATGTAGCGCACGACGGAGAGGTCGTGGCTGATGAACAGCATCGTCGTCTTGTTCTTCCGCTGGATATCCATCAGCAGCTCGGTGACGGCCGCCTGCACCGAGACGTCGAGGGCGGAGACCGGCTCGTCCGCCACCACCACCTTGGCGTTGCCGGCAAAGGCGCGGGCGACGCCGATGCGCTGCTTCTGCCCGCCCGACAGCTGACGCGGCTTGCGATGCTCGAAGGCGCGCGGCAGCTTCACGAGGTCGAGCAGCTCCAGCATGCGCTGGCGGCGCTGCTCGACGTTGTCGCCGACCTTGAACATCTCCAGGGTTCGGATGATCTGCGACCCGACGGTGTGGCTGGGATTCAGGGTGTCGAATGGGTTCTGGAACACCATCTGGATCGACGAGACGGTCTGCACGTCGCGCATCTCGACGCCGGTCGACTGGATCTCCTTGTCGCCGAGCTTGATGCTCCCGGCGCTGGCGGTCTCCAGGCCCAGCAGCACCTTGGCAAGGGTCGACTTGCCGCAGCCGGATTCGCCGACGATCGCCACGGTTTCGGATTCGCGCGCCTCGAAACTGATGGTCTCGTTCGCCTTCACGACGCGGGACTCGGCGCCGCCGAACACCTCGTTGGCGGCGACCCGGTAGTATTTCCTGAGATCGTCGATGCGCAGCACCGGCGCGCCGGGCTTCACCGGCTCGCTGGCGGCCTTGGTGCCCTCCGGGGTCTTTGCCCAGTCGATGTCGTTGAACCTGACGCAGCGGCTGAAATGGTTGTCGTGGCCGGCGACCGGGATCATCGGGATGTCAGCGGCATCGCACACGCCCTTCACGAAGTGATGGCAGCGCGGACCGAAATTGCAACCCTGCGGCCGTTCGTGCGGCAGCGGCAACTGCCCCGGGATGGCGATGAGCGGCCGCTTGTTCTTGTCGGCGCCGGGCAAGGGGATCGAGCGGAACAGGCCCTGGGTGTAGGGATGCCGCATGCGGTCGAACACGTCCTTGACCGACCCGGTCTCGACCGCCTCGCCGGAATACATCACGGTAATGCGGTCGCAGGTCTCCAGGATGAGGCCCAGATTGTGCGACACGAAGATCATCGAGGTGCCGTACTTCTCGCCGAGACCTTTCACAAGGTCGACGATGCCGGCCTCGACGGTCACGTCGAGTGCGGTGGTCGGTTCGTCAAGCAGCAGCAGCGCCGGCTTGGACAGCAGCGCCATCGCGATCACGATGCGCTGCTGCTGGCCGCCGGACAGCTGGTGCGGATAGGAGCGCATCATGCGCTCCGGGTCGGGCAGGCGCACCGCCTTCAGCATCTCGATCGAGCGGCTGCGCGCCTCTTCCTTGCTGACCTTTTCGTGGATCAGCGGCACTTCCATGAGCTGCTTGCCGACCTTCATGGCCGGATTTAGGCTCGCCATCGGCTCCTGGTAGATCATCGCGATCTTGGAACCGCGCAGGTTGCGGAGCTCCTCCTCCGACATCTCGCCCATGTCGCGGCCCTGGAACTTGATGCGGCCGCCGACGATCCTTCCGATGTTGGAGAGGTCGCGCATGATGCCGAGCGCGACCGTCGACTTGCCGCAGCCGGATTCGCCGACGATGCCCATGGCCTCGCCCGGCATCACGGTGCAGGAGAAATCCATCACCGCCGGGATCTCGAATGCACGCGTGAAGAACGAGATGAAGAGATTCTCGATCTCCAGGATCGGCACGGTCTTTTGCGCGACGCCGTCGTCCATGGTACCTCCGGTCCTCAGTCCTTCATCGATTGCTCGCGCATCGAATCCGCCAGCAGGTTAAGCCCCAGCACCAGCGACATGAGCGCGATCGCCGGCGTCAGCGCCTGCCAATAATAGAGGCGGAGCTGCACCACCACGCTGCCGTCCTTGATCGTGGTGCCCCAGTCCGGGCTCTCCGGCCCCATGCCGAGGCCGAAGAAGCCGAGGGTGCCGAGCAGGATGGTGGTATAGCCGATGCGCAGGCAGGTATCGACGATCAGCGGGCCGCGGGCGTTCGGCAGCATCTCCCACAGCATGATGTACCACGGCCGCTCGCCGCGGGTCTGCGCGGCGGCGACATAGTCGCGGGTCTTGATGTCCAAGGCGAGCCCGCGCACGATGCGGAACACGCCCGGGCTCGAGGCGAACACCACCGCGACGAAGATGTTGAGCTCGTTCGGGGAGATCGAGACGATGTCGAGCGGGTCGGCGTCGAACACCAGCCCGGAATAGATCCAGCCGCCCAGCACCAGCGTGACGGCGAGCAGGATGTAGAGCCGCTCGGGCCGGCCTTTGTACCGTGTATAGAACAGGGTGCAGAAGAACACGATCGGCACCAGGAACAGGACTCCCGCCATCGCGTACGGCACCGCCGTTTCCATGATGCCCGGCGTCACCAGCAGGTAGAACAGCAGGATGACCGGGAAGGCGAGCACCAGGTTGGCGAGGAACGACAGCACCTGGTCGACGCGCCCGCCGAAATAGCCCGCCGGCAGGCCGAGCGTGATGCCGACCAGCAGGGCGATCAGGGTGGCGGCGGGCGCGATGGTCAGCACGATGCGCGCGCCATAGACCACGCGGCTGAAGACGTCGCGCGCCAGCTGGTCGCCGCCGAGCAGGAAGACCATGGCGTTTTCCGGATCGATCGCGCCCGGCACCGCGTTCTTCATGACCGCGATCTGCACCCGCGGGTCCAAGGGCGCGATCCAGTGGGCGAACAAGGCGGTGAACAGCCAGAAGGCGCAGATGAGGACGCCGGCGATGCCGACCGCGCTGTCGAACAGATGGCCGAGCAGGCCGAGCCGGCGCTTCCACTTCACGATGCAAAAGACCAGCACGGCAAGCGCGATCCAGACCGGCCAGAACCGCACGATGATGCCAGTGACGATGCCGAAGATGCCGACCGACTCCATGCCAGGTTCCTATGAAACGCGGATGCGCGGATTGAGGAAAGCGTAGCCGACGTCGGAGATGAGCTGGGTCAGCAGCACCAGCACGACCGAGATGAGGCCACAGGCCAGGACCAGGTCGATGTCATTGTTGGAGGCGGCCTGCACCAGCAGCCAGCCGAAGCCCTTGTAGTTGAAGATCGATTCGACCACCACGACGCCGGTCAGCATCCACGGGAACTGCAGCATGATGACGGTGAAGGGCGCGATCAAGGCATTGCGCAAGGCGTGCTTCATCACCACCGCGCCGAAGCCGAGGCCCTTGAGCCGCGCGGTGCGGATGTATTGCGCCGTCATCACCTCGGCCATCGAGGCCCGGGTCATGCGCGCGATGTAGCCGATGCCGTAGATCGCCATGCTCATGACCGGCAGCGTGAAATTGGTGAAGGTGAAGCCCTTGGTGAGGGCGGTCGCCGCCGAGCCGTTGAGAATGCCGAGCCACGAGGCGAACACGGCCGTGAAGATGATGCCGGAGACGTATTCCGGCGTCGCGGTGGAGACGATCGAGGCGACCGACAGGCCGCGGTCCAGCTTCGAGCCTTCGCGCATGCCGGCGAGGACGCCGATCAGCAGCGCCACCGGCACCATGACAATGGTGACCCAGAACATCAGGATCCCGGTCGCCTTCAACGCCTCGGGCAGGCGCTCGGCCACCGGAGTGCGGAACGCGGTGGAGCAGCCGAAATCGCCCTGCAGCACGCCGGAAAACCGCGATTCCGCCGGCTCGTTGCAGTAGCGGAAGCGCGGCACCGTCTCGCCGGTCGTCGGATCCTTCACCGGTTCCTTCGGCCAGACGCCGACCCAGCGGCCGAACTGCAGGGCAAAATTGTCGCGATAGCCGTTGCGCTGCAGCCAGTTTTCCAGGTCCTGGTCGCTGGCCCGCATCTCCGTCTGGAAGATGGCGAGCTTGCGGAGGTTGGGATCCAGATTGACGAAGAAAAAAACGACGAGGCTGAGGCTCAGCATCGTCAGAAGCATAACGCCGAGGCGTCGGATCAGAAATCGGAGCATAGCGATCCTCTATGCCGGTGGCCGGCGGCGCCTCGCCTTTGCGGTGTCGTCCCCGGGAATGCCCCGGGCGGTAAAGGCCGGGAGGGGTGGCGACCCCTCCCGGTACTCGAGCGGGCCTATTTGTCGAGCCAGACCTTGTCGAGCTGCAGCTCGAAGGTCTGGTGCATGAACAGGCCCTTCACATAGTCGGCATGGTGGCGGTAGAGCGAGCGCCAGAACGGCTGGATGAGGATGCCGGACTCCTGGAGGATCTTCTCGATATCCTTCATCAGCTCGCGGCGCTTGTCGGCATCCGCGACGGCGAGAGCGGCGTTCAGCTTCTTGTCGAAGTCCGGGTTCGAATAGGCCGCTTCGTTCCAGGCTTCGCCGGTGCGGTAGGCGAGTGCCAGGACCTGCACGCCCAGCGGACGCATGTTCCACTCGGTGGTCGACCACGGATACTTGGTCCAGTCGTTCCAGAAGCTGGAGCCGGGGATCACGGTGCGCTTCACCTTGATGCCCGCCTCGCGGCACTGGGCGGCGATCACGTCGCCCGGCGCCTTCACGTATTCGGCGTCATAGGAGATGAGCTCGAATTCGTAGTCCATCTGGCCGGCCTCGGTCATCAGGGCCTTGGCCTTCGCCAGGTCGCGCGGAACCTTCGGCAGCTCGTAGTATTCCGGATGGATCGGGCAGACGTGGTGGTTCTCGCCCGCCGTGCCGGCGTCGTTGTAGCCGAGCTTCAGCACCGTCGCGTTGTCGGTGGCAAGCTGCAGGGCGTTGCGGACGCGCTGATCGTCAAACGGCTTGTTGTTGACGTTGGTGCGCAGCACGATGGTGGCGGCGGTGGTGACTTCCTCCTTCACCATGCCCATGCCGTCGAGCAGCGCCACCGTCTCGCCGACGGTCTGGTAGTTGGCGTCGATCTCGCCCGCTTCCAGCGCGCTGATGATGGCATTGGCCTCGACGCCGTAGTCGGTGAACTCGACGCCGTCGAGATAGACGTCGCCGCCGAACCAGGTGAAGCCCTCGCGGCGCTTCAGGACCGCGCCCTTGCCCACCTCGTAGGAGGTGCACTCGAAGGGGCCGGTGCCGGGCGTCTTCAGCATGTCGGCGCCGTTCTTGTCGAAGTCGCGGTGCACGACGATGGCCGGGTAGTCGGCCATGCCCGGGATGATGGTGATGTCGGACTGGCTGGCCTTCAGCTTCACCGTGTGGTCGTCGACCTTGGTAATGGCGCCGTCGGCCGCCTTGTTGGTGTTGGCGTCGATCAGGGTCGACATGCGGCCGGCCATCGAGTTGCCTTCGGCCGCCTTGTCGCACCAGCGGGTCAGGTTGTAGACGATGTCGTCAGCGGTGAAATCGTCGCCGTTCGACCACTTCACGCCCTTGCGCACGTGCAGGGTGTATTCGGTGGCGTCGTCGTTGACGTCCCAGCTCTCGATCAGATGGCCTTCGAAGGTGAAGTCCTTGGAATAACGCACCATGTAGTCGTTGCACTGGCGCATGACGTTGGCCATTTCCGACCAGTCCCAGGTGCGCGGGTCCTTCATCTCCTTGATGATCATCTGCATCTTCAGGACGCCGCCCTTCTTTGCGTCCGCGGCCATCGCCGGCTTCGGCGCGCCGAGACCGATCATCCCGTAGGCGACCGCGGTGGACGCGCCCATCACGCTGGCCATGGCCAGGAACTCGCGGCGATCCATCTTGCCCTGCTTGGCGCTCTCGGCCAGCGACTTGATCGTCGCCGGCACCTGGTCGCCGTTGCTCTTATACGTGGTCATCTGCCATCTCCCGTTGTTTGGTGATTGTACCCTGCCTTAGCCGGCGGCAGCTCAACCGCCGGTACCCCGCTGCGCCGTGCCGCCTGATTCCGAATGCGTACCGCCGGCGGAAACCTCCGCCGTCACCGGCACGCCCTCGAACCCGGCATCCTTCCGACGCAATAGCCCGATGCCCGGAGCGCCGCCCACGCGGGGCGTCGGCTCACGGCCACCACCTTGTGATGTCGTCCGAATGCGACTTTGGGCGCGCGGTCCCCGCGGCCCGAAACAGAACGAGCATGCCTGGCCTCCCTGTCGGGGTCCGGTTCTTGCCCGGACCCAACGGCCCGCTACCGAAGGGTTTTCAGTCGGCGGTTTAAGTCCGCCTTGTTCCCTTTTGGCGCGAAGTCTTAATCAAGCATTGTTACGTTATCGGCCGCTTGGAAAAGCGTCAATGACGACACTGCTTTAATCGACAGCGACAATTCACGGTCGCGTGCGCCATTCCAGATTCCCGGCGGCCAAGATTGTTGTCCCACCCCGTCGGCGCGGGTGCTTTTGCACCGCAGCGCGGATGCCGCAGGCGCCAGCGGCGCTTGCGATTTTCTCACGGGCACAGCACCTTGGCGCGGCATAGAGTGCCTGAGGGGGAGCGTCACATGACAGCCTATTACAAGACCGCCGTGGACCGGGAAAGCCTGCGCCGGTATCGCCTGGAGCGCGTGCGCCGGGAGTTGCGGCAGCGGGACTTCGGCGGCGCCCTGCTCTTCGACCCCCCGAACATCCGGCACGCCTGCGACGTCGCCAACATGCAGGTCTGGGCGCTGCACAACAAGTGCCGCTTCGTCTATGTGCCGACCGAAGGGCCGATGGTCCTGTTCGACTACGGCTGCGCCAAGCATCTGAGCCGCGGCTACGACCTGATCGCCGAAACGCGGACTGCCACGTCGCACACCTATTTCACCAATGGCGGGCGCCAGACCGAGCAGATCGGGCGCTGGGCGCGCGAGATCGCCGACCTGGTGGCCAGCCATGGCGGCGGCAACCGCCGGCTGGCCGTCGACAAGCTGGACCCGCTCGCCACCCACGCGCTGGAGCGGGAGGGGATCGTCGTCACCGACGGCGAGGAGCTGATGGAATTCGCCCGCGCCATCAAGAACGCGGACGAGATCGTGGCGATGAAGGAAGCGATCGCCGCCTGCGAGGCCGGCATCGAGAAGATGTGGCGCGAATTGAAGCCTGGCATGACCGAGAACGAGGTCTGGGCCCATCTACACGCCACCAACATCGCGCTGGGCGGCGAGTGGATCGAATGCCGGCTGCTGACCTCGGGCGAGCGGACCAATCCCTGGTTCCAGGAATGCTCGGACCGGGTGATCCAGCCGGGCGACATCGTCGCGTTCGACACCGATCTGATCGGCCCCAACGGCTATTGCGCGGATATCAGCCGGACCTGGGTTGCGGGCGACGTGCGGCCGACCAACGAGCAGCACCGGCTCTACCAGACCGCGCTCGACAACCTGCACCACAACCTGGACCTGGTGAAGGCGGGCCTCTCCTTCCGCGAGTTCACCGAGAAGAGCTTCCGCCTGGCGCCCGAATTCGTCGGCCAGCGCTATTCCTGCATCATGCACGGCGTCGGCCTGTGCGACGAATATCCCTTCGCCACCTATCGCGAGGATTTCGAGCGCTGGGGCTTCGACGGCCATTTCGAGGCCGGCATGACGGTCTGTGTCGAGGCGCTGATCGGCGTGGCCGGCGGCAAGGAATGCGTCAAGCTGGAGCAGCAGGTGCTGGTGACCGAGACCGGCTACGAGCTGCTGTCGAAATCGCCGCTGGGGCTGCGGCCGGATTACTGACCGAACAGTATAAGAGCCGTTGCGCCGG
Organism: Dongiaceae bacterium; assembly: GCA_044226685.1. GTDB lineage: Bacteria > Pseudomonadota > Alphaproteobacteria > Dongiales > Dongiaceae > Dongia_A. Next base: position 19,560 of record JBGAGP010000028.1, read on the forward strand.
CGAGGCCGGCGACGATGACCAGGAGCAGCCACGCCGCGGCGACATCGCCGGGGCCGTCCGGGCGGTGCGAGCGGCCATGCTTGTAGTCGTCCTGGTCGGGGCGGCGGGTGGGCATCGGGCTCGGTAAAAGGAACGACGAGGGTGTGGGGACCCTCGTCGTTCGGGCGAACTCAGGGAATATGTCGTCTTCGGCTAGAAGGTAATGCTCGTGCCGATACCGAGCTCGAAGCCGTCGTATTTCACGTCGTCGGTCGTGGCGGTCTCGTCGGCATCGAGCCAGGTGTAGCCAGCCTCGCCATCGACCGCGATGCCGGGGCCGAGCGCGTAATTGGCGGTCAGCACCACGCGATCCATGGTGAAGTCGGCATCGCCGCCGCCGTCAAAGTCGGTTTCCGCCTGCTGGTGCGAATATTGCGCACCGACGGTCCAGGGGTCGAAGCTGTAGGCAACGCCGCCGCCGGCGACCCAGGCGTCGGTTTCATCGCCGCCTTCAATGGCGACCAGGTCGTTGTAGTATTCGAAGACGCCCCCGACGGCGAAATCGCCGAAGGTGAGGTTGAGCGCCGCCTGGTAGAAGTCCTGCTCGTCGCGGTCGGGACCCGGGCTCTGTTCGACATGGCCTTCCCACGAACCGCCGAGGCCGGCGTTCAGGCCCCAGCCGTCGCCATCGTACGTATACGTGCCGTAGAGCGAGACGTTGTGGCGCGATTCGGCGTCTGCGTTCACCGGCATTCCGATATGCGGCCCGGCGCCGTCGTCGTGGCGTTCATCGCCGCCATTGGGCGTGTAGGAGGCGGTGAGTTGGAAGCCGCCGAAGCTGGGCGAGATATAGAGGATCTTCTGGGCGTCCGACCGATCATCCACGCCGATGCAGGCCGCATTCGACGTCAGGGCCGGGAACCCGGCGGCAATCACGTCGACGTTGGCGCCCCATTGGTTCGGCGAAAATGCCGAGAAGTTGCCGGTGCCGCCCGGCGGCAGAAGGCAGGCGCCGCCGAGCGCTTCGTCATCCGAGCCGATGCGCACCTCGCCGAATCCCCCGGAGAAATACACATAGGCCTCGTCGATCTGGTCGCTGTCGTTCTCTCCTTCCAGTTCGACCCGGGCCCCGACCGAAAGCCCGTTGTCGAGTGTGGTTTCCCCCTTGAAGTGAATCTCAGCATCGTTGAAGAAGCCGTCGGTATTGCGCTCGTTGCCGAGCTCGCCTTCGTTGTCGTCGTCGAACACGACCATATAGGCTTCCTTGAAGAAGCCGCCGACACTCAGCTTGATCCCGTCCGCCGCCATTGCGCCCGCGGGCGCGAACATCGCGGTCATCAATCCCGCCGAGCCCAGGCTCAACGCGGTGGAATTCCTCCAATACGCTTTTCGCATCGTTACCCCGTCTTTTCTGCGTCAGTCAGATTGCGATTGACGCGCCGGAGTATTCCCGCCCGGAGGCCATCACTCCATACTCGGTCGTCCATATTACCTGCGCGATCGTCCAGTCTCCTTGTCGCCGCACGGAGGAGCACCTATCTCCTTGCGAGCAGCTAGGAGTCCAACGTGGATCCTTTGTCCGATGTACTCTCGCTTCTCCATGTGGAGAGCGCCACGTCGGGACGTCTGGAAGCTGGGGGGAAATGGGCTCTGCAGAGCTCAGCGCAGGAGCATATTACCTTCTGCGCCCTGTTGAGCGGACCGTGTTGGCTCATCACCAGCGATCGTGACGAACCGATAGAAATGAAGCCTGGGGATTGCCTGTTGGCCACGGACAGTGCGGCCGTGCGTCTGTGCAGCGACCCGTCCATGAACGCGCCCGAGCGCGCCAAGCCGCTCGCGGCCTCGGTGCCGGCCTTGCTGCGCATCGGCGACGGCCACGAGACGTCCCTGATCGGGGCAAAGTTCAGGTTCGACGAGGCCTATGCCAAGTCGATCCTGCGCTTTCTGCCCGCCACCATCCACATCCGCGCCGGCACGCCCTCGGCGGCGAGTCTGCAGACCATTCTCTACAAATTGCAGGACGAAATCGACGTGCCGCGTCTCGGGCGTGAGCTGGTGGTCGACCATCTGGTTCACCTGGCGCTGGTTCAGGCGATGCGCGGCTATCTCACCTGCAAGGAGCAATGCCCGCGCAATGGCTGGCTCGGCGCCCTTGCCGACCGGCAGATCAGTGCGGCGCTGCACGCCATGCATGAGGAGGTGACGCGGCGCTGGACGGTGGCCGAACTGGGCGCGGCGGTCGGAATGTCGCGCTCGAGCTTCGCGCAGCGCTTCAAGGCGCTGGTGGGGATTCCGCCGCTGGACTATCTGACCCAGTGGCGCATCTACCTGGCCGGTCAGGCGTTGCGGCGGAGCGGCAACGCGGTTTCCGCCGTCGCCGTCGAGTTCGGCTACGAATCGGAAAGCGCCTTCAGCACCGCCTTCAAGCGGGTGATGGGCTGCTCGCCGCGCGAGTTTCGGATGGGTCGGCGCCGGGACGCCGATGCAAACCTGGTGCCCTTGCCGGCGCCCGCGGCACTACCGCCGCGTCCACGCCTTCCAGTGCGGAGCGCGGTCAACGGCCATCACAAGGCAGGCGCGCCCGGGGCGGAATAGTCGTCAGGGCAATTGAGAGTCCGCGCTGAGGCCCCAGAGGCGGAGCAGCGCGTCGCGGCCGCGGATGGCATGCTCGCCGAGGTCCTGGAAATCCCGGATTGCCTCGGCGCCGCTCTCGGCGAGGGCGCGCTGGATCAGGTCGTCGCTGGCAACCACGGCGTGGCCCACGGTCCGGCTCAACTGCTCGATGCGGCTGGCGACGTTGACGGTGTCGCCGACGACGGTGAGCTCGAAGCGCTGCTCGGTGCCGACGTCGCCCAGGGTGGCGAGGCCGAAATGCAGGCCGACGCCGATGCGGATCGGCCGCTCGCCCGCCGCCGCGCGCCGCCGGTTCCACCCCGTCAGGTCGCGCAGGGTCTGGCGGGTCGCGGCGATGGCGCTGGTGGCATCCAGCGGCCCGGGTTCAGGCGTGCCGAAGGTCGCCATCAGCCCGTCGCCGATGTACTTGTCGAGGGTGCCGCCGTGGTTGAAAACCGCGTCCTCGACGATGGCGTGGAATTCGCGCAGCAGGGTGATCACCTGTTCGCCCGACATGCTGGCGCTCATCTCGGTGTAGTCGTAGACGTCGGCGAACAACACGGCCATGGGCTGGGTGCGCGCGGCGCCGATGCGCCCGCCGGAACGCATCAGTTCCTCGACCATGTTGGGTGAGAAATGCCGCGCCAGCTGCGCCCGCTGCCGCTCCGCCAGGCCAAGCTGCGCCTCGAAGCGCTTGCGTTCCGAGATGTCGCGCATCATGGCGGTGAACAGGCGGCCCTCCGGCAACGGCACCTCGACAATGGAGACCTCCACCGGCAGGTGCGTGCCGTCGGCGCGCAGCGCTTCGACCTCGATCAGGCGGTTCAGGACGGTCGACTTGCCGGTGCGCAGATAGCGATCCATACCCGCGGCATGGGCGGCGCGATAGATCGGCGGCACGATCAGCTCGCCCATGTTCCGGCCGATCGCGGCCTCGCGCGCGTGGCCGAAGATGCGCGTCGCCGCCTCGTTGAACTCGACGATGCGGCCGGCGGGATCGATGGTGATGATGGCGTCGAAGGCGGTGTCCAGGATGGCGCGGACGCGGGCCTCGCTGGCGCGCAGGTCGGTCTCCACCCGCTTGCGGTCGGTGATTTCGCGCAGCGACCCGACCAGCCGCGTTGCCTTGCCGTCTCCGTAGATGATCAGGCCGCGGATGACGATCCAGCGCTGCTGGGGCGCCGGGTTGGCCAGGCGCGCCTCGAACTCGAACTTGCGCCGCCCTTCCGCCAGGCAGCGGGCGAGATAGCGTCGCCAATCCTCGGCATCGGCGGGATCGCAGCAAGCGGCGATCATGCCCTGCGGATCGGCCAGGCTGCCCTCCGGCCGATCGACGATCTCGTAAAGACGGGGCGAGAGATAGGTGCGGTTCTCGACCAGATCCCAGTCCCACAGCCCGTCATTGGCGCCCCGGGCCGCCAGCACGTAGCGCTCGCGGCTGCGCCGCAATTCCTCGTCCGCCTGGGCCCGCTCGATGGCGCCGGCGATCAGCGCCGCCGCGGTCTTCAACACGTCGACCTCCAGGTCGCTCCATTGCCGTTCGTTCTGGCAATCGTCGAGGCCGAGGAAGCCCCAGGCGCCGGAGCGCAGCATGATCGGCACCGAGACGAAGGCCTGCGTGCCATGCTCGAGGAAGGTCTTGCGCGTCTCGCCGGTCACGTCCCTGAGCGTCGCCTGGACGATCTCGCCGCGCTGGCGCGCCGCCGCCCAGGCGCTCAGCTGGCCCTCCGCCTCGTTCAGCGGGATATCGTGGTAACGCGGGTCCGGCGACAGCCGCGCATAGCCGGCATCGGCCCAGTCGTAGCGGCAGCTTTCCACCGCATGGCCCGCTGGATTGCGATGGACCTCGAACAGGGTGACCCGGCTGACCTCGGTGGCGCGGCCGAGGCGGTCGAGCAGTTCCTGGATGCCGGCGCGCCAGTCGGCACCGCCGACGATCTGGGTGGCGGCATAGGAGATGGCGTCGAGCATCGCGGTGCGCCGCGCCAGTTCGGCCAGGGCGACATCGGTGATGGCGTGGGAACTCATGCGCGAAGCCAGAACCCTCTCAAGCGGCCCTCGAGTCGGAGTGCGATTCGTTTATACCCGTTTCCCGCCCGTTGGTGGATGGGGCGGTGTTGGATGGGTTTGGCCAAAATGAAGCGGGCGGGACCGACCGGCCCCGCCCGCCGCCTTCGCAGCCGCGTGCGGCTAGAGCGTGAAGACCCAGTTGGAGATCAGCACGACCGCGATGCCCGCGACCAGCACGACGTAAGGCAGCATGCCCGCCTTCTTGTGGCCGAGGTCGCCTTCCTTGAGGCCGAGGTCCTCCATCATCCGCGCCGGAAACTTGCCGCCGTCCTGCACGTAGTGACGGAAGCAGAAGACCGGGATGATGAGGGCGGCGGCGATCAGGCCGGCCCACAGCGCGATCGGGTTCCATACCTTGGCGCCCGCGCCCATGAAGATCGCATTCACAAAGGACAGCACCGTGCCCGCCGCCAGGATGATGGTGGGCGCCTTGTACGGCCGCGCGATATGGCCGCTGTCGATGCGGTGGATCCAGCCGGCGTTGAGGTTCAGGAAGTTGAAGATGATATAGCCGCAATTGCTGACCGCCAGGATGAAGTAGTAGGCGGTGGCGTCGGTCGAGGCGATGGAAAGCAGGATCAGGTTGAAGACCAGATCCGTCCACATTGCCGAGGTCGGCGCGCCGTTGTGATTGACGCCCGAAAGATACTTGGGCAGCCAACCGTCGACCGAGCCCTGGTAGAGCGTGCGCGAGGATCCCGCCATCGCGGTGATGATGATGAGGATCAGCGCGGCGATCATCAGGAACTCGAACAGCCGGATGATGAGCGCGTTGCCGCCCGCCACCATGTTGCCCATCACCTCGGCGATGCTGGTGCCGGCGACCACGCCGCCGTCCAGCATGCCGTTGAGGCCGAGATAGCCCTGGAAGGTCAGCGGCACCAGCACGAACAAGGCGAGGCAGAGCAGGCCGGAATAGAAGATGGCCTTGAACGTGTCCGTCGCCGGGTTCTTGAACTCGCTGGTGTAGCAGATCGCCGTTTCGAAGCCGTAGGTCGACCAGGCCGCGATGAACATTCCGCCGAGGACGAGCGTCCAGCCGGCAACATTCCAGGTACCGGGTTCCGGAGCGTAGGGCGCCGCCAGCGGCACGAAGGGCGAGAAGTTGGCGGAGTCGAAATTCCCGTTGAAGAACGGCACCACGCCGACAATGAACAGCGTGACCACGATCACCAACCCGACGATGGTCTGCACCCCGGCGGTGCCGAGGATGCCGCGATGCTGGATGGCGAAAGCCAGCAGCATCAGGATCGCGCCGATGAAGAAGGTCCAGTTCACCGAGAGCGAGACGACGCCGAGATTGATGGTGAACAGCGACCAGTTGTGGATCGGCATCAGAGCGGCGCTGGCCGTGGCCTCGTCGACGGTCACGCCGGCAGTCGCCTGCTGGGCGATATATGCGGCGATGGCCTCCGCCGTTGGCGCATGTTCCATCGCATTCAGGATGTAGCCCGCGGCGATGGCGGAGCCGAGCGAGAGCACCGGCGTCCAGGCGATCCAGTTGCACCACACCGAGAGCGGCGCGATGAACTTGCTGTAGCGCAGCCAGGCGGCCGCGCCATAGACCGAGGCGCCACCCGACTTGTTCGGGAACAGGCCGGCGATCTCGGCATAGGTGAAGGACTGGACAAAGCCCATCAGCATCGAGACGATCCAGACCGCGAAGGCCGGGATGCCGACGGTGCCGGCGATGCCGCCGATCGAGAACAGCACCAGGGCAGGGACGCCGCTGGCGACCCAGAATGCGCCGCGCCAATCGATGGCGCGCTTGAGCGTGTATTCGGTGGTGTTGGATGCGCTACTGACGGACATGGTACCCTTCTCCCCCAGGTTCAGGTCTTACTCAGCCCAGATCGTGCGAGTCAGGAGCCACGGCCGCTGTCGGCGGTCGTGCCTCGGTTACGCCCAGCGCGGGTTTGCAGCTCTCCTCATGCTTCCCCTGGCGCCACGCCCATCTGCGGATGAGGCGACACCTTTGTTCTTTTTTGTTCGGCGCCGCCCGGTCTTCGACTCGCGGACAGCCCGGGCAACGCCGCGCGGATGATGCGCCAGTTTGCCGCACCAATCTAGATCAATTTTGTTCAGGTGGTCTGAAATTGGTCTGTCGAGGGGATAAGATTCCAATCCGCCCAGACCGTTGTGTTCATCCGCACGCCGACCAATTGCCCGGGCAGCACCAGACATCCCGGCCTCCCGACGGATGCCGAAGTCCCGGCACAGCCGGGAACGAATGCCCCGCGGGGCGAATTATTTCCCGCCGGCCAACCGGCGGGGACGGGGCAGGGAGGCCGGATCAGTCCATCACCGCGCCCACCAATTGCCGGCGGGCGTAGTGGAGATGGTTGGTGATCATGGCGACGGCGCTGTCGACATCGCGGCTGCGGATCGCCTCGAACAGGGCGGCGTGGTCGCGGTTGTAGTCGGCAATGCGCTCGGGCGTCAGCACCTTGTCCTTCATCGCCATCCACTGCTGGTGCGCGCGCACCTCGTTGATCTGGCGATAGAGCGAGATCAGCAGCGGGTTGCGGGTCGCCTCGGCGATGGCGAGATGGAAGGCCTCGTCCCAGCGCGAGAAGCCCTCGCGGTCGGCGCAGTCGCGCTCCTGGCGCTCCATCAGTTCCGACAGGCGGTCGATCTCGCGCGCGGCGGCATTGATGACGGCAAGCCGCGTCATGTAGGGCTCCAGCGCCAGGCGCACGTCGATGAGCTCGAGCGGGCTGGTCTGGTCGGCAATGTCCTCGGCCGGCTGCTTGGTGGGCGAATTGACGAAGGTGCCGCTGCCGATGCGGCGGCTGACCAGCCGTTCCGCCTCCAGCTGGTTGAGCGCGGCGCGGACCGTGGTGCGCGAGGTGCCGAAGGCCTCGGCCAGCTGCCGCTCCGCCGGCAGCTTGTCGCCGTGGCCGTACTGGCCGGCCTGGATCGCCTGCCGCAATTGCGCGGTGATCCACGAAGACCCGCGGCCCGGGTCGTTCAGCAGCTTCATCATCGGCACGCTCCTGATCCTATGGCGCCAAAGATTCCTGATTCGGTCTTGCGGCGCCACCCGGGATGCGGTTCGATGGCGCAAAGACACGTTAGAGCACAGGCACGCCGGCTGCAGGCGCGTGAGGTCGATTTTACGTCAGATCGCTGGTCCGGCGCCAGTCCAATAGGTGCCAATCGAGCCCACTTCTGTGCCTTTTGAAAAATTGGTTTGATACGGGCAACCAGCTGACTATAGTGGTCGCCGCGCCTCGCTTGCGAGGGCATGGCCGGGCCAAACCGGCGTCTGGGATGCGGGTTCTGGGAAACATCCATGGCTGTTCCAAGTCACGTCAAATACGTCATCGTCGGCGCCGGCATCCACGGCCTCAGCACCGCCTGGCACCTGGGCGAGAACCTGCGCAAGAGCGGCAAGGGCAGCGGCAAGGACATCCTGGTCATCGACAAGACCTCGATCGCCGCCGGAGCTTCCGGCATCGCCTGCGGCGTCGTCCGCAACAATTATTTCCAGCCGGCCATGCGGCGGCTCATGGCGCACAGCGTCTCGGTCTGGGAAAGCGACCCCGAGGCGTTCTCCTATCACCCGGTCGGCTACATGCAGATCAGCCCCGAGGTGATGCACCAGGACGTCGCCAGCATCTACCGCCAGCAGAAGGAGATCGGCTATCCGTCGGTCTTCATCGAGGGCGAGCGGGACTGCATGACATACATGCAGGGGATTTTCCACGACTGGCAGGCCAAGGGCATCACCTCCGTCCTGCACGAGAAGAAGGGCGGCTACGCCAACAACACGCGCGCCATGTACGGCCTCGCCAAGAAGGCCGAGGCCGAGGACGTGCGCATCCTGACCGGCGTGAAAGTGACCGGTTTCGACAAGGATGCCTCCGGCGCGGTCAAGGCGGTGGTGACCGACAAGGGCAAGATCGCCTGCGACCAGGTGATCATCGGCGCCGGCCCCTGGGTCAAGCAGATCTGGGACATGCTGGAGCTGCCGAAGGAAATCTCGATCAAGGGTCGCGACGGCAAGCTGCATGACGGCGTGCCGATGTGGATCTTCTGGTCGCTGCAGGAGGGCACGCTCGGCGTCGACCCGCAGCTGCAGCGCACCAATGACGGCCAGATGCCGCCGGTGATCCACGTCGACACCGATGCGCCGCTCTATTCCGACGTCGACAAGTCGCTGATCACCGACAAGCTGTGGGGCATCTACTACAAGCCCGACTTCCATTTCGGCGGCATCCAGGGCGGCGCCATGCCGTTCAAGGTGCCGACCGCGCCCGAGAAGGTGAAGATCGACCCCTACGGCCCGGACAGCCCGGATTTCATCGTCGGCGACGATTTCGCGCATATGTGGGTCTCGGCGCTGGCCTTCTGCCAGAAGCGCTTCGAAGGGACCATGGGGAAATACAAGAAGGAGCCCTCGGGCGGCATCGGCAGCTTCACCGCCGATTCCTTCCCGGTCTTCGACCGCTTCTGCCAGAACGTCTATGTCGTGGCCGACAGCAACCACGGCTACAAGATGATCGGCGTCGGCAAGCTGGTGGCGGACGACATCTGCGGCACCGAAAGCGACCTGCTGCGGCCGTTCCGCTTCTCGCGCTTCGCCGAGGGCAAGCTGCATCCGACATCGAACTCGCCCTTCCCCTGGTCCTGAGCCGGGGCGGGCAAACCGCGACAAGACGAGGTGCACTGAACATCAAGTGTGCGGGGCTGGTTTAGCCCAATCGACCGAACAAGCATCGACGCTTTTACAGGGAGCACGTCGCGCAATGTCGCGACGCTACGAATGCAGGAAAGGGAGAGGGGAACCGCGATGACCGACTTGGAAGCACATGTCAATCAACCGGGCCGCAAGGAACTGGTGAAGAAGGTCCGCGCCAAGATCAACGAGCTTGGCATCACCTACATCTACTACCAGTTCGTCTCGGTGACGGGACGCATCGTCGGCAAGGGCATCCCCGCCGACCATTGGGAAGCGACCGCCGAGCGCGGCTTCCAGCTGGTCTACGGCTCCACTGCCAACCTCTTCGTCGACCGCCACAAGAACTACATCGGCTACGGCCCCGAGGCGTCCGAGCTGGTCGGCATCCCCGATCCCGACACCTTCGTGCAGCTGCCCTGGGACAAGCGCGTGGCGCGCGTCTTCTGCACCTGCTTCCGCAACCGCGAGGAAAAGGTCAATCCGGGCGGCCACCTGACCTCCGATTGCCGCGGCAACCTGCGCATCCTGCACAACGAGTTCCAGAAGAAGCACAAGGGCCTGCACCTGCGCCACGGCTGCGAGCCGGAGATGATGTGGCTGAAGAAGGGCGAGGACGGCCTGCCCGACGGCGGCTACACCAAGCCGAACTGCTACCACATCGACCAGTTCGAGATGCTGCGCCCGGTTTTCCTGCGGGTCATCGAGTATTCGCGCGCCATGGGCCTGGACATGATCCAGGGCGACCATGAGGACGCGCCGGGCCAGCTCGAACTCAACTTCATGTTCGACGACGCGTTGCGCACGTCGGACCGCCTCACCACCTATCGCCAGATCTGCGCCCAGGTGGCCCGCGAGTTCAACATCATCGCCTGCTTCATGCCGAAGCCCTTCATGGGTGTCTCGGCCAGCGGCTGCCATCACAACCTGTCGCTGTGGAAGGGCGGCGAGGAGACGGTCAATCCGCTGGGCAACGGCAAGTCGCTGCCGGGCATGGAAGGCGCCTTCACCTACCGCAAGGGCGGCGAGAACACTTTCATGCCGCTGAAGGGCCAGGCCAAGCCGGGGCCGATCGGATTGAACTGCATCGGCGGCGTGGTGAAGAACGTGCGCGCGCTGACCGCCATCGGCTCCTCGACGGTGAACTCCTATCGCCGCCTGTGGGATACCGGTTTCTGGGCGCCGGTCTATGCCGATTGGGGCTACCAGAACCGCACCTGCGCGCTGCGCATCTCGGCGCCCGGCCGCTTCGAATACCGCTCGGTCGACGCCGCGGTGAATCCGTACCTGATGGCCGCGGCCCTGCTGCAGGCCTTCGACGACGGCATCACCAACAAGATGGACCCGGGCGAGCCGGAAGAGCGCAACATCTACGAGGCGATGAAGGCCGGCAAGAAGGTGCAGAAGCTGCCGATGTCGCTGGGCGAGGCGCTCGACGCTCTGGAAAAGAACGAGGTCATCAAGCGCGCCATGCCGGACGAGATGTACCGCGTGTTCATGCACTACAAGCGTGACGAGTGGGAGAAGTTCAACGCCACCGTCACCAATTGGGACCTGCAGCAATATTGGGACATCCTGCCCTGAGATCGAGAGCCCTATTACGGAGGGAATGAGTTATGTGTGGAATTGCTGGACTGATTCATCGCCGCAAGACCGGCGACGTCGGTACCGAAATGACCAACATGCTGAAGTCGCTGAAGCATCGTGGACCGGATTCCACCGGCTTCGCGCTCTACGGCAAGCCGCATGGCCAGGAGCTCATGCTGCGCTTCAAAGTCGCCGAGCAGGATGAGATGAAGAAGGGCTTCGACATCCATCAGCAGGTCAAGGACCGTCGCGCCGAGGTCGACAAGCGGCTGAAGGAACTCGGCGCCAAGATCCTGAAGGAAGAGGATGCGACCGAATACGCCTTCCGCTACCGGATCGCGTTCGACGGCGACCGCCGCAAGCTGGCCGACTACATCGAGGATGTGGAAGGCGCGGAGATTCTTTCGCTCGGGCTCGGCCTGGAACTGATCAAGGATCTGGGCGACGCGGCCACGGTCTCCGACCAGTACCATCTGAATGGCTTCGTCGGCACGCATGCCATCGGCCATACCCGCATGGCGACGGAATCCGATGTCGATATCCGCTCGGCGCATCCTTACTGGGCCTATCCGTTCGCCGATGTTTCGGTGGTGCATAACGGTCAGTTGACCAATTACTGGAAGGGCCGCCGGGCGCTGGAGCATCGCGGCCACCGCTTCATGTCCAATTGCGATTCCGAGCTCATCGCGGTCTATCTGGCCGACAAGATGCAGCGCGGCTCGCAGCTCGAGGACGCGATGCGGGATTCGATCAACGAGCTCGACGGCGTGTTCACTTATCTGGTCGCCACTGCGGATTCGCTGGGCATGGCCAAGGACGTGATGGCCGCCAAGCCGATGGTGCTCTACGAGAGCGACGACTTCATCGCGCTGGCCTCGGAAGAGGTGGCGATCCGCAGCGTGTTCCCGCACGAGATCGACACCTGGGATCCGTACGAGGGCGAAGTGCGGGTGTGGAAGGCCGAGGCGCGGGCGTAAGGCCGCCCGCGAGGAATTCAAGCGTAGGGGCCGCGACAGGCCCAAGTTCTGGGAGATGGCCACTCATGGCTGAGCGTTCGATGCAGATGGGCCTGCACATGGAAAAGCTGTCGGGCAAGACCCAGCAGCGTTTCTTCTCGCCCACCGAGGAAGAGAACTTCCTGTACCCCGACGGCTATGACGTCGATTTCAACCGGCGCGCCGAGTTCGACGCCGGGCCGCTGTCGGCCAAGGAGATCAACCTCAAGCTCCGCGAGCTGATGAAGGCCGGCAACGGCACCATCGTCATGCACAACCCCGGTGCCAAGCACGGCGTCGCGGTCGGCCTGCTGCAACGGCTCAATCTGCACATCAAGGGCAGCCTGGGCTATTTCGGCTGCGGCCTGATCGACGGCCCGAACATCACGATCTCCGGCCGCGTCGGCTGGTCCTGTGCCGAGAACATGCTGTCCGGCAAGGTGGTGATCGAGAAGAACGCCGGCTCCACCTTCGGTGCCGCGATCCGCGGCGGCGACCTGGTGTGCAAGGGCGACGTGGGTGCGCGCGTCGGCATCGACCAGAAGGGCGGCTCGATCCTGATCGGCGGCCGGGCCGGCGCCTTCTGCGGCTTCATGATGCAGCGCGGCCGCATGGTCATCCTCGGCGACGCCGGCAAGAACCTCGGCGATTCCATGTATGACGGCACCATCTATGTCGGCGGCAAGATCGCCGGCCTGGGCGTCGACGCGGTTGAAGGCGAGATGACCGATCTCGAGGCGCAGTGGCTGGAGCGCAAGCTGAAGATGTACGGGCTTGAGGCGCCGAACGGGGTCAAGAACATGACCAAGATCGTCGCCGGCAAGCAGCTCTGGAACTACGACAACCTCGAGCCTTCTGAAAAGAAGATCGTGCTCTAAGGCTTCACAGGAAAGGACCCGCAACATGTCGCAAGAGAAAGTCGCGCCGCAGGGCCAGCCCGTGAAGAAGGCCAAGCGAGACACCAGCCGGCTCGGCCAGAGCCGCATCTTCACGCCCGAGGTCATCGACGACATCCACATCAAGTCGGAGCTCGGCCGCTACCGCATGCGGGGCTTCTCGCTGTTCAAGAAGATCCCGCATTGGGACGACCTGACCTTCCTGCCCGGCACGCTGACCCGCTTCGTCATCGAGGGCTATCGCGAGAAGTGCCTGACCAAGACCATCATCGGCCCGCGCGCCAAGAAACCTCTGGAGCTCGACATCCCGGTCTACATCACCGGCATGAGCTTCGGCGCGCTCTCCTTCGAGGCGAAGATCGCGCTGGCCCGCGGCGCCACCATGGCCGGCACGGCGACCTGCTCCGGCGAGGGCGGCATGATCCCGGACGAGCGGCGCTATTCGTCCAAGTGGTTCTACCAGTGCATCCAGTCGCGCTACGGCTTCAACCCGCACCACCTGCAGCTGGCGGACGCCTGCGAGTTCTTCATCGGCCAGGGCTGCAAGGTCGGCCTCGGCGGCCACCTGATGGGCCAGAAGGTGACCGACCAGGTGGCAGAGATGCGCTCGCTGCCCGCCGGCATCGACCAGCGCTCGCCGGCGCGCCACCCGGACTGGCTCGGCCCCGACGATCTGGCGCTGAAGATCCAGGAGATCCGCGAGGCCACCGACCACCAGATTCCGATCCAGCTCAAGCTGGGCGCCGCCCGCGTCTATGACGACGTGCGCATGGCGATCAAGTGCGGCCCGGACTCGATCTATATCGACGGCATGGAAGGCTCCACTGGCGCCGGCCCGCACCTCGCGACCGAGGATACCGGCGTGCCGGGCATGGCGGCGATCCGCCAGGCGCGCAAGGCGCTGGACGACCTTGGCATGTCGGGCGAGATCTCGCTGGTCTATGCCGGCGGCATCCGCAACGGCTCCGACGTGGCGAAGGCGCTGGCGCTCGGCGCCGACGCGATCGCCATCGGCCACTCGGCGCTCATGGCCTTGAACTGCAACAAGGACACGCCGGAGGCCGATTACGAGAAGGAAGTCGGCGTCGAGCCCGGCTATTGCTATCACTGCCACACCGGCCGCTGCCCGGTCGGTGTTGCAACGCAGGACCCGGTGCTGCGCAAGCGGCTCGACCCCGACGCGGCGGCGGAGCGCGTCTTCAACTTCCTGCACACGCTCACCATCGAATGCCAGATGATGGCGCGCGCCTGCGGCAAAACCGACGTGCATTCGCTGGAACCGGAAGATCTCGCGGCCCTGACCATGGAGGCATCCGCCATGGCCATGGTGCCGCTGGCCGGCACCCAGCACACCGTCGGCCGTCCTGAAATGACCCGCTACTAACGGAGACGCCCCATGGCCACCAGCAAGACCCAGGACGTCGACAAGTTCATCAAGGACGCCGCCGGCCTCGACAGCAAGCGCGAGAAGGAAATCGGCCAGCACATCGGCTATCGCTACGATGTGAACCTGGTGCCGGATTATTCGCGCGTCACGCCCTTCCTCACCAAATACATGGAGATGATGGGCTGGGACGACCTCAACTGGCTCGAGGACGTCCACATGGGCTACGAGGAAGGCCGCCCGGCGATTTTCGACCGCAACGTCAACGGCTGGGTCACCATCCCGGCCGACGTGAAGCTGCCCGAAGACCAGCAAGGCCGCGACATGATGGCCCGCGAGCTGCTGATCAAGTTCCAGATGTCGAAGAAGCACCCGCTCTGGGACCTGAAGCGGGCGTACAAGAAGTTCTAGGCGCTTGCCCTACCCATACTGTCATCCCGGACAGCCGCATCGAGGCTGATCCGGGACCCATGCGACCTATCAGTGCTAGACTGAAACATCGCATGGGTCCCGGGTCGCACTTCGCTTGCCCGGGATGACAATGGGGGTGCGAGGTGGCTTACTGGGTCTATATCCTGGCGAGTAAGCCGCGTGGCACGCTCTACATTGGCGTGACCAATGATCTGGTGCGACGCGTTTCAGAGCATCGCGAAGGCGCAGTCCCAGGATTTACGAAAGACTACAACGTCAAGATGCTCGTCTATTTCGAGGAGCATGACGACGTGGAGCGGGCGATCGAGCGCGAGAAGAAGCTCAAGCGCTGGGCTCGGGCGTGGAAGATTGAGCTCATCCGGTCGAAGAATCCGGAATGGGATGACTTATTCGATGATATTGCGAAATAGACTAGGCCGCATGGGTCCCGGCTCTGCGCCGCTGCGCGGCTTGGCCGGGATGACAGTTTTGATGTCACCCCTCCGTCCGCCACTCGCTGGCATGCGGCCAGTCGGGCTTGAAGGCCAGGATGCGCGTGTTGGGCGGCATGGTCGGGTTGAACATGTGGTTGTGCCAGTAGGTCGCCTGGTAGAAGGGGTGGTCCTGGCCCAGTTCCGTCACCTCGCAGGGCAGGCGGTAGCCCTGCGTGAACTGCTCGAATTCCAGCACGCAGCGGCCGAGATGGAGCAAGGCCGGCGGCAGGTCCGAGGCGGCGCCGAACAAGGCGGTCAGCACGTCGCTGAAATTGCCTGGATGCTGGAAATAGCTGGAAGACAGCAGTTCCAGGATCTTGTCGTAGCGCTCGATCGGGTCATGCGTGCGCTTGCACTGGAACTCGAACAGGCGGGTGGAATTGACCGGGTCGTGCTCGACGATGAGGATGGTGACGCCCTTGGACAGCAAGTCGCCGGCGGGCGAGAGCAGGCGCGGGCGCATGCCGTCGAACGGCCGTCCGCCGCCCTGGCGCACCGACAGCTGGCGCAACCGGCATTGCCAGCCGAGGAAATCGTCGCGCAGCTGCTGTGCGGCGACCTCGGTCAGGACGACGTTGCTGCCCTCGGCGCCGGTCACTTCTGGATATCCACTGCCCGGTACTGGCCCTGGTGGAACAGCAGCGGCTTGACCGCGGGGTCGTGGCGCATGCGGATCACCCGGCCGACGAAGATCACGTGGTCGCCGCCGTCATAGGTATGCTCGGTGCGGCATTCGAAATTGGCGGCGCAGGCCGGCAGGATCGGACAACCCGAATCCCAGGATTCGAATGGCACCGAGGCCCATTTGTCTTCCAGGGGCTTGGCGAAGCGCACGGAAAGCTCGGCCTGCTCCAGGCTCAGCACGTTGACCGCGAAATGGTCGCTTGAGAGGAAGGCGCGCATGGAAAACGCCTTGCGCCCCAGGCTGAACAGGATCAGCGGCGGATCCATCGACACCGAGTTGAAGGAATTGGCGGTGATGCCGACGCAGCTGCCGGCCGGGTCCAGGGTGGTGATGATGGTGACGCCGGTGGGGAAACAGCCAAGGGCACTGCGGAATTCCCGCGGGTCGATGCCCTCGTTGTGCAATCCTGTATCCTGCTGCATCCGAGCCCGTGAACCCCAACCAATCCATACCAATTCCCGATCGCCGGTTCTTTTGGTCGTTGATCGGGAACCGCCCATCTCATAGCATTTCTTCGGGTGCCAGCGTTAGTGCGGATGCGCTGCGCGAGAGGCGCCGGACGGCCCAGTCAGTAAGGGACAGACCATGCTGATCGATCGCCGCCAGCCCAATCTGCCAGCCGGCACCGAGCGCTACCTGGTGCGCGGCGGCGGGGCCGCCGTCCTCGCCATCGCGCCCGGCGACCGCATCACCGTGATCGACCTCGAGGGTCGCCAACCCTGCGAATTGCTCGTCGCCGATGCCGGCGGGCGGGTCGATCCCGGCCTGATCGGCGGCAAGGCCTGCGGCATCGCCGATGGGCTGCGTGACATCCTGGCCGGTGGAACTGCGGATGCCCGCAGGCTGCTTGCGGGATTGCGCCGGCGCAACCTCGATCCGGGCCAGGGCGGCGCCATACGCCTCTTCGGCGGCGACAGCCCGGCCGGGGCGCGGCAGGAATTCGTCGCCGGCGCGGCCGGCGTGCTCGTCGTCGGCGCGCCGGGCGCCGCCATGGCGCCGGCGGGGCAGGACACCGCGACGGACATCGAAATCCGCATCGCGCGTGCCAATCCCGGGTCGGACGACGTGGCTCGGCTGCCCGATCCCCTCGCCGACGCGATCCTGGATTTCGAGGTGCCGAAGGCCTCGGCCCGCGCCTATGAGGTGAAGGAAGGCGACTACATCCAGATCATCGACAGCTTCGGCCGGCAATGTTCCGACTTCCATTGCTTCAACGCGCGCGCCCTGCAGAAGGGGATCGAGCGCGACCTCGACAACACGGTGACGCGCACCCTGCTGGGGCGCGGCTATCCCGGCCCGGGACTATTCGCCAAGGTATTCGACCAGGATTTCCAGCCTTTGGTCGAGCTGGTGCAGGACACCTGCGGGCGGCACGACAATTTCGCGCTGGCCTGCACGGCGAAATACTACGAGGACATGGGCTATCCGGGCCACGCCAATTGCTCGGACAATTTCAGCGACGCGCTGGCGCCCTACGGCATCCAGCGCCGCCGCGGCTGGGCGGCGCTCAACCTGTTCTACAACACCGGCATCGACCACAATAACGTGCTCTATCTCGACGAGCCGTGGTCGCGGCCCGGCGACTTCGTGCTGTTCCGCGCGCTGACCGACCTGGTCTGCGTGTCCTCCGCCTGCCCGGACGACATCGACGCGGCCAATGGCTGGAACCCCACGCCGGTCCAGATCCGCACCTATCCGAAGGAGGAGCGCTTCTCGCGCGCCGTGGCCTTCCGTATGACCCCGGACTCAGAGCCCCAGATGACCAAGGAAACCGCCTTCCATCCGCGCCTTTCTGCGCTGACGCGGAACTTTACCGAGTACCGCGGCTATTGGCTGCCAAGTCGCTTCAACAACGAGGGGCCGATCGCCGAATACTGGGCCTGCCGCGAACGTGCGGTCATGATCGACCTCTCGCCGCTGCGCAAGTTCGAGGTGACGGGGCCGGATGCCGAGACACTGCTGCAGCGCGCGGTCACCCGCGACGTGCGCAAGCTCTCTGAAGGCCAGGTGGTCTATTCCGCCATGTGCCACGAGACCGGGGGCATGCTGGACGATTGCACCATCTTCCGCCTGGGGCGCGACAACTTCCGCTTCATCGGCGGCGACGAGGCGAGCGGCCTCGCCTTGCGCGAACTGGCGGAGAAGTTGTCCTTGCGCGCCTGGGTGCGCTCGTCGACCGACCAGCTGCACAATCTCTCGGTCCAAGGCCCGAAGAGCCGCGAGATCCTGCGCCAGGTGGTGTGGACGCCGCCGGCGCAGGCCAGCATCGACGAGCTGCAGTGGTTCCGCTTCACCATCGGCCGCATCGGCGATTTCAACGGGGCGCCGGTCCTGGTCTCGCGCACCGGCTATACCGGCGAACTCGGCTACGAGGTGTTCTGCCATCCCAAGGACGCGCCCGCCGTCTTCGACGCCATCAACGAGGCCGGCAAGCCGCACGGCATCGCGCCCTGCGGGCTGGAGGCGCTGGACATGCTGCGCATCGAGGCCGGGCTCATCTTCTACGGCTACGAGTTCTGCGACCAGACCGACCCGTTCGAGGCCGGCATCGGCTTCGCCGTGCCGCTGAAGACCAAGACCGAGGACTTTGTTGGCCGCGAAGCTTTGGTCCGGCGCAAGGAGCATCCGCAGCGTATCCTGGTCGGCCTCGACCTCGACGACACCGAAATCGCCGCCCATGGCGACGGCGTCTTCATCGGTCGCAACCAGATCGGCGTCGTCACCAGCGGCACCCGCTCGCCGATCCTGAAGAAAAGCATCGCCCTGGCCCGGCTCGACGTGACACATGCGGCACTCGGCACCGCGGTCGAAGTTGGCAAGCTCGATGGCCGGATGAAGCGCATCCCGGCCAAGGTGGTGCGCTTCCCGCACTATGATCCGGACAAGACGCGGGTCAGGGCCTAGCGAGCAAAGGATCCGTTCGGAGGTACCACTTTTGCACCTATGGTCCGGATTGGTCGTAACAGGCATTGTAATGGTTGAGGGTCGTGCGTAGTCTATGACCATAAGAACACTGGGGTTGGAAGCAGGCAGGTGAACCAGCCGGCGGCGGACGCAAACAGGGTCCGCGGCCGACCGACAGGCGCGTTGCGACTTCACGTCGAAGCGCGGAATGGCAACAGGGAGGCGTCATGAAAAAGCGTGTTGCGGTGATCGGTGCCGGACCTTCTGGGACGGCGGTGTTGCGGGCGTTCCAGTCGGCGGCGGCGAAGGGCGCGGAGATCCCGGAGGTCGTCTGCTACGAAAAGCAGGACGACTGGGGCGGGCTGTGGAACTACACCTGGCGCACCGGGCTCGACGAATTCGGCGAGCCGGTCCATTGCAGCATGTATCGCTATCTGTGGTCGAACGGCCCCAAGGAATGCCTGGAATTCGCCGACTACACCTTCGACGAGCATTTCGGCCGGCCGATCGCCTCCTATCCGCCACGGGCCGTGCTCTGGGACTACATCAAGGGCCGCGTGGAAAAGGCCGGTGTGCGCGGCTGGTGCCGCTTCCGCACGCCGGTACGCCGGGTCGAATACAACGAGGGCACGCGCAAATTCGCGGTGACCGCCCATGAACTGACCAAGGACCACGTCTCCACCGAGGAGTTCGATCACGTGGTCGTGGCGTCGGGCCATTTCTCGACGCCGAACGTGCCGGAATTCCCGGGCTTCCGGAACTTCAACGGCCGCGTCCTGCATTCGCACGATTTCCGCGACGCGATGGAGTTCAAGGGCAAGGACATCCTCATCATCGGCCGCTCCTACTCGGCCGAGGATATCGGCTCGCAATGCTACAAATACGGCGCCAAGTCGATCACCACGAGCTACCGCTCGCGCCCGATGGGCTTCAAGTGGCCGGCGAACTGGGAGGAGAAGCCGCTGCTGCAGCGGGTCGAGAACCGCACCGCCTATTTCAAGGACGGCACCTCGAAAGAGGTCGACGCCATCATCCTGTGCACCGGTTACCTGCATCACTTCCCGTTCCTGCCGGATTCGCTGCGGCTGAAGACCGAGAACCGGATGTGGCCGCTCAATCTCTATCGCGGCGTGGTGTGGGAGCCGAACACCCAGATGCACTACATCGGCATGCAGGACCAGTTCTACACCTTCAACATGTTCGACGCGCAGGCGTGGTTCTCGCGCGACGTGATCCTCGGCCGCATCAAGCTGCCCGGCCTCGCGGAGATGCAGGCCAACAGCGCCCAGTGGCGCGCGAAGGAGGAGAAGATCGAGAACGCCGAGCACGCCATCTGGTTCCAGGGCGACTACGTGAAGGACTTGATCGACCTCACCGACTATCCGAGCTTCGACGTGGAGACGGTGAAC